>CAZBTA010000005.1:22351-53571 GCA_964494515.1 uncultured Bryobacter sp.
TGCTATTGGGCGTAGCCGTAATGCTGGCCGTGGCAACTGCTGCTGGCTCCACCACGGGAGCTGCAACCGGAACTGGTGCAGCCGTACTGGTTGGCGCGGCTTCATAATCGCCCGCAATCACGGCACGGACACGCACAAGCAACGCCGCGGGGTCTTCGCCCTCACCCGGGTTCTGGCCCTGGAGCTGCGACTCGATGCGAGTGACTTCCTTGCCGACATAATCGGCGCCCTCGAGCGTGAGGTCGATGAGCGCGGGCGTCATGACTAGCTGCCCGGTACGGGCCAGGTCGAGGATGGTCTCCACCTCGTGGGCAAGCGCCTGGATGTTGGCGAACTCGAGGAAGCCCGCCAGGCCCTTGATCGTATGAAAGCTGCGGAAAACGGCGTTGAGCGTTTCGGGGCTTGAGGGTTCTTTCTCGAGCACAAGCAGACCAGACTCAACCGTCTGCAAATGCTCGCGCGCCTCAAGAATGAAGTCACCAACGAGCTCGGGATCCTGATTGAGAGCATTCGATGCGGGACTGGCAGCCGGAGCCGGGGCCGCCGCGGACGGCGTCGGGTTGGACAGGATCTGGCGCAGGCGGTCGAGGCCTTGCTCCATACGCTGCCGACTGGCCTCATCGGCCCACTGGGAGACGGCAATCTTCTCAAGCTCGCCCGCCAGCGAGGCGGCCTCGCCCGTCGCCATGGAGCGACTAAGTTGTCCGAGTGCGGCAGCAGCGTCGGCTGCATCACCCAGCATGAATTGCGTTGCTGCCCGTTCCAGTAATGCTTCGAATTCGGATGAGTTCATCACGATCGGTGGCTCCCCTTTTTGCCTAGCTCAGAATCTGGCCGATTTCCTTGAGGTCGTGGTGGGTCATGACAAAGTCGATGTCGAGCAGGATCTTGACCTTGCCCTTGACCTTGGCCATGCCGAGGATGCCGGTGGTCTCCATTTCGCCGCCAAAATCGGGAGTGTCTTCGATGTCGGCGGGGCTGAGGTTGAGCACTTCGCTGACTCCATCGACGACCGCGCCGATCATCATCGGGCCACTCTCGCCCTGAACTTCGGTAACGATGATGCAGGTACGCTGCGTGTAGTCGGCCTCGGGCATGCCGAACTTCAGGCGAAGATCCACAACGGGGATCACTTTGCCACGCAGGTTGATCACACCTTTGGTGTGGGGAGGGGTATGCGGTACGGCTGTGATCTCCTGGATGCCCATGATTTCCCGCACCTTCAGGACCTGGATGCCGAACTCTTCGCGACCCAGATGGAAGGCCAGATACTTGCCGGCCCGCTCTTCCTTGGTACGGGTCGGGGCTGTCAGTACTGCGCTAGACATAGTGAATTTCCTCGTCTCGACTCAATTGCACACGGATGTTGAATGTCCGCCTGAAAACGCTTATCGAGTTGGGAGGGGAAAGTCTTAAAAAAAGTGGGTTGGGATGAAGGAGGGAGAAATTGAAAAGGCCCCACAACGGTGGGGCCTTTGATCTTATGGTGCGGAGGACAGGACTTGAACCTGCACGGTGTTACCCGCTAGCACCTCAAGCTAGTGCGTCTGCCAATTCCGCCACCTCCGCAGGTGACTTTCCCAGTTTACTACGATGGCCTGAGGTGAGCCATCTTCCGGGAGAAAGTTTTACTTCTTTTCCGGAGTGACAGGCAATTCCTTGCCGATCTTGACTTGCGCAGGCTTGCCATCCTTGCCGGCGCCCTTGGGCAGTTCAACTTCGAACTTCTTCTGGACCGCGCCCTTTTCGTCCACAAGCTCAACGGCAGGCTTGTTCTGGTCCGGAGTGGCCGCGGGCGAGGGAGCGGGCAGGTTGGTGCGCTCGAGAACCGTGCCGGAGCCAGCCTTGCCGGCGTCACGCGTAGCGAGGACGGCGAGGGAGAGACTGGTGACCATGAAGAGGCCAGCGGCGGCAGTTGTTACCTTTGACAAGACGGTCGCCGCGGCGCGGGGGCCGAAAGTCGTCTGCGAGCCCATGCCGCCGAACGCTCCCGCCAAATCCGCCGCTTTGCCACTCTGCAGCAGCACAACGCCGATCAAAATCAGGCAAACAATCACGTGAAGAATCGTAAGAACGATGAACATAAAAAATACCCTGTGGCTTGGGCCGCAGGGCTCCTTTAGCTGAGTATACGACAATTTTCTCTCCCTATCGCACCCCCAGCGGTGGCTACAATGGAAGTTTCCACCCAAATACTGGTTCCAAGGAGAATTCATGGCCAATCGGCGTATCGGTATTCTTACGGGCGGCGGCGACGTCCCCGGTCTCAACTCGGTGATCAAGAGTGTCACCTACCGCGGCAACGAACTCGGCATTGATGTTGTCGGCATTCGGCGCGGTTGGGAAGGTCTGACGCACCTCAACCTCGAAGACCCGGCGAGCAAGTCGCGCTACGTGCTTGAGCTGAACCGTGAGAACACGCGTACGATCGACCGCACTGGCGGCACGTTCCTGCACTCCTCGCGCACCAACCCGTCGAAGATGAAGAAGATCCCCGAGTTTCTTGCCGGCGAGACGTTTGCCGCCAAGGAAACGACCAAGGACGGCATCACCTCGACGACCTACGATATGAGCCCGCGGGTGCTCAAGAATCTGGAAAGCCTCGGCCTCGATTACCTGGTGGCGATCGGTGGCGACGATACGCTCAGCTATGCGGCGACGCTCGACAAGCTGGGCTTCAAGGTGGTGGCGATTCCGAAGACGATGGACAACGACGTGCGCAACACGGAGTACTGCATCGGCTTCTCGACGGCGATCTCGCGCGCCATGGACGCGATCCAGCGCCAGCGCACGACGGTTGGCTCGCATGAGCGCATTGGTGTGTTTCGTATCTTCGGCCGTGACGCGGGTTACACGGCGCTCTACACGAGCTACGTGACGAGCGTGCGCTGCGGCATTCCGGAATACAAGTTTGACCTCGACAAGATGGTGCAGCTGCTGATGGAAGACAAGCGCAAGAATCCGTCAAATTACTCGCTGGTGATTTTGTCGGAAGGCGCCGAATGGCAGGGCTATCAGGTGGTGCATTACGGCGAAGCCGATGCCTTTGGCCACCGCAAGAAGCTGAATGTGGGCGAAGTGTTCGCCGAAGAGCTGAAAAAGCGCTTCAAGGAAGAAACGATTGTCAGCGATTTGACTTATGACCTGCGCTCGGGCTCGCCTGACTTTGTCGACAAAATGGTGGCCACGACGTTTGGCAACATGGCTCTCGACACGATCATGGCCAACAAGAGCGGCCTGATGACGGCGATCGTCAACGGCTGCTACACGATGAGCCCGATCCCGGATCCGAAGCTGGGGCCGCGCAAGGTGGAACTCGGTTCGATGTACAACACCGAACGCTACCGGCCGAACTATGCTGACAAGCTGGGGCTGCCGATCTTCCTGACCCATCCCTAAACCTTGCTGAACTGGCTCAAATCGAAACTCGGCGGCGGTCGTCCTCAACAGACGACCGCCGTGCCGTTATCGGAGATCCGCTCGAGCTTTGAGCAGGCCGCGAGTGATGAAGAACACTTTCCTTCGACGATCGATCCGCGCATCTATCACGTGCAGCTGATTGCCCGGTACTTTGGGGATCTGGCGGGCAAGCGGGTGCTCGATGCGGGGTCGGGCAAGGGGCGATTTGCGCGGGTGTTGCTTGAGCAGAACCCAGAGGCGCGGATTGTGACGCTGGACCTGGCGATGGCGATGCTGCGGCATGTGGCGCCACCTCTCGCGCCGGTGTGTGGCACGCTGACGCAATACCCGTTTGCCGATGCGAGCTTTGATTGCGTCTATGCCACCGAGAGTCTTGAGCATGCGGTGGATATCGATGCGGCGGTAGCGGAGCTGACACGCGTACTCAAGCCGGGTGGCAAGCTGGTGATCATCGACAAGAATGTGGAGCACTGGGGGCGGTTTGACACGCCCGCGTGGGAGAAATGGTTTGACCGGCGGCAGATGGAAAAGCTGCTGGGCCGGCACTGCCGCGAGGTGTCGAGCGACTTTATCAGCTACTGGGAAGATGTGCCTCCCGATGGCTTGTTTATTGCATGGAAAGCGATTCGCTAGGCTGCTAAGCTTGGGCGGTGTCACGCACTTTAGCCCAAGGCAGCTCAGGCCCTGATGTTCGCGCGCTGCAGGATGTGTTGAACTATCACATCCGCCGCCAGGCGCCGCTCAAGGTGGATGGTGCTTTCGGGCCCGCCACTGCAGCGCGTGTGCGCGTTTTTCAGGCGGCAAACGGGCTGGTGGCCGATGGCGTTGTCGGCCCGGTGACGGCCGGGCGTCTCTATCAGGTGCAGGACGTGGTGGTGCCCCTGTTTATCCTGCCCCGGCTCGAACTGAAGCTGCCACAGTTGGGCTCGCCCGCCCCGGCGGGGATACAGCCACCGCGACTGATTCCGGAGCTGAAATGGCCGTCGCCACAGGTGCCGCCGCTCGGACCGTTTCGCCTGGGGGCTTCGTTTCAAATGCGACCGAGTGGACTCGCGCTGCTGCCGGATCTTGCCGCGCCTGTGAATGCGCTTTCGCTGCGAGTGACGGTGCCGCTGCGGCAGGACCCGGTGGACCCCGAAGTGCGCAGCCGCACGACGATTCTGCAACTGATCAATGATCTGCCGGTGGACTCGAAATTCAAAGTGTTTCTGGCGGATCAAGTGCCGCAGCCGGTATCGCGCATCTCGCCGCCGGGCAGTGGCTTCAGCTGGGGCGTGGACCCCGTGTTCAACCCCCTGAACCCGACGGGATTTGGCGCCAAGGGCAATGCACGATATGCAGTGCGCGTTTCAGACGGGCGCAACGGCCGACCGAACATCGTGTTTGCGGGGTGGGGTGACCTGCAACTGTTTCTGAATTTTGAATCGCGCCAGGGGCAGGCATTGCCGCGACTGGAAGCACAAGGACAGGTGTTTTTCGGTTTTGAAGGGACGTTCTAGCCGGCGAGCTCAAGGCCCATGGGGAGCTCGACACGAGCACGGGGGCCGGGGAAAAGGAACTGCAGCATCTCGGGGGTGCGAGCGGCCCAGGCGGCTTCGTCATGGCGGCCTTGCGGGTCCTCGTAGTAGAAGAGATTGACGCCGGGTTGCCAGCCTTTACGCACGAGCACGTCGCGCAGCAACCGCACATCACGCAGAGTGGCGCGGGGATTGTCGCCCTCGTGACAGCCAACGTCGAGCCAGACCTTGGCGCGCTGCTTGTGGGTGACCGAGACGATCTTGCGGAGGATCATGCGGTAATCCCACCAGACGCTCGGGCTCATGACGGCGAGCTTGCCGAAGACCTCCGGATAGCGAATGCCAAGATACATCGTGACGAGGCCGCCGAGAGAGCTGCCGCCAAGGCCCGTGTTTCTGGCACCGCCGAGCACACGGTACTGGTGCGAAATGAAGGGCATGACTTCTTCAACAACCATGCGACCGTAGAGCGCGGCCTGGCCGCCGTAGCTGTTCTGGGGATTGCGGCTGGGGGTGAACTCATCGACGCGCCGGTCTCCGCCATGGGGAATGCCGACGAGGATGGCCGGCTGCATGCGACCGGAGGCGATGAGATGGTCGGCGGACTCGGGAACGCGCCAGTAGTGCCCGGGGACGTAGGCGGTGGCGCCTTCAAAGACGTTCTGCGCGTCATGGAAATACATGACGGGGTACTTCTGCCCCGGGTGTTCGTCGTAACCCTCGGGCAGATAGATCACGAGCTCACGATTGCCCGCCAGAACGCGAGACTCAAAATCTGCTCGCTTGTGCAGCCGCCCTGCCATGTTTTTATTTTGTCATTTGAGTTGGGGGCGACTCTTGCTTAAAATTAATAAATCTCGGGCCGAACATTTTCGAAACTCACGCGTATCCCATACGTAAGGAGCTTTTGGAGAGCACATGATGGTCCTTGAAGCAGAAGAACAACAATTGAACACGACTGGTAACCACGAAGTGACCCAGCTGCTTCAGAGCTGGTCTGACGGCAATCGCGCGGCGATGGCGGATCTGCTGCCGCTCGTCTACGACGAGCTGCGCCGGCTGGCGGCGAGCTACATGCGTTTTGAGGCTCCCGGGCATACGCTGCAGGCGACGGCGCTGGTGCACGAGGCTTACATGAAGCTGATCCAGCAGCGTGAGGTGTCGTGGAAGTCGCGGGCGCATTTCTTCGGGATTGCGGCGCAGATGATCCGCCGCATTCTGGTGGACCACATTCGCGCGACGCGGGCACAGAAGCGCGGGTCGGGGTTTGCGGCCCTTTCGCTTGATGAGGCACTGGGTGTCAGCGAGAAGAAGAACTGGGAAATTCTGGCGCTCGATGACGCGCTGAAGACGCTGGCCAAGGTGGATCCGCAGCAGGCTCGTATTGTCGAGCTGCGTTTCTTTGCCGGGCTGTCGATTGAAGAGACGGCAACGGTGGTGGGTGTTTCGCCGGCGACGGTGAAGCGCGACTGGGTGAGCGCGCGCGCGTGGTTGCATCGCGAGTTGTCGCGCACAAAACCGGGCGAGATACCAGGCGCATGATCGATCGCTGGGAACAGGTCAAACAGATCCTTGCTGATGCCTCCGAGCTACCGCCGGAAGATCGCAAGGCGTTTGTCCTCTCAGCGGGGTCAGGGGATCGTGAACTCATTGCGGAAGTAGAATCGCTGCTCGCTTCGATGGAAGAAGCCGAGCCGGATTTTCTTGAAGACTCGCCGATTCAGTTGACGGGATTTGGTGATTCGCTGATCGGGCGCTGGGTGGGCGAGTACCGCGTGGAGCGGCTGATTGCCCAGGGCGGGATGGGCAGCGTGTACCGGGCCACCAAGCAGATGGATGGCGCCTCGCTGGCGGTGGCGCTGAAGGTGATTCGCTTTCCAGGCGGTCATCACTATGTGAGCCGGCGCTTCCGCATGGAGCGGCAGATCCTCGCCACGCTGGCGCATCCGAACATTGTGCGGTTTCTCGATGGCGGGGTGACGCTTGATGGCGTGCCGTTTATCGTCACCGAGTTTCTGGACGCGATTTGTCTTGAGACCTGGCTGCGCGAGACGCAGCCAACGCTGTCGCAGAAGCTGAAGGTATTTCAGGCGCTGTGTGACGGCATTGCGTACGCGCATCGCAACCTGATTGTGCACGGCGACATCAAGCCGTCGAACATTCTCATCACCAAAGATGGCACGCCCAAGGTGCTCGACTTTGGCATCGCCCGCCTGCTCGAGCAGGACACGCAAAGTGTGCAGGCGGATAACACCGTGACAATGACGCCCGCGCTGACGCCGTGGTGGGCCTCACCCGAGCAACTGCGCGGGGAGCCGCTGTCGATCGAGAGTGATTGCTATGAGCTGGGGCGCATTTTGTTCTTCATGCTGACGGGCGAGAAGCCGCATGACTTTACGGGCTTGTCGAACCAGCAAATCCTTGAAAAGCTGCGGCGCGAGCCGCCGCCCAAACCATCGGTGGTAACCGGCGATGCGCGCATGGCCGGGGACCTCGACAACATTGTCCACAAAGCGCTTGAGTATGACCGGCATCAGCGGTATCGGTCGGTGGACGCGCTCAGTGAAGACATCTCGCGGCACCTGGCGTGCCGGCCGATCTCGGCGCGGGCGCAGACGCGCGGCTACCGGCTGACGAAGTTTGTACGACGCAATGCGCGGGTGGTGGCGGTGTCGACGGTGGCGACGCTGGCGCTGGTGGGGGCGCTCGGATTCGGGTTTTATCAGGCGGGGCAGGCAAGGTTTTCAAAAGCGAGTTCGCGGCAGCGGTTTGACCAACTGCGGGCGCTCGCAAATTCTCTGCTCGATGCGGATTCGAGCCTGATTTCACTGCAGGGCTCAACGGACGTGCGGGCACGACTGGTGCGTAGCGCACTGGGGTATCTGGATCAACTGGCGCGCGAGGAGAATCAGGACCCGAAGCTGCAAGAAGATTTGGCGGCGGCTTACGAAAAGATTGGCGACATTCAGGGGCGACCTGGAGTGACGAACCTGGGGCAGACTCAGGAGGCGCTTGAGAGCTATCGCAAAGCGGAACTCTTGCGCGAGAACATCCGGCGTGAGGCCAAGCGGCCTGTGGATTTCATTCCGGCGAGCAACAATCTGGCGCGGATCTACAATCGCCTGTCGGCGGCGATGCGGGCGATGGGGGATGCGCAGGGTGCGCTGAGTTATGAGCGGAAGGCGCTGGGCATCCGGCAGGTGATGTACGAGGGTAATCCGGAGAACCTTACTTTCAAGCGGGATCTTGCCGCGAGCCTGACGACGTTGTCCTCGTCACTGTCGCAGATCGGGGACTTTGCGGGTGTGATGGAGACGCGTCGCGAGGCCCTGAAGATGTATCAGGAGATTCTGGCGGCAAGCCCGGACTCGAATGCCGATCTGCGCGGTTATGCACTGGCGCTGGCGCGGATGGGTTCCATTGAGATGCATGAGGGGCAGCTGAAGGAGTCTTTCGAGCACTACCGGCAATCGCTTGAGGTTGACACGAAGTTGTTCCTGAAGGATCCTGCTGATGCGCAGCTGCAGCTGAACAAGGGTTGGGCGCATAACAATCTCGGGGTGATTCTGAACAGGCTGGGGCGGTATGCCGATGCGCTGGAACAGTATGCAGTGGCGCGGACTTACTTTGAGCGTATTTCGAAGGCCGATCCGCGCGATGTGCGTAGCCGGACGTTGCTTGAGACAAACCGTGTGCGGACGGCGTTAACCTACCTGGCGATGGGCAAGCTCAGAGAATCGCTGGCGCTGGCCGAAGTGGCGCTCAAGGGGCGCGAAACGCTGGCGATGCAGAACCGGTCGAATGCCGGGGCGCAGGGAGAAGTGGCCGAGTCGCACCTGTATCTGGGGCAGATCTATACGGCAATGGGGCAGCGACAACGGGCGCATGATCAATTGAACATTGCGCACCACATGCTGACTGATCTGATTCGAAATGAGCGTTCGAATGCGGCGATGAAGGAGGATCTGGTGGAGGTTGAGAAAGCGCTCAAGGCGCTGGGCGCTTCGCCACGGCTGGTAGCCGTCGCCGATCCCAGTGCGCAATAGCCCAGTCCCAGAGCGCTGTCAGCGTGAGCGTAGCAGGGGGGCGTTGCTGACCGAGGAACTCGAGCGCGTCGCTTAGCAGCCTGGTGGCATTGTTCGCGTCGATGCCGGGGGCGAGATTCTGCTTTGAGAGCTTTTCACCGTCGGGGCCGGTGGCAAGCGGTACATGCAGGTAACGTAAGGGGCGGTAGCCGAGCAGGCGGCCGAGCCAGATTTGGCGGGGTGTTGAATCGAGCAGATCGGCGCCGCGGACGACGTCGGTGATGCCGGTGAGCTCATCGTCCACAACTACCGCGAGCTGATAAGAGTAGAGCTTGAGGTCGGAGCGATAAAGTACGAAGTCGCCCAGGTCTTGTTCGAGGCGTGAACAGAAGCGGCCTTGCAACGCATCGTCAAAGCAGATCTCCTCATTGGTGACGCGCAAGCGGGTGGCGCGGGGAGATTTGCCCGCGGGGATGCCGTTGCGACAGGTGCCGGGATACGGGCCGTCGCCGACGTCTTTGCGGCTGCAGCCGCAGGCGTAGGTCCACTCGCCAAGGCGATCGATTTCCTGCTGGTATATGGCGCCGCGCTCGCTTTGGATGAGCACTGTATCATCCCAGCGGAAGCCGAGGGATTCAAGCGTGCCGAGGATAGCGCGAGTGGCATCGGGGCGGGCGCGGGTGGTGTCGACATCTTCAATGCGCAACAACCAGGCGCCTTGTTGTTGGCGGGCTTCCAGATAGCTGGCCAGCGCGGCAACAAGAGAGCCAAAGTGGAGAGGGCCGGTGGGGGAAGGGGCAAAGCGTCCACGATACATGGAGCGGAGAATGGTGGGCGCGCAGGGATTCGAACCCCGGACCCCCTCGGTGTAAACGAGGTGCTCTAACCAACTGAGCTACGCGCCCGCTCTTTCCAGTCTAAACTATCAAATGCCCCCCTATGCGATTTTCCGCTCCCATACTTGTGTTGTGCCTGCTTGGGGTGTTGGCAGCCTGCCAGCGACCGTACGTGACGGCGGGAGCAAGCGTGGAACTGGATCTCGATGGCGTGGTGAAGATCTCGCTGCCAGCGCAGTTTGCGCGCCTTGCGAACATGCCGGCCTCGACGGCGCCCGAGGTGGGGGTGCCATTCCTGGGCGATCACGCCGGGCCAGCGGAGGATCAGAACTTCTGGGCCGTGACGCATGCGTTCGCCTTCAGGCAGAACAAGGATGTTGTACCGGCCATGCTGGTGGTGGCGCGGGTGGCGGACAAGCAATCGTATGCAGCCGCGCAGCTCTTCTATGAGGCGGCCATGCGGTTCTCTCCCGACCAGCGCTGGGCCGAGACGAAGCGGCTCGATTGGACACAGAAGGTGGTGGACAAGTCGCTGAGCTTTTATGAGGCGGTCATCTCGCCGCAGGCGAAGGTGACGGTGATGGTGGATCGCAATACGCTGCTCGAAGTGTTGTTGATCGGGGAGAACGTGGTGTTGCCAAAAGAGGTAGCGCGCGAAGTGCTGGCTCAGTTGCGGAGCAACTACCATTTGCAGAAGCCGCTCGAAGAGTACTTTGCCGCCGTCAGCAAAGGCGTCCAGGCGGCGGCTGACAAGCGGCGCAAGCATTACCTTGAGTTGCTTGAGACGCTGCAGAAAGAAGAGCTGGATTACACGCCGACGCCGCGAGTCGTAATGTTTAACCACAATCTGGCGGCGCAGTTCTTCTGGCCGATGTTTGATCGCAGCGGCGTGCCGACGCATTTCGCGATTGCGGCGCGGCTGGGCACGGTGAAGAAACTGGAGCAGACCCCCTGGACGGAACTCGAGAATGCCCACCCTGGTATGCGACTGATCGCCAGCGTGAAAGAGAAAGACGACCTGCGGTGGAAATCATTGACGTTTAATCCATCGCTGCCGACGCGGGCGGTGGCCGTGGTGGAGGATACGCGCTGGAGCCGCGACGCGGAAGACGCGCAGGCATATGCGACCTTGCAATTTGCCTTTGGACAAACAGCTGAGCCGCTATCGAACTGGCTGAGTGCGGCGGAGGTGATTGCGAGGCAAAGTGAGGCCAAAGGGTTGGTGACCCGGCCGATGGCCGACTAGCAGGGGCGTCAGGCGACCACCAGGAGCGCCTTGTCGGTATGTTCGCAAAGCTTCTGTGCGGTCGAGAGCACCAGCTTGCCAGAAAGGCCCTCTTCTCCTGCGTGCAGCACGAGGTCGTTGAGCGCGATGATGCCCACAAGGGTGCCCTCGTCATCCACCACGGCAAGGCGGCGTACCCGATTGCGTTGCATGAGCTTGAGCGCGGATGCGACGTCTTCTCCCGCCGGGCAGGCGACTGCCGGGGTGTGCATCACCTCATCGACCATCACTTCTGATGCTCGCTGATCACGGGTGCCCAGGGCGATGCAGATGTCGCGATCGGTAATGATGCCGACTGGTTGGCCCAAATCATCCACCACGGCAACCGCGCCACAATCGCCGTTCCAAAGCAGGGCCGTAGCAGCGGCCAGATTGGTATCCGGCCGGCAGCAAATGGGATGGCTGGTCATTAATTCTTGAACTCGCATGGTTAACTCCTGAATGCTGGTTGTGTCTGGGTTCGCAGTAACCATCAACCAGTCGGGCAGCGCAATGGTTCTGGTGGTTGTATGCGAAGTGTGCTTGCTTTGTGCCTGACAGCGGGCACGGGAATGGAAAGTGTGAGCAGGCCATCGATCAGAGTGGCGCGAAGCTGATGAGTGCGGGCGGATGGGGGTAGTGTGATTGCACGCCAGAAGTAGCCGTAGCTCCGCTCGAGTTGACAGTTCTCGGCAGCTTCTTGTGTGGCCTGAAAATGCCGTTCGCCCCGCAGGAAGATATCCCCGGCGCAGATCTGCACCAGGATGTCTTTTTTGCGCAGTCCCGGCAACTCCACCTGAATGGTGATCATGCCGTTGTGGTGCCAGATGTCGAGCACGGGTGACCAGACCCCGATTGTGATGAGGTCGCCGAAGAAGCGTGCCGCCCTGCCCGCTTCAAGCGTAAGCTCAAGCAGGGGCAGCGGCGGATCTGACGCTGGGCTACTGCGCAGTGATGATGTTTGCCAATGCCACATTCGAATCTGCGGTGAGTCGCCCTTGGGCTTCGCTGCGGCCATAACTGCTCCTTGATTGCAAGTTGGGCTGACGATACAGGTGGCTCCGGCCGCCAGCCCAACCAGCACCCCAAGTTCATAAAGCAACTTGTGGATTCTGACCCGATTTGAAAGTTTGCTGACGACGTGCCGCGGCGACGAACCCCAGCGATTGTCTTACCTCGGAGAACTCGAGCGGCAATGGGACCTCATGAAACGCTCCCCAGCTGGAAAGTGATCTCACGTCAATCGATTCTGTAAACTGACGACACAAAATGCAGAGTGCTTCCGGAGTAACCGAATGAATCCAGGCCAGGCAATCTTTCCATGGCATATCCAGAAGAGCGGCATTGAAGAATACCGCCACGATCTTCTCCGCGCTTGTTTCGCGTAACGCGTCGAGGCTTTTGACTTCGCGATAGCGCCAGCCAAAGGTGCGTGCCAGCTCTCCAAACCACGGCCGCTCCGTGGCCAGGTTCCCGATGACGATAACGACTCCAGCAGCCATGCCATATGGCATGCAGGTGAGTTACCAAACTGTCTTGAGACCGGTGTTCACAACCAGCAGGTACTGCCCGGCCCACGGAGTGGGTTGACGATCCGGAAGCAAGACACGCGACGGCTTGCCATCGCGGGCCTGCTGCTCATAGATTTCGTCAAGGATGCCGTAGTGATCGAGGAACTGGTTGAAGGCCGCGGATATGCGGATGCAGCCTTTCGATTGTGCCGTGCCGAGTTTGCCCTCAAGGCGATCGGGGTCGGTGGCGTGAACCTGAAGCCGCATTGTGCTCTCACCGCCACGGCCCCAACCACGGATGGCCTTCTGCCAGCCGAAATCGAACACACGCATGCCTTTGGCGCCATAGCCGCGGATGCCGTTCTCATTGCGGGTGCCCTCAGCGCGAAAATCCGGATTGTCAGGGATGTGGCGGTACAAACCGGGTGGGGTTTTAAAGTGCTCAAAGCGACCGGCCTTGCCGGTGGAAACGGGGGCCGCTCCAATCAGGAGAAAGGAGCTGTCGGGCGCCAGCCAGAGAATCATGGCGGCTTGTACCGACTCGCTCGCATCGACAAGCAGAACGAACTGTTCCCGCGAGATGGGAGCTATGGCGGATCGCGCGAGGTCGGCATAGCGGGATTGGTCCGCAATGGAGATTTGCAGACGACGGGATACTTGCTGCTCGAAAGCGATAGCAAGGTCGCTGGGAGATGTGAACTGGCCGTGGAGCAGGTGGGCGGTAAAGAGAGCGAGTAAGGTGTGGCGGGTCATGCCTTTTCCCCATTTGTGGGTGATTTCACACCGGACTGCGGAACCGGAGCGCCTCAGGTCTCGGGGGCAAGCGAATAGGCGTTGGCGTCGTATTGTGTGACCACCCTTTGAGTATTGAAGAACGAGCCATTCAGTGCAATGGCGTTGCGCATGACTTCGGCATATGCGAGGGGGCGGCCGTAGAACAGCGGCAGGATCTTCTGTTCGAGTTGATCGTAGAGGCTGGAGGCCTCGTCAACCGTCTCCTGAATGGCCCAGCCCGTGAAACCTTCGAGGCAACCTTCCACCCACCAGCCATCGAGCACGCTCAAGCTTGGGACGCCATTCACCGCGGCCTTCATGCCGCTGGTGCCCGAGGCTTCCTGCGGACGCAATGGAGTGTTGAGCCAAAGGTCTACGCCGCTATAGAGCAGCGGGGCGAGCGCCCAGTCAAAGTTGGGCAGGTAGACCACCTCGATGTTGGGGGCGAGCAAGTGGGCGGACTCGATCACGTGGCGGATCTGCGTCTTGCCGGCTTCGTCGTTGGGGTGGGCCTTACCGCCAAAGATCATTTGAAGGGGGCCGCGGTTGAGGTCGATGTGGCGCAGGCGTTCCAGATCGGTGAAGATGAGGTCGGCGCGCTTGTAAGCCGCGGCGCGCCGGGCAAAGCCGATCGTCATGATGCTCTGCTCGAGGGCCACGCCAGTGAGGCGCTTGACCTCGGCCAGCAAAGCAGCCTTGGCCTGCTCGTGTGCTTCAAGGATCTCGTGCACATCAATGCCGATGGCGTAGCGCAGGTAGAGATTGTCCTTGCGCCATTCGGGGATGTGTCGATCGAAGAGACGAACGAAAGGCGGGGCGAGCCAGGTGGGGACGTGAATGCCGTTGGTGATGGCGCGGATTGGGTAATCGGGAAACATTCCACGCGAGACCTCAGCGTGTTGCATGGCGACGCCGTTGATGTAGTACGAGGAGTACAGCGCAAGGTAGGTCATGTTGAGGCGGTTATGCATGAAGCCGCCGGATCGCTCGAGGGCGGCCGCGCGATCGTCGCCCAGTACCTCGCCTACCAGTTCGATGGGGAACTGGTCATGCCCTGCGGGAACTGGTGTATGGGTAGTGAATACGCACTGCCGGCGCACCTCATGTACGTCTTCGAGGGTGACCGAGTTCAGTGGTCTGCCGGCGAGGTGGTGCTCCATCAGCGCGAGCGAGAGCAGCGCGGCATGTCCTTCATTGAGGTGATAGCGTCGGATATGCGCGTGGCCGAGCCGCTGCAGCAGATAGAAGCCGCCGAGCCCGAGCAGTGCTTCCTGCGTTAGGCGATGCTGTGGGTCGGAAGAATAGAGCTGCCCTGTGAGGAGTTGATCGTCAGGATGGTTCTCCGGACAGGCGGTGTCAAGAAGATACACGGGCACAACATCACCGCTGCACCCCTGCGCGAGAAAGCGCCAGGCACGCACGAGGACGTCTCTGTTGTTGAGCCGCAGCACGATGGTGGGCTTCATCAACTCGAGCTTGTCTTCGGGGCGCCATGAGAGCGGGAGTTCGCGCTGCATGCCTTCAGGCGTCAGTTCCTGCAGGAAGTAACCCTGGCGGTAGAGAAGCGTCACGCCCACCATGGCGACACCGAGATCCGCGGCCGACCGCAGCATGTCGCCCGCAAGGATGCCCAGCCCGCCAGCGTAGGTTGGCAGCGCCGGATCAATCGCAATCTCCATTGAGAAGTAGGCAACCTCATGGTTTGCGTTGGGGCTGGGCATGGCGTGGGTCAGGGAAGAAATGCATCTGGTGGCAACGGGGCATTCTTCTTGGGAGCCTTGACGCGCAGGATGTTTTGCTTGAGATCGGCGGCAGTGAGAGGAACGTCGATCTCTTCGGGTAAGTCAAAGCAATGGCAGATACGGCTGGTCGTGGATTCCGTGATCGGTTGTGTAAGCGCTGCACGGTATCGCGATTCACCCATCGCCAGAAGAATGACGACACGGTTGTTGATCGCGAAGACTTCGATGCAGCCTGACTCGATCTTCGGCATACCAATCCGAAGGATGTATCCGAACTCATCCTCGTCAATGGTGACCTCGAGTGGCTCGGTGGGGTCGAGTGGAGCTTCTGCCCATTGCTCCACTGCCTCGGGGAGAATTTGCGTCCATGATTGCCCGGTGCTGGCTGGGGATTCAACTTGCGGCTCGTAGCCACTGTCCTGATTGGTGACTGTTCTGACCTGCATGGCAACACACCGAGCAGCAATCGTGATGCCAAACCAAAAGTCCACAGTTTGCAGGCAATTCACCCACATGTGCGGACAGCGTTGGTGTGGTCTGGCGCGGGGGTTGCGACTTTACTGTGCATTGCCATGTTTGGCAGACGACTTGCAACCACTGGTATGCATTCACACCAGGGCGACCGTATCTCTCACGGACTCGTCCATGACAACCGACTTGGAAACTTTCAATTGGAGGCGAACATGTTTACATTTTTCACGCAGAACGCGCCCGGCAGAGGCGCAACACTTTTACTGCTCTCGGCTTTGGCATTGCTGCCCGGGCAGATGGCGCATGCCGCAACGCTGGATACCCTGCTTGGCGGCGGGTCTCTCTCCTGTGGCCCAGTAACATTCTCGGGCTTTCGCAACTTTGCGGCATTTGCGAGTGGTGGCGCGGATGCCCCCACAGCCGCGCAGATCAATGTGTCGATCTACAACTGCGATCCCGCCAATGGCAACTTCGGGTTGCTGCTGCAGAGCGCAACCTGGAATGTTGATGTTGGCCAGACGATGGATACGGCATTGACTTATGACATCAGCGGGCTGCCGCTGTATTCAGCCGCATTACGGCTGTTGTCCTTTGCCGCCGATGGCGATTCGTCCATCCATGTCACCGAATCGCTGTTTGCTCCAGGCGACATCTTTATCGACAGCCTGCAGGTGGACACGCTGACGGGCCCAATGACCGACAGGCATGGCCTCGATCCGACCCGCTCGTTTCTGACGATCAACAAGGACATCGGGCTTGAGGGCCATCTGACAGGGCAAGCGACTTTGAGCACCCTGACACAGGATTTCAGCTCCGTCCCCGAGCCGGCTTCCATGGCGCTGTTCGGCGCCGGATTGCTGCTGTTGGTGGCAATACGCCGCCGCGCAGCGCATCCGACGCACCAGTAGCAACGATGGGCGCGACTGTGGAGGCCGCGCCCTTTCCTCAGGCAATCAGAACTGGAGTGAGATCATGGCTCAATCACATCCATCCCCAATACCCGAGTTGATCCATCGCCTGGCCCGCGCCGCGGGACTGGTAATTGGTGGCGGGTTTGCTCTTCTGGTGCTGCTGGAATACCAGTCGCCAGATGCGGTGAGAGCAGAAGGCTATTCACCCGCCATGGCCTCGATCTATTTTGTGGCGATCTTTCTTGGACTACTGCTGGCAAGACGCTGGGATCTGCTGGGTGCCGCTATAGCCCTGGTGGGCTTGTTGGGATTCTCGTTCTACGTCGCATTCGCAGATAGCCCGCTGTTGTGGATCCTCGCTCTGGCGATCTTGTTGTATCTGGTTGACTGGCTTGCGCATCCGGCGGATCACTGGTCATTGCGCCCCAAGCCCCCGCACCGGTACCCGCTCAGCAACCAGCCGCCCAAGCGCTATTAGCCGCACGCCCGGTCGCCGCCGGACGAAGAATGAGATTGATCTTGCGGAGCAGAACATGTTGTTCCACGGGCTGAGGCAACTCTTCGAGCAACTGCCACTGGCGCTTGGCGGTGGTGGAGCGATCCTGCAGAATCAGAATCGACCTGTTGTCGACCGCAGTCAGGCCCAAAGGGCCGCCCAGTGATCCCGCGACGCCCGAATAGACAAGGCAAATGCCAGGCTTTTCCTGCGCGAGCCTGGCGGCCAGATCCTGTGGCGAGCCGATCAGGTGGACGACGATCCCATCGGCTTCAAGCCAGCTCCGTAGCGCCGCGCAATGTGGAGAACCATCATGCACCAGCCAGCAGGTGAGCTGCGCCGGAGTCATCGCGGTGGCTCTGGGCAAGGTGAAGATAAACCGGCTTCCCTTGCCCAGCGTAGACTCGACGGACAGCTCACCACCATGGTCTTCGACAAGGCTCTTGGTGATGGATAAACCCAAACCGGTGCCATTGCCAGGCATGCGGAAGGGAGTTTCGACATGGTTGAACGGATCAAACAAACTTGCGATTTGATCGTGTGGAATGCCGATTCCAGTGTCTTCGATCGTGATCGCAACGACGGCGTCATGGCTACTGGCGCTGATCTTGACAAGGCCTTCGCGGCTGGTGAACTTGACTGCATTGCTGAGCAGGTTGATGAAGATCTGCCGCAGGCGCATCGCGTCGGCGATGACGAGCAGTTCGGGAGCAATCGAGACTTCAAACCGGATCCGGTTGCGCTCGATCAGTGGAAGCAATGTCTCCAGTGCCGCCCGGGCAATGGCGCCGAGATTGATGGCATCCTTCCGCAACACCATGCGGCCGGCCTCGATTTTCGAAAGGTCGAGAAAGTCATCCACGATCGACATCAGATACGAAGTGCTGTCGAGAATGCTGTTGACGTAAAAGCGCTGGCTCTCGCTGAGGGCGCCTTTGCGTTCCTCAAGCAGCAGGTCAGTGAAGCCGACGATGGCATTAAGCGGAGAGCGCAGCTCATGACTGATCCGGGCAAGGAAATCCCCTTTGCGCCGACTGGCCTTCTCGATGGCAACGTTGTTCTCGCGCAGCTCGAGATTGGCTCCGGACAAGGTTTCGGCAAGCTCGCGCGCGTGCGTTTCGCTCACCTTCAGCTCAGTGACATTGACGGCGACGCCGAGAAAGCCGCTTACTTCCCCGGACTGGTCGCGAAGCGCGGTGATGGAAAGGATGACGTTGATTGCCGTGCCGCCCTTACCGATGTACCGCCAGCCACGTTCTTCACAGCCGTCGCGCATGGCTACCAGGCGAAACACATCGAAGCCTTTAACGGACCCGCCGAAATCATGTTCCAGCTCCTTCTCACGCTTGAGAATCTCAGCTGGATCGTGAATGAAGAGGATGCTGGCTTGCGCCATGGCCTCGGCGGCAGTGTAGCCCAGCAGCCGCTCGGCGCCGGCATTCCAGGTCTGAATTCTCCCCGCGGTGTCCGTGCTGATGAGCGAGTAGTTAGTGCCATTCAGAATGGCGCGCTGAATCTCGGTCAGCCTCTTGAGCTCTGCTTCGGATTCCCGCCTTTGCCGGATATCTCTGACTGCGCAAATGGTTTGCAAGCCATCGCCAAAATGAATGGGGCTGATCGAGATGTCGACCGGAATCTCGCCGCCGTCGGCGCGTAGCGCCATCAGTTCGAGGCCAGCTCCCATCAGGCGTGGTGTGGCATGGTGGGCGTAGTGTTCGCGATGCTCGTGGTGATGACGCCTTAAACGCGACGGGATAAGGTCTTCCACCTCCCTACCCAGCAACTCTTTTCTTTGGGTCAGAAACAGGTCGCTAGCCATGGCATTTGCCAGCACAATCCTACCCTCGCGATTGATCAGTAACATCGCGTCCGGCGAGCTTTCAAAGATCTGCTCAAACAGCGCGGCTGCTTGCGCATCGGCGCGCACGCGCCATTCCTTGATCATCATCTCGTTGCGATGAGCCAACTCGGCGCGCCGCCGCGTCAGGTCATCAATGATCGTGATCGCCCAACGTGCGCCAGGTACGCCGAAGGATGTCTCGCGCAACTCGACATCCCTGGTGCGCCCAGTGGCGGTCGTAATGGTTGTCTCGACTATAGGGAGCGTACCGTCGGTCGTGGCGAGTTGTTCGAGACGCTCGTGGGCGGTGGGGCGAAATGCGGGCGAGAAAAGCGAAATGACGGGGCGACCACACAGATGCGAGTGGCACTCAATGTCAAACATGCTCATTGCGGCATTGTTGAGCGCCAGAATCTGGCCACCACGATGCAGTATACAGGCATCACCAATCTCAGCCATGCAGGCCTCCACGACTTGCTGGCTGGCATCAGCAGTCGCATCCGGCAGTGTGGCATCGGGTGCCGGTTCGGCAAAGACAAGTTCAGCCAGTTGGCCTTCTATGCAAGTGGGGATGCGTTTGAGTTGAACGAGGATGCTCGCGTTGTCGGCGGCGCGCCAGTAGAGTTTGGCGGCTAGTTGGTTGCCTGGAGACTGGATCTCGCCGGTCCAGAGGTCATTCTCCTTTCGAGTGAGAAGCTCTTCACGCGAGCAGGCAAATAACTCAACCGCTGATTGATTGACATCAATCAGTTGGCCGTCATCACAAGTGACGATCCAGCAAGCCGTAGCGCTGGCGGTGAATGCGCTTTGAAACAAACCTGGTTCCATGCGACTTACGTCCACAAGTTTCATGAACGCCCAGCCTTAATGTGCAGCATTTTGCATATGACGTCAAGCTTTCTGTATTGCGGCGAGTGCTGTAAGCCTGAGTAAGCCGCGGCTGGTTAACGCCCCCGCAGTATGCGGAGCAGCCCGAGGCCTACGCCAACTCCCAGCATCCAGCCCGGAACGGATGAGGTCGCCACTGTCGCCGGGGTTGCGCCGAGAAGCTGATTCTCCACGCCTTTGGCGCCATGAATGGCGGCAATGCCGTCGATGCACGAAGTCATCTCGTGTTGTTGGACGATGCCACGCAAGGTAACAACGCCTTCGCTGGCGGTGACCTGCACCTTGCCGGGATCGCCAATCAGATGGCCGAGGGCGGAGCGCACGCGCGCAACCAGGACCGCATCATCGGGTGTGCCGCGATCGAGTACATGGCGTGCTTCGGCGGCGACGCCCTTGAGGCGATTCTTGTACTGCGCAGCCGTCTGGCCGGCTTGGGCGAGGCCCTGGCGCAACATGCTCGTTCCGCGATCGCGGAGCATCGCACGTCGTCGACGTCCACGATCGGGATCCAGAACATACATCAGCGCGCCCCCAACACTGGCTCCCAACAGAAAGCCCCCCACTGACCATCGGGCGCCGTTGGGTGTTATTGCCGGCAGATCCGCGCCTTTGGGTTCCTGATTGACATCCATGTCATCCAACATTGCTTTTCTCCTTACGCATGCGCTGGCCGCGCAAAACCAGTTGTGGTTTGACGTCAGAGAATGAGCACGTTGCTTGCCAATGGGAGCGGCGTGTTAAAGCCGGATACTGTGCTTTTTCATGCGGTAGCGCAAGACGTCGCGGCTGATGCCCAGCAGGCGTGCGGCCTTGGCCTGGTTGCCGCCGGCCTTGGTGAGGGCCTCGATGACGAGGCTGCGTTCCTGGCCTTCGAGTGACGGCATTTCGCCAATCGTGACGACGGTTGGTCGTGCTGCGTCAGGCTCATGTGCCGCAGCGCGATCGGGACGGTGGAGATAGGTGGGCAAGTCCTCGATGTCGATCTGGTTGCCGGTTGACAGAATGCAGGCGTGCCCAATAGCGTTCTCGAGCTCCCTGACATTGCCCGGCCAGGTATGGCGCTCGAGCAGGAGCTGTGCTCGTTGGGTGATGCGGTGAATGGGTTTGCCAAACCGGGCGGCGAACATGGTGAGGAACTCATGGGTGAGCAAAGGGATGTCTCCTTCGCGATCCACAAGGCGAGGCACCTCAAGCTCGATCATTGAGAGCCGGTAGAAGAGATCTTCACGGAAGCGCTTTTCCTGAATGGCCTGACGCAGATCGCGATGGGTGGCGGCGAGCACCTTGACGTTGACCTTGCGTGCCACCAGTGAGCCGAGGCGTTGCACTTCGTTCTCCTGCAATACCCGCAACAGCTTGGCCTGCAGTGGGAGCGGCATGTCGCCAATCTCGTCGAGGAACAGGGTGCCATTATGGGCGTGCTCGATCAGCCCGGTCTTTTCGTGCGTGGCCCCGGTAAAGGCGCCTTTGACGTGCCCAAACAGTTCGCTTTCAAACAGTGTTTCGACAACAGAAGAGCAATTGACCGCCACGAGTTGCCCGGAGTGATGGGGGCTGAGGTGGTGCATGGCGCGGGCGACGAGTTCTTTGCCGGTGCCCGTTTCGCCAGTGATCAATGCGGCGCGGTAATGCGGGGCCACGCGCTGGATCATCGAGAACAGATCCCACATGCGTGGGCTTTGGCCAAACATGCCCTCGAAGGCTGGGCGATTGTCCGGGCTGGTGCTCAGCCGGCAGGCTCGGCGCTTGTTGCTGCTGCGGGCAATGATGGCATCGATGCGTTCGCGCAGGGTGGCCAGGCGGACCGGCTTGACGAGGTAGTCGGAGGCGCCCTGCTTGATGGCGGCGACAGCTGTCTCGCAGGAATAGCAGCCGGTGATCATGATGACTTCGATCGAAGGATCATGGCTCATGACACGCTTGAGAACATCCATGCCGTTGAGGCCGGGCATCATGAGGTCAATCAGCGCGATGTCTGGATGGCTGTTCAGGATCGCCCGCAAACCGGCATCGGGATCGCTGTAGACGGCGACATCTGTTTCCTCGGTGTCGAGCGCGCTGCGCAGGTACGCGAGGTTTGAAACATCGTCGTCAATGATGACGAGCTTGACCGAGTCGTTCATTTCCGACTCCAATTCTTTACCGGGCAATGTCAGCCGGGTAACGCGTCAGGAATCCGTTTCGGGACGAATGTAGATAGGCGAGAGGGGACAGGCCGCTCGAAAAAATCACACATCCCACGGGCAGCGTGGGCCAAGACGCCCCGATTGTAGCAGGTCGTGTGATTTTCGAACAGGTGTTGACGAGAAGAGGTCCCGCGACTAGCGCAGGACCTTCAGTTCCACTGGTTTGGGGGCGGGCGTGGGTTCGCTGCCGCGCATCATCTGGCCGATGCTGACAGAAGCCTTGAAGATGGCGCCGACGGGGATGATGCCGCCGAGCTTGTGATTGCCAACCGCGGCAAGGCCCATTGAGGCGATGCAGCCACACTGCGAGCAATCGGGATTGCCGCCGAACTGGCACGGAGTGACTTTGGTCTTGAGATCGGCCGAGAGCGTCTGGGTGGTTTGCGCAAAGATGCAATCCTTCGGGCTCTGGGGAGGATTGGCAAATTCCTTGATCATGCCTTCGCGCATGTCGAGCTTGGGGAACTCGCGGCGTAACTGCATCAGTTCGGTGATGACGCGCTTGCGTTCTTCTGGCGTGAGGATCTCGGGCATCGAGTCGCCAAGTTGCGGCGTAAAGATGCTGAACCAGACGCGATGGATCTCCTGACGCGGCGTCCAAAATTGCAGGAACTCGCGCAGGTAGCCGGGGCGCTTCATCATCTGCCCGGTGATGGTGCTGTGAATGGTGATGCGCTGGCCTTCGATGTTTTTGAGAATGCGATCGTAGGTGGCCGGTGCGCGACGGATGTCGTGGTCTTCCTGCAGGCCGTCGATGGAGACGACGACGGTGAGGCGGGGCATCGTTGCCCATTCCGGCGTGATCGCCCGGAAGGCGCTGGTGACGAGCTGGACGTGCATGCCACGCTCTAGCAATTTGGGCATGAGCTCTTCCACCTCGCGATAGCGGACGAGCGGATCGCCGCCGACGATGGAAAGATGAAGCGGCTTAAGCCGGTCGACTACTTCGAGGACACCGTCGATCAGCGCCTGACCCTTAAAGTCGCTGAGGCCACGTAAAGTGGCGCCGCCGCCGAGGTGGGCATCTTCATAGGCATAACAGCCGGGGCAGCGTAACGGACACTCCTTGGTGATCTCGATGGAAAGCGTAGGTTGTTCACCGCGGAGGATCTTGCCCCAGGCATGCAAAATGTCAGAAGTTTTCACGAATCTCCTTGTGACCGTGGACGAGTGGATATGGCAATTCCCGATCTTGAGGGCGATTTAGCAGAACGCCAGAAGCAAGGGATTGGGATGATGAAATTTTGGTTAATCTGCCCCTAACCGTACCATGATGGCCACATAGGGGTCAACGCGCGTGGGGCCGGTGGGGTTCCGGCAAATTTGCTAGATTGGTGCGGCATGACGCGTCGCCAATTGCTATCGCTGCTTGCTGTGCCGCAAGTAGCCAAGCCGAGTATTGTGCTGATTCTCGCGGATGATCTGGGGTGGGCTGACCTTGGCTGTTATGGAGCTGACCTGCATGAGACGCCGCATCTCGATGCGCTGGCGCGGCAGGGCGTGCGGTTTACGCAGGCGTATTCGCCGGCGCCGGTGTGCAGTCCGACACGGGCGTCGCTGATGACGGGCAAGCATCCGGCGCGGTTGGGGATCACGAACTGGCATGAGGCATCGGCAAATCCGCCGCGGGGCCGGAAGATGATGGAGGCGCCATCAAAGCCAAATCTCCCGCTCGGGGAGGTGACGATGGCTGAGCGGCTGCGGGAGGCGGGATACGCGACAGCGCTGGTGGGCAAGTGGCACCTTGGGACGGCGGATCATTATCCGGAGGCGCAGGGGTTTGACGTCAACATCGGCGGGACGTTCTGGGGGGCGCCGGCGACATTCTTTGCCCCGTATCGCGGGCAGGTGCGCGAGGAATACCGTTATGTGCCGGGGCTTGGGCCCGCGCCGCAGGGTGAATATCTGACCGACCGGCTGACCATGGAGGCGGCGCAATGGATCGACCGCATGCGGGCACAGCGACAGCCTTACTTCCTTTATCTGGCGCACCACGCGCCACACACGCCCATTGAGGCCAAAAAGCCGATGATCGAGCGCTATGAGCGCAAGCTGCGCGCGGGGATGAACCATACGAATGCCGCGTACGCCGCGATGGTGGAGAGTCTGGATGAGAGCGTGGGGCAGGTGCTGCGGCATGTGGACCGGCGCAATACGCTGGTGGTGTTCACCTCGGACAATGGCGGATATCTCGAGAGCGGGGGCAAGAAGGTGACGTCGAATGCGCCGCTGCGCTCCGGCAAGGGGTCGCTGTATGAAGGTGGCATTCGTGTGCCGCTGCTGGTGAGCGGGCCGGGCGTGCGGATGGGGACGTGTGAGCAGCCGGTGTGGTTAACGGATCTGTTTCCGACGCTGACGGGCAGCGCGGCGGAAGATGGCTTGAACCTTTGGCCGCTATTGCGGAACCCGGCGGGCAAGGTTGAGCGGGACGCTTTGTACTTCCACTACCCGCACTACTACCCGACAACAACACCCGTGGGAGCGATTCGCGCCGGCAACTGGAAGTTGCTCGAGTATTTTGAGGACGGGCGGCTGGAGCTGTTTGATCTCGCGAGCGACCCCTTTGAGCAGCACGATATCGCCTCTGCCCAACCGGCGCGGGTGCGCGAGTTGCGCGACAAACTGGTGGCGTGGCGCGCACAGGTGGGCGCGCCGATGCCGCGGATGAACTAGAGTTCGCCTGCCAGTTTGCTGGCGAGAGGGCTCTGCTGTCCGGCGTACTTGTTGCCGGGCTTGCGACGGTAGGGCATCGATGAGGGCGAAGAGAGCGGCTCAAACGTCATCGAGCAGATGCGCATGCCGGGATAGAGCGCGACGGGCATGATGCCGAGGTTGGAGAGCTCGAGGGTGGCGCGGCCACTCCAGCCCGGATCGAAGAGGCCAGCCGTGCCGTGAACGATGATGCCGATGCGGCCGAGGCTCGAGCGGCCTTCGAGGCGACCGAGAATGTCGTCGGCCAGCTCGAGGTGTTCCATCGTGATTGCGAGCGCAAATTCGCGCGGCTGCAGGATGAAGGCTTCCCCGTCGGGCACGACGATGGGGCGCATGAGCTTCTCGATCTCCACCTTGTTGCGCAGGTCGATGAACGGGTGCTTGGAGTGTTCGAAGATGCTGAACTCGTTGCCCAGGCGGAAGTCGACACTGCAACTGCCGATGTTTTCTTCCGGCAGCGCCGGGCTCACGTTGATGCGGCCCGAGGCCAGCGCTTTGCGGATGTCTACGTCGGAGAGGACCATGGGGATTGCTCTTGCGATTGTAACGAAAAAGCCCGAAGTCGATGACGACTTCGGGCTAATTGGAAAGATAAGACTTTGGTGGACGAGAAGGGATTCGAACCCTCGACCCCCGCATTGCGAACGCGGTGCTCTCCCAGCTGAGCTACTCGCCCAAAACCTTCTTACAGTTTAACTCTTCTTGGGGTCCAAAATCATCTCAATCTCTTTCCGGCAGTCCTTAATGTGGCTGAGGGTTGCCGGGTCCTTGGCGGTGGCCGCTGCCGCTGCAAGCTTCTGATTCAGTTGCTCCAGCATGGTGCGGGCGGTGCCGCGGAAATCGGTCTGCTGCCAGGTGGCGCTGAACATCGCCGCCAGCTCGCCACCGCCACGACCACCCGCTGCCGCGACGGCCGGGGCCGGACGGTTGAGCAGGGTCTTGATGTGTTCGAGGTAGTTGCGCTGCAGCGCGCGACGGTAGACGTCTACAGAGACGCCAGGCTTGGCCAGCTCGGAGAAGACGCCGTTCTGCACGTCGGCGAAGAATTCGCGAAGGGTATAGGCGTTCTTCGCGTCGAGGGCTTCACCATCGGTGAGCAGCTTGAAGCGCATCGGGCTCATGAGCGATTCAAGGGCCGTCTTCTGCTGGTTGATGATGATATCGGCGGCGCCGAAATACTGAAACTGGTTCAGCAATTCGGGCTTGATGATGTTGGTCGGCGGCATGAAGACCTGATCGTTGAGGAACTTCACGGCCTCCTTTTGCTTGGCCTTGGGCACACGGGTGAACTGATCGCCACCGCGGCCGGCAAGCGTACGATTCTCAACCACGCCGCCCACCATGCGGACGACGCTGCCGAGCCAGAGGCGACGGAGATTCCACACATCGGTGAAGGTTTCCTTCAGCACGTCGAAGTCTTCGCCGGGGCGCGTGGTGGCCTTGACGAGCCAGCCGTTGATGACGCGCTCGAGGTTCTTGAAGCCGAGCGTGGTGGCGGCCACGGGGTCGTCACCGATGTTCTCGGTCTTGACCGTGGGGTCAACCTGCGCCGGGCCATCCTCACCACCGAAACGGAGGAACGGATTGGTAAGCTGGCGGGCGGCGATTTCGTCGAGAGCCTTCTTTTCGTCGTCGGGAGACTTGGCGCCCGCGACCGGCTTGTAGCCCCACTCGATGGCGAACTTGTCGTAGTCGGCAATGATCGGGATCAGCGCGCTGACGCCGTCTTCCGGCTGGGCGACGTAGTTGAAGCGGCCGTAGGCCATGATGGAGCCGACGCTGCCGTGCGTCTTGGTGAAGTTGGGGTCACGCAGCTGGGCGATCGAGTAAGCCGAGCTGGCCTTGTGGTTGTGGCGCAGGCCGACGGTGTGGCCCACCTCGTGCGAGGCGATGTACAGCAGGATCTCGCCCATCAGCTTCTTGTCGAAGGGCAACTTGCGCGCGGCGTCGTTCTGGGCCGAGCACATGCCGAAATACCAGCCCTGAGCGAGCTTAAGCACGTCATGCCAGAGGATGAGGTGGGCGCTGATGATCTCGCCGCTGCGCGGGTCGTGCACATGCGGGCCCATGGCGTTCTCCACCGGCAGCGCGGCCCAGCGGACAACGCTGTAGCGGACGTCTTCGGGGTCCCAGTTGGGGTCCTGCTCCTTGGTGGGGGCGTCCTTGGCGAGGATGGCGTTCTTGAAGCCGGCCTGCTCGAAGGCGACGTTCCAGTCTTCAATGCCCTTCTTGATGTAGGGGCGCCACACGTCGGGCACTTCGCGCGAGACGTAGAAGATGATGGGCTTGACGGGCTCGCTGACGGCGGCCGCGGGATCCTTCTTCTCAAGGCGGAAGCGGGTGATGAAGCTCTTGCCTTCGACGCGATTCTCGTCGTTGGCGTACTCTTCAAAGCGTTCGGTGAAGTAGCCCACGCGCGGGTCGAAGTAGCGGCCCATCATCGGCTTTTCGGGCAGCAGCACCATGCTGTAGTGCACCATGACGCTGAGGCTGCGGAGGTTGCCGGGGATCTGCGCCGGAGGCGGGGCATTCGGGCTGGTGGGGGGCAGCGAAGGCGAGCCGAAATTCCAGGTGAGCGTCGAGCGCACTTCGATGTTCTCGGGGAAGGCCTTGATCTCTTCAATGAAGCTGCGCGTCGGGTCAACCGGCGGGGCAGCGGGCAGCCGCAGACCGGCAAGCAGGCTGACGGCCGAGAGCTCGGGCACGTCGGCGGAGAACATGGGCGTGATCTCGATCACGGCGGAGTTGTCCTTGCCTTCGGCTTCGACGTTGAAGGCGCGGATGATGGGGCGGAAGCTCGAAAGTTCGACGGCGAGCTGTGTGCCGGCGTCGCCATTGGTGGCGCGCTTGGAGACGGGATTGATGCGGAGCAGCACGCGATTGCCGCGGCGCTCCCAACGCACCATGCGCGAGTTGCCGGGGCTGCCGCTGTAGCCAACGCCCGGGGGCGCCTGGGCGATCTCGTTGTACATCAACATATCGCGGCCGAAGAGCTTCTCGGGGATCTCGTAGTAATACTTTTCGTCGACGCTGTGCACCTTGAACAAGCCGTCTTTGGTCTTGGCCTTGGCGGTGATGACGTCTTCGTACTTTTTGGGGCCCGCGGCGGCGGGGCGCGCCGCAGGAGGCGCCTGACCGCCCTGACGCGGTTGGGCCATGAGTCCCAGAGGTAAAAGCAGAACAGCCGCCGCGAGAGCGCGACGGCTGATAAACCGAATTGGGTTCATTCTTTCGTTATTCCTTAACTTCGTAGCGGAACTTTTGAATGGCGGTGGTTGCGCCCTTCCTGGCTTTGACTTCGATTTGCCACATTCCAACCATCACGAATTTTTGTTTTGCTTCGTAGATGCCGGGTTTCACCTGCGGGGCGGGTTCTTTCATCTCGCCGTGGTCCATTTCGACCATGGTGAGAATGGTTTCCACCTCAGCTCCGCTGACGGGCTTGCCGTCGGGAGTCGTGATTTTGACCGTGAGCGGGGTCTCGTAGTTGGCCTTGACCTGCTTCGGGAGCTCGTAGGCAATCTTCCAATTCGCCTTGGATTGGGCAAACAGACCTACGGCGCCAAGGGCAAACGCCAGCAAAAACGTGCGCATGAAACTGATGTTACAACTTCTGGATGCGAATGCCACCGTTGGAGGTGCTGAGCCGGATCGTGCCACCGCCTTCGCCGACGCGGCCGTCAAGACGATTCTTGCCCTGGGTACCGTTGACGTTGAAGTCGCTCGAGATGCCACCGTTGGAGGTGGTGGCATGGATGTCGGCGTTCAGATTGGCGGGCAGGTGCACGGTGACCGAGGCATTGCTCGAATCGAGATCGACTTGCTGACCCTTGTAATCGGGCAGCGTGAGGTCGATCGAGCCGTTCGAAGTATTGGCCTTGAGCGGGCGATTCGCGGCGAGCTTGCTGATGCGGCCCTTGATGCTGGCGTTTGAGGTCTCGCCTTCAAAAGCGCCTTCGAGATCGTTCACGATGATTGAGCCATTCGAGGTGTGGCCGGTGAAATCGCCGATGACTGCTGATGCGTCAATAGATGCATTGGAAGTCTTCGCTTCGAGGCGACCCTCGAGATCGCGCACTTTGATCGAGCCATTAGAGCTCTGCAGGCGGGCGTTGCCAACGATCTGCTCGACGCGGATACCGCCGTTCGAGGAAACGATGCCATCGAGCTGGAGTTTTTTGGGGGCGCGAATGATGTACTTCGCGCCACAGTTGGAGCGCTTGCCATCGGCGCGAACCGTGCGCAGACGCAGGGTGTCGCCAGTTTGTTCGCCTTCGACCTTGAGCATACCGAGCAGCTCAGCGCTGCCGCAGTACTTGGTGCCGTTGACCTCGACCTCGTTCTTTTCCCACGAGATGATCTCGATGCCGCCATTGAAGTTTTCAATCGCGAGGCGGCTGCCGGGCTGCACCTTGTAGGAGAGATGGAAATCTTCCTTGAAACGGTCAGATGAGCCCCAGGAGCCCATATCGTCGATGTCGCAACCGGTCAGGAACAGTGCGGCGGGGGCAAGGGCGAACAGGATGCGCTTTGTCATGTCAGAAACCACTACGCATGAGCGGACCGAAGGTTCCCGGAAAAATCGCTATTCTGTTTCTCACTTATGCGATTGCTGACTCTGCTTACGATTCTCTTGCTGCCCCTTGTCGCGCAGATTCATCCGCTCGATGGGCTGACAAGCCCGGAATACTTCACGATTTACGACACGCTCGAGAAAGCCGGCCACGCGGGCGAGGGGACTTTGTTTTCCTCAATTCTGCTGCATCCGCCGGATAAGCAGGCGGTGCTCGGCGGCAAGGCCGTGCCGCGGCAGGCGGATGTCGTGTTGCTGCGCGAGGGCAGGAGTTACGCGGCCCGGGTGGACATTACGGCCAAGCGTGTGGCGTCGTTTGAGCAGTTAAAGGATGACCAGGCGCCTTTCCTCGCGAGTGAGATGTTTGGCGCTGAGGAAGTGATCAAGAAGGACCCGCGCATCGTCGCCGCGCTCAAGAAGCGGGGCATTACCGATCTGCGCACCGTCACCTGTTATGCGCTGCCCGTGGCCTATCGCGCGATTCCACAGCAGGCCACGGCGCGGATCGGATTTGGCGCCTGCGCGCAGGGCCGCAATGCGATGCATACGTGGGGCCGGGCGATCGAAGGCCTCACCATGACGATGGACATGACGACGCGCAAGCTGCTGACGGTGAATGACACTGAAGTGGTCGCCGTGCCAACAGCGGATCAGAACTTCATGGAAGCCCCCGAGCGCCCGCGGCCGCACACGACGCCGATCATCACCACACAGCCGCAGGGCGTCAGCTATCGCATCGAGAATGGCGAGGTGCGCTGGCAGAACTGGCGGTTTCGCTTCCGCACGGATCAGCGCGTCGGGCCGGTGCTGAATCTGGTGCGGTTTGAGGATCAGGGCAAGCAGCGCTCGGTGCTGTATGAGGCGCACGTGAGCGAGCTGTTTGTGCCTTATATGGATCCGGCCGATGGCTGGAACAATCGCGCGTTTATCGACGCCGGGCAGTTCTACGCGACGGGGTCCTATACGAAGCCAATGAAGCCGGGGCTCGATTGTCCGGCGACAGCGACGTGGTTTGAGGCGCTGGTGGCCACCGAAACAGGAGCCCCAAAACTGTTGCCCAACATGGCGTGCCTGTTTGAGCGGCACCCGGAGAGCCCGGCCTGGCGCCATCTCGAGGGCGGCGAAGTCTATGGCCGGCCCAATCGCCAACTGGTGCTGCGCAGCGCGGCCGTGATCGGCAACTACGACTACATCATGGATTGGCGCTTTGATCCAGACGGGACGATCGAGGTAGCCGTGGGCGCGACGGGCATCATCGAGACGAAGGCCGTTAAAGAAAAGCTCGCCTCAGGGCATGGCGGGGAAACGGGGCAATACGTGGCCGAGCACACGGTGGGCGTGAATCACGATCACTACTTCTCCTACCGCCTCGACTTTGATGTCGACGGCGTGGACAACTCGTTCATGTTGCACCGCATGGTGCCGAAGAAGATCGAGGGCGACCCGGCGCGCAAGTCGATCTGGGTGACGCAGCCATTCATGGCGAAGACCGAGAAGGACGCCGTGCTCGACATCAAGCTCGAGCAGCCTTCGATGTGGATGTTTATGAACCCGGCGGTGAAAGGCGCGATGCAGTATCCGACGGCTTATGAGGTGATGCCGGGCGCGACCAGCAAATCACTGATGACGCCCGATGACCCGACACAGCGGATTGGCAGCTTTTCGGAGCACCAGTTCTACGTCACGCCGTATCGCGCCGAAGAGCGCTATGCCTCGGGCACCTATGTGACGAGCTCGGCGGCGAAGAGCGGGCTGACGAACTGGATTGAAGCCAACCGGCCCATCGCCAACACGGACATCGTGGGGTGGTACACGCTCGGCTTCCACCACATCACGCGCGCTGAGGATTGGCCAGTGATGCCGACGATGTGGCACAGCTTTTATCTGCGGCCGTTCCACTTCTTTGACAAGAACCCCGTGCTCGATCTGCCGAAGCAGGTGACGCACTAGGGGCGGACGAAGACGGTGTTGAAGATGAAGCGGATGCGAGCAACAAAATTTACAGGGCCATTGAGGCGAGCAGCGTCTGGCCATCCATGGCAAGACGCATCCGG
>CAZBTA010000006.1:0-52478 GCA_964494515.1 uncultured Bryobacter sp.
CCACCAGTGTCTTGTGCTTCTTGCCGCCAGTCAGACCCAGCGCCGACTTGATGGCCGCCGACAACGAGAACTTCTTGATGCGTTGTGCCGCAAAATCAGCATCGAGGTCGCGACAGGAGATGCCCCAAAGCTTCTCGCTGTAGGACTTGAAAAAGATCTCGTAAAGACGCCGGCCAAACGCTTTCGTAACCCAGTCTTCAAACGTTCTCGTGTCTTTCACCGGAAAGGCGAGCTGATACAGATAACTCAAAACGCAATGGGCCGCCTCGAAGATACCCAGTTTCTGCAGGGCATCCATCGCAGTGATGGGGTAGTTGAAGAAGGAGTTCTTGTACAGGATGCGGGTCGTGCGGTCGACCATCTTGTATTTCGTTCCGGCCACTTCAAGCCAGAGTCGGTTTACGCGCTGATCGGTGCTGAAAAAGCGATGCGGCCCGATATCAACCAGTTGGTCCCAGAGTTCGATGGTGCGCGACATGCCGCCGACTTGCGGTCCCGCCTCGTATACATCAACCGCAACACCGGCTTTGGCCAGCTGATAAGCGGCCGTCAGCCCCGCGGGCCCCGCCCCAATTACCGCTACTTTCCCGCGGGCACCGCGCGTTTGCGATGACTGCTTTTCGCGCCACGCAAGAGCGGTGTTTAGTATCTGATCCAAGTCGCTACTCCTTGTGGTCCAGCCCAAAGTCCGGTTCGCCTTTGTGGCATTGGCCACCAGCGCTTCGGGGTCGCCTTCGCGTCTGGCGCACTCCTGCACTGCAACTTCCCGACCGGCAATCTTTTCGAGCGTTCGCACGATCTCAAGAACTGACGTGCCTTTACCAGTACCAAGATTTAATGTCTCACTCTTTCCGCCCATCAGAAGATAGCGGACCGCTGCAACATGCGCCTGCGCCAGGTCTGAGACATGGATATAGTCACGTATCGCTGTGCCATCCGGGGTGGGATAGTCAAACCCATAGATGCCCAGCGGATTCCCCCCGGGATAGGTGGCTTCAATCGCCAGAGGAATCAGATGCGTTTCGGGGTTATGGTTCTCCCCAATTTCGCCGTCCGGGTCGGCACCAGCAGCATTGAAGTAACGCAGCGCAACATAAGCCAGGTTTTTCGTGGCGCCATACCAGCGGATCTGCCGCTCGGCGGCCAGTTTGGATTCCCCATACGGATTCACTGGTTGGGTCGGGTGATCTTCGGTAATGGGCAAGAATTGCGGTGTGCCATAAACCGCGCATGTCGACGAAAAGACCAGATTCGGAACATTCTCGAGTGACATCGCCTCAAGCAGGTTCGCCGTCGCCGCCGTGTTGTTGCGAAAGTACAGCCCGGGGTCTTTCATGGATTCCCCAACGAGCGCGCTTCCCGCGCAATGTACTACTGCCGCAATCCTGTTCTCGCGCAACGCCGCCCGGATGCTGTCGATGTCAGCAAGATCAGCCACAATCAGGCTGCCCCACTTTACCGCCGAACGATGACCTGTGCTTAGATTGTCAAACGTGACGGGTTGAAACCCCGCCTGGTGTAGCGCCTTGGCTGTATGGCTACCGATGTATCCCGCACCGCCGGTGATAAGGACAGACTTACCTTCGTTCTGATTTCCTCGCCCCGACTCACGTTCCAGGGCCGCACTGAAATTCTTGAGATCTGTCACTGGTTCGTTCCTCTCGCTACCATGGACTGTTCCGTATTGACCCGGTAAATGGCATGCTTGCTATCGCCAAAAGTTGCTTCGAGTTGCAGCACCGAGGGCCAGCGGCGCTGAAAATCTTCTAGTAGTTTCTGGAACGGCTCTCCCTCACCAAATCCCTTCATCTCCGTCAGCACCACATATCGGACGTGATTGGTCTCAAGGTGATGTTTCCATTCTTCAATCGTTCCAACGGGCTTGGCAATATTCCGGTCCTCATAGAACAATGCGAAAGGCTTATGGGAAAACAGACGTAAGCCCTTCCTGCCAGTCAGATGAAACAGGAGTGGATCCAGATTTGCCGCCAGCACCGCATCTTGCGGGGTGTTCTTCTTCAGCCAGGAGGCAATCTCAAGATGCCGATGCCAGTTTTCAGCGCCACCCCAACCCACCGACGGTGTCCCGTAGCGCAAGGTCTGGTAGACGCCACTGTAACCAATGCCCACCGCTGCCAATCCTCCGATCGCCAGTAGTGCCGGGGCCAGGCGTAGCGTGCGTGCGCTCCAGTTCATCGACTTGATCTGCTCCATCCCAAACAACAGCAACCAGGGCAGCACGGGTGTGAGATACCGCTGCGGCGGCCAAACCCAACACATCAGCATGCCCACATAAACTACGCTCCACAGGTACTCAATGCTCCATGTGGAAAACAAACCCTTCGTGGTCCGGCGCGTTACCAGATACAGCAGATAAGCCCCCGGAACCAGACCCAGCAACACTGGCAATACCGCATAGCTGCTCAGCAGGCTTAGGGCGAGCAGCAGAATGTTCAGCATCAGGGTTTGCACCATGTCACCCACGGCGTACCCGGCAAAAATGTGCCCCATCTGGTAGCTGCCGCGCGAGTAATATGCCTGAACCATATCCGCGGGAACCGGCTGTTTCGCCTGCCAGACCAACCACGGTCCGGCAATCGCCGCAAGGGTGCAGCCATAAAGTACGGCTGCAGATATCCGCCGTCGCAACAGAACAAATCCGCCCGCAAGCACCAGCGCGAGACCCGTCGTGCGCAAAAGAAATGTCGCGCCCACCAGTAAGCCGGCGATCAGTGGACCGCGCCAGCCTTCCGGCTTCTGATCAAACTTTCGTATCTCGATAATGGCCAGCATTGTCAGCAGGGCAAACAGCGAGTCCGGCAGCACGCTTGCGCTCAGATACAGACACCACGGCAGCGTAACGCAGAACAGAATGAACCAGTTGCGCCATGTTTTGTCTCCGAGCCGCACCTGCGCTTCTTTTCCCAGCAACAAGATCCAGCCAACCGTGCACAGTAACGAAAACACTTTGGCGATCTGCGCCACTGTTCCCATATCCGTTGTGATCTTCCAGAGCGGCACCAGCAGCGCCGGATAAAGAATGGGATATTTCGACTGCAGGGGGGCCGTTGGCAAACTGCTGATCGTGTATCGTCCCGTCTCGGCCAGCGCCTGTGAGGTGATCAGATAAAGGCCGTCATCGTGCATGTAGCCAAAGGCGGGTGCGAGCAAGTAAACCCCGTAAACGGGGATCATGAGAGTCAGTAGTACTCGCAAAAGCCTTTCTAGCATTCCTTTGTGAATCGGATTGCCCGCACCAGAACTTTAGGCACAGTGGCGATGCGACCCCGGATTCACGCGAAACACGCGCAAGTGGATTGGAATCAAGATGTTGCGATCTGCTGGGACGAAATCGCGCCCGCCCGACCCTAGAGCGTCTCTCGGCTGCAGGCCTTAGCCCTTCGCCTGAGGGAACCTGCTTAGGGCCCTGTAGTACTCAACTCGTCGTTCGCCTCGCGGCGCCCCAAGTCAAAGTAAACTGGTAGTTTATGACCCTCGAAGAAATCGAGCGGGAGTACGATCAGCTCCGCCAGCAAGCCGAATCTGTGCGGAGCTATCTTTGACGCTCCCCGCAAGAAAGCCCAGTTTGACGAACTCGAAAAGGTAATTTCCGACCCCGAGTTCTGGAACAATCCCGAAAAATCCCAGGAAGTCATGCAAAAGCGCAAGCGGCTCGAAGAAGCCATTGCGCAGGATGCCCGCATCGCCACCATGTCTTCCGACGTAGCCGCGCTTATCGAGCTCGCCCGCGAAGGCGAAGACGTCATTGCCATGCTCAATGCCGAGCTCGTCACCCTGCGCGACGCCCTTGCCCGGCTTGAGACCGGCATGTTGCTGAGCGGCGAGCACGACCATCGTGCCGCTATCGTCAACATCCACCCCGGCGCCGGGGGCACCGAAAGCCAGGACTGGGCCGAAATGCTCATGCGCATGTATCTGCGCTGGGCCGAGCGCAGCGGCTTTACTGCCACCGTTACCGACCAGCAAGATGGCGACGGCGCCGGCATCAAGTCCGCTACCCTTGAAATCGAAGGCGAGAACGTCTACGGCCTCATGTCGAGCGAAATTGGCGTGCATCGTCTGGTGCGCATCTCGCCGTTTGACGCCAACGCCCGCCGCCACACCAGCTTCGCGAGCGTTTTCGTCTACCCGATGGTCGATGACGAAATCAAGATCGAGATCAAGCCCGAAGACATCCGTACCGATGTCTTCCGCGCCTCTGGCGCTGGGGGCCAGCACGTCAACCGCACCGAGTCGGCCGTGCGCATGACACACATTCCCACCGGGATCGTCGTGCAGTGTCAGAATGAGCGCTCCCAGCATAAGAATCGCGCCAGCGCCCTCAAGCAGCTTAAGGCCCGTCTGTTTGAGCACGAGCTTGAGAAGCGTCGTGTGGAAGAAAAGAAGAGCGAAGATTCAAAACTCGAAATCAACTTCGGCTCCCAGATCCGCAGCTACGTTCTCGCCCCTTACCGCATGATCAAAGATCATCGCACCAAGTTCAGCGTCGGCGACGTCGACCGCGTACTCGACGGGGATCTTGAAGAGTTCATGCATGCCTGGCTTGTCTTCAAGAAGACGGGCAAAACCGCTGGCGACGGCAAGGACGACATGCCAGAGTAATGGCGCCCACTCCGGAACAAATCGCTGCCGCGGCAGCTCTCATCAAGGCTGGCGGGGTTGTAGCCTTCCCTACCGAGACGGTCTACGGCCTCGGGGCCAATGCATTGTCCTCCGCGGCCGTGCGCAAGATCTACGAGATCAAGCAGCGCCCTGCTACTTCGCCACTGATCGTTCATGTAAACAGTGTTCACATGGCGCGAGAACTGGTCACCTCCTGGCCGTTAACGGCGGAAACATTGGCGACGCGCTTCTGGCCCGGCCCTCTTACGCTCGTATTGCCCCGGCGGGCCATCGTTCCTGACGAGATTACGGCGGGCCTCGGTACCGTGGGGGTTCGCATGCCGGCCCATCCGGTAGCGCTGGCGCTCATCGAGGCGGCCGGGGTGCCGATTGCCGCCCCCAGTGCCAACCGCTTTACCCAGCTCTCTCCCACCACGGCGGCACACGTGGCCGCCGGCCTCGGCGCCGCCGTGGATCTGATCCTTGACGGCGGACCGACCGACGTTGGCATCGAATCCACCGTGCTGAGCCTCGCCGGGGAACAACCCGTACTCCTGCGTCCCGGCATGATCAGCCAGACAGCGATCGAAGCAGTCGTTGGCCCAATTGCCGTCATCAGCGAAGCAACACCCCATACGGCACATGCCTCCCCCGGCCTTCACGACAAGCACTATTCCCCTCGGACCCCGCTTTACCTCCTCGGGCCGACTGACCCTCTGCCCGCGCTAGGCAAAGGCACCTGGATCTACTACGCCACTCCGCGTCCGGCCGCCCGCGAGATCTGTCTGCCCGCCGCCGCAGGTCCTTATGCTGCAATGCTTTACGAAACTCTGCACGCCGCTGACGCGGCCAGGCTCGACTGGATTGCGATCGAGGCTCCACCCCCCGGTCCCGACTGGGCTGGCGTCACCGATCGACTCAATCGCGCCCGTATTCGCTAAATCATCTACCTGATATGGCCGATAAGCCAATCGATGCAGTCTATCGAAACAGCACGCTTCGGCACGATTCGCTATCACGAGCAGGAAGTGATCGTTTTCCCGGGTGGCTTGCCCGGCTTTGAGAACGAACAACACTTTCTTCTGATCGAAGCCGCCGAGAGCGTCCCGCTCAAGTTTTTGCAGAGCGTCACCACCCCCCAGCTTTCGTTCGTCTGCGCACCGATTGAGCTTGTTTCACCCCAGTACGATCGCACCCTGCCACGGTCGGATCGGGAACTTCTGGGCCTTCCGGCGGAAGGCTCCAGTCATGGCCTCAATCTCGAGTGGTTGGCGATTCTGTGTTTTGCCCGCCCGGAAGAACCCACAGCAAATCTGCTGGGTCCGGTAGTGGTGCGACGCGATGCCAGCCGCGGGGTGCAGTCGATTCGTGAAGATTCCCGTTACTCGGCCCGTCAACCCCTGTTCTCGGCCAGCGCCAGCGAGGAGCAACCCGTATGCTCGTAATCCGCAGGCGTGCCGGAGAAGGTTTCCTGATTGGCGACTCGATTGAAGTCGACATTCTCGAGATCGATGGCAACCAGGTCAAGATCGGCATTCGTGCTCCCCGCGAGACGGCCATTCTCCGCCGCGAGATCGCCGCAACTCGTGAGACCAACCTTGAAAGCGCGGGCAACGTCGCTGAAACCGCCCTCGCCAAAGCCTCCCAGCGGCTTCGTCTCTCCCCCCCTGCAAAAACGGAATAAGCGCAAATTCCTGCACTTTTCTGTCTCAAAACGAACTCCCCCGTTCCGATATGGCACTTGTTAGCAGTAATGCCGAGGTGGTGAAAGGCCACTCGCCTGGAGAGGATTTCCGGGTGGTTAGACACAAAGGAGTGAATCATGGCTTTTTCTTCGAATACCAACATTGCGTCGCTTCAGGCGCAGAGCTACATCAACAACACCAGTGATTTCCAGAGCAAGACGATTAACCGCGTCACCAGCGGTTTGCGTATTGTGAACTCGGGCGACGACGCCGCGGGTCTTGCCATTGCCAACGGTTTGCGCAGTGACCAGGCCGTGCTGACGCAAGGTATCCGCAACGCCAATGACGGTCTCAGCCAGCTGCAGATTGTCGACGGCGGTATCAACAACATCTCGAAGCTGCTCGATCGCGCCCGTACGCTGGCCACCCAGTCAGCCTCGGGTACGTTTACCGGTTCGCGCTCGGTGCTGAACAGCGAATTCTCGAGCGTGCTCGGTGAAATTGACCGCCAGGCGCAGGCCATCGGCCTGAACACGGGCGGTGAATTTGCGCGTTCGCTCTCGGTCTTCATCGGTGGCGGCAAGACCTCCAACGGCACCTCGGCGATCTCCAACGGTTCCGTCGCGGTCGACCTCAGCCGTTCGACGGTAGATGCCCAGAGCCTCGGTCTCAAGGGCGTGCAGGCCAAGGGTACGGCGGGCACCGACATCGGCACCGGCTCGTCGACCACCTCGCTGGCCCAGATCCTGTCGAACACGACGAACACCAACTCCCAGACGGCCGCCAACACCGCCAAGTTCACCCTGCGTGGCCCTGGCTTCGGTGGCGCGGGCGTTGATGTGAACGTCAACCTCAACGCTGTCGGTAGCACCTCGGACCTCGTCTCGCGCATCAACGCCGCCATTGACGGCGCTGCCAATGCTGGTACGCAGTCGGCCACGGCTCTGAAGAGCGCCAACATCAAGGCCTCGGTGGTGACGGATTCCTCCGGTCGCCAGCAGATCGCCTTCAGCTCACCGACGACGGCCTTCCAGGTCGAAGCTGGTGACCGCACCGCGAATGCTCTGCTTGGCAAGTTTGAACGCAACGCCACTCTCACGGGTTCCGATACCGCTGCGAGCGTCAACCTCGCGGGCGGCAACAACACCCTGACGGTGGGCTTCAATGGTGAATCGGCCTTCACGGTCACGTTGTCGGCCAATGGCGCGGGCGGTACCACCTCGAAGGGCGACATCGTCGAACAGCTCAATGCCAACTCGACGTTCGCTGCCAAGGGTATTGCCTATCTCGAATCGAATCAGGTTGTCATCAAGTCCAAGGACAACTCGGCCAGCTCGGCGGTGCAGATCACCACGACCGGCCTTTCGACCGCCCTCGGTCTGAGCTCGACGGCTGCCACGGCGGCTGACGCTTCGACCGGCGCGGATGTCAACGTCCGTGTCCAGGGCGCGAATGCCGTTGCGGGCGGCGCCAACTACATCGGCACCGACACCAACGCGACCGCCACGATCACGGCTGGCTCCAACGACACGTTGAACCTGACGGTGGGTGGCACCACGGCCGCTCTGACCCTGGCGGCGGGCACCAGCTTGACGAAGGCCCAGATTGCCGCTGACATCAACACGAAGATCGGCGCTGGCGCGTTGGCCAACAAGCTGACGGCGAGCGTCTACAACGATCAGATCGTCTTCACCGCGCAGAATGCCGGCGACACGATCAGCGTCAATACGGCGACCAATAACGCCTACACCACTCTCGGCCTGACGGCGTCCACCACCTCGAACACCAACACCTTCCTGACCTCGGACAACATCAAGGTCCGCATCCAGGGCGGCGGTCTGTCGAGCCCGGTCGACATCGCGCTCAACTCGACCACCGCTGGTTCGACGACGGTTACCGATGTGCTCACCGATCTGGCGAGCCGCGTGGCAAACAACAGCTCGCTGCAGGCTGCCGGCATCACTCTGTCCAGCGCCTCGGCCGGCAACAATCTGGTCTTCAAGAGCAACAGTGGCGAGACGTTCAACGTCTCGGTGACGGGCGATACGCAGAACAAGCTCGGCTTTGGCAGCTTCAAGGCTGATGCGAGCGCCTCCTTCGACTACTCGACCATTACCGGCACCGGCGCGCTGACCCCGAAATGGGATCCGGCCTTCGGCTCGCAGTCGGCGACGGTTGGCATCTCGCTCAACGGCGGGGCAACGGTTGGCAATTCCGTCACCGTCAACCAGTTGGCCGATCGTGGTGTCATCACGGGCGCCAACCGCGGCACGGCTGCGGTCGGTGCCGCTGCTGGCGGTAACCTGGTCATCAACGTCAACGGTACTGACTACACGGCGGCGATCGCCAACAACGCGACGCTTGCCACTGCTCTCGGCAACATCAATACGGCCCTGACCGGCTCTGGTGCTGTGGCCGAACTGACGGGCACGGGCGCCTCGACAGCGATCCGTTTGCGCACCGCTCAGGGCGCCAACACGATCACCATCAGCGGCGCTTCCGATGCGGCCCTGTTGTCGGATCTCCAGTTGACGGCGAACACGACCTCGACTGGCAACTCGGTCTCGGCGATCCGTAACGACATTGTCAACCAGCTCAACACCGGCTTTGCCGCCGATGCCGAGCTCCGCAATGCCGGCCTCCAGGCTTCGCTCGATGGCTCCAACCAGCTCGTCATCGCCTCCAATAATGGCTCCAACTTCCGCCTGACGGCCTTCAGCTCCTCGAACCTCGACCTCGGTTTCGGTCTCGACGGCAGCGCGTATGCGGGCACGACGAACACCGGCGCCTCGGCGACGAGCGCCACGGTCAACTCGGGCGGTGCTGATTCCACCCAGGCTCTCACCTTCAACCCGGTCCAGTACGGTGGCGACGACCAGCAGGTCACCATCACCGCCAGCGATCCCGCGGGCGCCAAGCAGAGCTTGAGTGTCACCCTGCGCAACGACGCCACGGGTCGCTCGGGTCGCTCGATCGATGAAGCCGTCAAGGCGATCAACGATTCGCTCCAGCAGTCCAACAACGACACGCTCAAGCGCATCTTCGCCGTCAAGGAAAACACCGGCGGCTCCGAGAAGATCACCTTCCTGAGCACGGTCAAGGGCTTTGAAGTCGCCATCGGCGCCACCGCCGGCGGCTCTGGCTTCACCCAGCCCACCGGTGGTATCGACAAGTCGGCCACGGTCGGCACCGGCGCCAACGCCACCATCGACACCCAGGCGGCCGCTGAAGCCGCGGTTACGGCCCTCGCCGAAGCCGTCAGCGCCCTTGGTAACGCTCAAGCCGTGGTCGGTCGCGGTCAGAACCAGTTCTCCTTCGCGGTGAACCTGGCTCAGTCGCAGCTCACCAACCTCGCCGCCAGCGAATCGCGCATCCGTGATGCGGATCTCGCCCAGGAAGCCGCCAACCTGTCCAAGGCCCAGATCCAGCTGCAGGCTGGTATCGCCGCCCTCGCCCAGGCCAACTCGGCTCCCCAGCAGGTCCTGAGCCTCCTCCGGGGTTAATCCCCCAGGGCTAGCTTCCCGCTAGCTCGTCCAGTAATCCGATCCGCTCCCGGCGGCCAGCCCTCTCTGGTCTGGCCGCTCGGGAGCTGTCGTCTTCATGGATTCAGGAGAACTCAAGACAATGACCCATTCCCTTACCGAAGCCCGCGGCCAGCAGTTGCTCGCGCGCCTCGAGAAAAACCCCAACGACGCCGCCGCCTACGATGCACTTGGCCTGATTGCCCTCGATCACCAGTCGACGCAAGAAGCCATCGAGCTCATCTCCCGCGCCATCCACATCGATGGCCCCCGGCCAGCGTATTGTGCGCACCTCGGCGAAGCGTTTGCCCGGCTCGGCGACTACCGTAGCGCCGCCGCCTGCCTCGGCCAGGCTCTTACTGCCGAACCTCAAAACACCGACCTCCGCTGGGCTTACGCCAATCTCCTCCACCTCGGAGGTGATGACGAGCGCGCCGCCCATAACTACGAATCACTCATCGCCGGCGCCCCGCGCCACGCTGAAGCCTGGTTTAACCTCGGCGTCACCCGCGCGCGTCAAAAGCGCCTCCCCGAGGCCCGCCGCGCCTACGAACAAACTGTTGCCATCACCCCCACTTACGCTGAGGCCTGGAACAACCTCGCCCTGCTCGAGGTGGCCGATCGCAACCTCACCGCCGCCGAGGCCTGTTACCGCCGGGCCCTTCTCGTCAAGCCCGATTACCGCGACGCGCTGTATAACTTCGCCGTCCTCCTGCAAGAAGCCGATCGTCTGCAGGAAGCCGTCACCATCAACGAGCGCCTTGTCGAGATCGACCCCAACTTTGCCGAAGCCCACAACAACCTCGGCAACTGTTACCTCAAGCTCAATCGCGTCGCCGAGGCCCAGAATCAATACCTCGAGACGCTCGCCATTCACGCTTCTCATCGCGAAGCTCCGATGAATCTCGGCCTCGCCTCCCTACTGATGGGCGATTTTGCCCGCGGCTGGCGCGGCTATGAGCATCGTCTTGCCCAACGCGAAATCGAAAAGTGGAACTGGAAAATCCCGCGCTGGAACGGCAAGCCCCAACCCGGCGATCACATCATCGTTCACGCGGAACAGGGCTTTGGCGACACCATCCACTTTGCCCGCTACATCACCATGCTGCAGAACCTTGGCATGCGCGTGCATGTCTTCTGCCAGCCGGCGATTCAGCCGCTGCTCGCTGCCCTGCCGGGACTTGAGAGCTGCGTCACCCGCCTCGAACAGCTCGAGCCGGTCGACTGGCAGGTGCCGTTCCCGAGTCTGCCGTTCTGCTTTCAGACGCGCCTCGAGTCGATCCCCAACTCTGTGCCCTACCTCTACGTATCCGAGGAGCGCATCGAGAACTGGCGCCGGCTCTTTGCCGAGCTGCCCGGCCAGGGCCGCCGCATTGGCCTCGTCTGGCAAGGCAACCCGAATCACCGCAACGATCTCAATCGCTCTTTGCCCCCCAAGCTGCTCGAGCCGCTGTTCCGCCTTTCCGGCAATCAGTTCCTCAGCTTGCAGAAGGGTGGCGATCGCTCCCAGATGCCGGCCGGCATCACCGATCTCGGCCCCCTGCTCAGCAACTTTGCGGAAACCGCCGCCGCGATCACCTGTCTCGATCTCGTGATCTCGGTCGACACAGCGGTAGCTCACCTTGCAGGCGCCCTCGGCAAACCTGTCTGGACGCTGTTGCCATACGCGCCTGACTGGCGCTGGCTGCTGCACCGGGACGACTCGCCCTGGTATCCCAGCATGCGCCTGTTCCGCCAACCCATCGCCGGCGACTGGCCGAGCGTGGTCCACGAAGTCTCAAAGGCTCTCAAAGAGATGCCTTAAGCCAAACGATCCAGGAGAGAGGATGAGGCGGCAGCTTCGGTGTCAAAAGCACGAAGCTGCCGTTTTTCTGTTTCAAGATCCTGCATGGTTTGCTGCAACCCCGCCCGCCGCTCGCGCAGTTGCGCCGCAATCGTTGCAGTCCGCGCCGCCAGCGCCATGATCTGCTCCTGCCGACTCGCGGCAATCAGCGGCGATTCCCCACAGATCCGCCCCACTTCACCCACCAGATGCGCCCGCATCTGGCATGCTTCAAGTGGCCACTCCGTGCCCATGCGCGCATCGAGCCCGGCCAGCTCTCCCAGCACTTCATCGAGATGCAACAAGTTGGGCAATGCTTAGCTCTTCTTGCCAAACAGAACGAGATTCAAGCTTTCCACGGCGGCTCCGATCACCTTTCCTTGTGATTCAAAGCTCGCCAGCAGCGTATCCGCCTGCTGCAGCTTCGCCTGATAGCTGGTCTGCAGGATGTTGATGCGATCCTCGAGCTTGGCGATCTGCTCGCTCAACCGCTTGTCGGTGCGATCAAACTGGGCCAACTGCAGATCGGCCAGCCCTGTAACGGCATCGGTAAACCGGTCGACCGTCGGGCGCAAGCTCCCAAGGCCCGTATCATTCTTGAGGAACGCAAACCCGTCCCGCACCTTCGTCTCGCTTAGCGAATTGAATGTTGAGAAGTCGAACTGCATCGTCCCGGCTGAGTCAAACGTCACGCCGAGATCCGCCCAACCCTTCACCGTCCCCGAAGGCACCCCAAAGCTCGACACCCGGCGCATAATGTCTTGTGCCTCGCGCACCAGAATGTCGCCACTCAACAATCCCGCCGTCTCGCCCACCTGCGCATTTGTCTTCTGCTGCAGCGCGTTATAGGCATCGACAAAGCTGCTGATCGCCCCCGACAGCTTCGAGCGGTCGCTGCTGAGGCCCACTGTCAGCGTCTCGCCTGACGTCGTCGTGTCCTTGATCGTAAACGCCACGCCCGGCACCACGTCATTTACCTGATTTGAGGTACGGCTCACGGCCACACCGTTCAACTTGAAGTTCAGGTTGCTGCCCTGATTGGTCGAGGTCAAAAAGTTGGTGTTCGCCCCCGTCGGATCATCCTTCAGCGTCAACGTCTTAGCCCCCGTCCCATTGGCCGAGATGCTGAGGTAGTTCGTCGACCCGTCGACGGTCAGAATCGACGCCGTCACGCCCGCCCCCAGGCTGTTGATCTTGTCGCGCAGCCCAAGCAGGTTGTTCTTGCCCGAATCAAGCGTAATGTCGTACTCACTCGAGCCCACTGTCAACTTCATCGTCCCCGTAGTTGAAACCTGCGTTGATGCCGAGTTGGCAAACGACGCCACCGAGGTCTCCGATGCCGCCTTGGCAATAGACGTAACATCGGTAATGCTGTAATTCGTGATGATGTCGGTGTTGATGCTATCGATCGATAGCTTGGCGGTATTTGAACTGGTCGCGGTCACGGCGCGGTTATCGGCCACCTTTGCGATGTTCTCAAGCTGTGTTCCCAGCAGTTTGACGCTCGAGTTCAGCTCGGTCGTCAACTGCCGCCGCGATGCCACATCCGACTGCTCGTTCTGCAACTGCGTCAGCGGAAACGAAGCAATCGTCACCACGCGCTTCAGAATCGTCTGAAAGTCCGCCGAGTAGCTGCTGACTCCCGAGAATGTTAATGGTGTTAGGCCGGCCATGGTTCTACAGTTCGCCTCTTCTTCACCTCAACTTATCGGCCCAGCTAAACAAACTTGAGAGAAAATTTCGCCGCGATCCACTTTCCCGCCATGAGCGCCCGTACATTATCACCCCTCGCCCTCATCGCCCAGCAGCTTGAGAAGCGCAATGGGTCCGGTTCCGTCGTCGTGATGGGGTCGCGGGCTGCCGAATCCGTCCCGGTCATCCCTACAGGCTCCCTGCAGCTCGATCACGCGCTCGGGTGCGGCGGTTTTCCGCGCGGGCGCGTGATTGAGATCTACGGCCCCGAGTCCTCCGGCAAAACCACCCTCGCCCTCCACGCCATTGCCGAGGCCCAAAAGCTTGGCGGCTATGCCGGCTTTGTCGACGTCGAGCACGCCCTCGACGCCTCCTATGCCGCCCGCCTTGGCGTCGACCCCGAGCGTGTTCTTCTCTCCCAGCCCGACTACGGCGAGCAAGCCCTCGAGATCACCCAGCAGATGGTTGCCTCGGGCCAGATCGATGTCGTGGTCGTCGATAGCGTTGCCGCGCTGGTGCCCAAAAGCGAGCTCGATGGCGAGATGGGCGACGCCTTCGTCGGCATGCACGCCCGCCTCATGAGCCAGGCCCTGCGCAAGCTTACTGGCCTCACCGCCAACCACGGCTGCACGCTCATCTTCATCAACCAGATCCGCGAGAAGATCGGCGTCATGTTTGGCAACCCCGAAACCACCACCGGTGGCCGCGCCCTCAAGTTCTTCTCAAGCCAGCGCCTCGAGGTCCGCAAGACCACTGCGATCAAGGAAGGTGACGAGATCCGGGGCAATCGCGTCAAGGTCAAGGTCGTCAAGAACAAGATGGCCGCACCGTTCCGCGAAGTCGAGTTTGACGTCCGCTTCGGTCGCGGCATTGATCGGCTCGGCGAGATCGTCGATGCCGCCGCCGAGCATGGCATCGTGCAGAAGTCCGGCTCCTGGTACAGCTTTGGCGACCAACGTCTTGGTCAGGGGCGCGATCAGGCCCGCGAGACGCTCGATCAATCTCCCGTCATCCGTGGCGCTATTGAAGACGCCCTGCTCGTCAAGATGGGCCTCGATTATCTCGACAAAGGCACCAAGACGCAGCGCATCCAGCCCCACCCGGATCTCCAGCGCTTCATGACCCAGCAGATGGCCGCCGGCCGCTAGCCGAGAATCATCAGCGCGGCTTCGAGCTCGCCCCGCGTATGCCCGTCGCCTGTGCGCGTCGTTGCTTCAATGCCGTCGCGGTACATCTGCTTGGCTTCCTCAATGCGGTCGAGCTTTTCGAGCGTCTGTCCACCGTGATAATAAGCCGGCCCGTAGTTCGCATCGGCGGCGAGAATCGCACGGAACTCGGCCACCGCCTGCTCCAGTTGCCCACCGTTCTTGTATTCATTGGCCAACATGTAGCGTAGCCGGCTATCTCCCGGGGCTTGTGCAATCAGGTTTTGTAGCGTTTCAATTCGATTCGACACTATCTTCATGGTAGCGTCGTTGTTGTTATGACCGGCTGGAAACACGAAGGCAACATCACCCCGCCCGCCACGGGTCGCAAAGTCTCCGAGAGCCGCTCGGAGATCTCCGAGCTCGCCCTGATCAACGATGCCAATCCGCTTGGCTATCTGATCGGCGGCCGTGTCATGCATCTCGTCGATATCGCCGCCGCCATCGCCGCCAGTCGCCACGCCCGCTGCCCTGTCGTCACCGCTTCGGTCGACTACATGAGCTTTCTGCACCCCATTCAGATCGGCGAACTTGTCACCGTCCACTCCTCTGTCAACCGCGCCTGGAACACCTCCATGGAAGTCGGCGTCAAGGTCATCGCCGAAAACCTCATGACCGGAGAAGTCCGCCACACCACCTCCGCTTATCTCACCTTCGTCGCCGTCGACGGCAAGGGCGGCAAGCTCCCCGTACCCCAGGTCATCCCCGAAACCGAAGCAGAAAAAAGACGGTACGAACAAGCGGGAGCCCGCCGTGCGCACCGTCTCGAACTCAAAGGGAAACTCGGCTAACCGAGAAACGGCAGGTACCGCGGAGAGAACCGCCCAAGCAGCGGAAACAGCGTATCCATCTGCCCGTCTGGTACCCCAAACCACTTCGCCAGCGTTGCGCCAAACTGCTCCACCGAGATCTTCGGTATCGAGTTCGGCCCTCCCCCGAGTGCTTGAAAATCATCTGAGTCTCTCCGCATGTCAGGCAGCGATCCGTAGATCTCACCACCCACCACCGGGCTGCCCATCACAAGCGACAAGCCACCCCAGCCATGATCGGTGCCATCCCCATTGGTCGACAGCGTACGGCCAAACTCACTTGACGTGAACGTCACCACCTGATTGCTCAATCCCATGGCGTCAATCTGCTCCTGGAAGTAAGCCAGGGCAAAGTTGATCTTCCGCATCAACGACCCATGCATCGGCACCAGCCCGCCGTGCGTATCAAACCCATGTAGCTCGATGTAGAACACCTGCCTCTGGGCGCCAAATCGCGCCTGCTGCTGAATCAGCCGCGCAATCGTGCGCAATCCATGACCCAACAGATTGTCGCGCCCCGATGAGTCGTCAGGCCCCGTAAACTCTGGAATGCTCGTCGAATTGGCCAGCGCCTGCCTGATCACTGTCGTTGAGTCGAGCAACCGGTAAACCGTGTCCCGATACGCCCGCTGCAGCAGGTTGTTGCCCACTTGGCCCTGCAGCGACCGCATCGTGCCGGGCCCGAGGCTCGAACCAAACAACTGCGCGTCGTCAACGCCAGCCAGCCCGTTGGCGACGCCGGCAATATCCACGTTGATCTGTGGCGTGATCTGTCCGCTGCCAAACGCATTTGTGAAGCCTGCCGCAATGCTGGCAAACGTCGACTTGGTTTGTGATGTCAGCAGCAGATCCAGCATCCTGCCACCCCACCCGTAACGCGTGCCCTCGCGCCCCAGCGTATGGAACATGGCATTGCCATCGTTGTGCGACCCAGCCGCCGGCGGCAGCGATTTCTTTCCCGAGTACAGCTCCGCCCGGGTCACCGGTTCGATCATTGGCGCCAGCCCGTGCACCACCGCCAGTCGCCTGGCCCGATACAACGCATCAAGTTTTGGCAATTCAGGGTGGAAGGCGGCTTGCCTTCCACCCTGGTTGGCGATCGTTGGCAACGGGCTCAACAGGTTGCGAGCAGGCACAAGCCCGGGTCGATAGCTGGCCAGCAGGTTGTAGTTTGTCGAGTCGTAGGGCACCACCGTGTTGAAGTGGTCATTGCCCCCGTGCAGATAAACACACACCAGCGCCTTGTAGTCGTTGAGTGCGGGCGTGCTCGCCGCAGCCATCGCCTGCATGGGCAAGCCCATCGGCACGGCCCCGCCCATCAATGCAAGTTGTCGCAACAAGTCACGACGATTGAGATTCTTCAAAAGCATTCTCATCACTCCTATTTCTGAACAATGTATTGAGGGTGGGTAAACGCCAGCATGAAGGCCAGTTGCACTCGTTGTTCGAGTCGTGCCTGCGTGCTTGAGGCCGTGACATTTTCAATCGCCGTCACCATTGCCGTCCGACTCTGCTCATCCAGAGTGCCGGCGAATAACAGCAGATTGATGCGATCAATCAGGGTCGTCGGGGTCGCCGCGAGCGTCGTCCAGGGTGTCAGGTTGAAGGGGTTCGCCGCCTGGCAGGGGCCGCCACCATGGCCGCCGGTGCCCTTGCGTCGCATCGCGTCCAGGATGAAGCGCGACCACTCATAGGTGTTCACCGTGTCGAGGATCTGCATCTCCGGCGCCACCAGATTGGCGGCATCCAGTTCCGATCCCGGCGGCGCAAAGCCGGGCCGATAGTAGTTGAACACTGTCGGCGCATGATACGGGCGCATGGCCACATCTCCCATTACGTCCCACACGTAGTAGCAGTTGCGGGTTGCGTCGTAGACATACCCATCACTCGCCTTCGCCTCCAGCACACGATTCAGGTGCATCGCGCCGAGAATCGGCTCCCGCGCCTTCCCCCACGTGCTGAGCAGTACGTTGTCACGGTTGCGCGCCTCCGGGTCCATCAGCACAGCCCGCAGAACCGCCTTCAGGTCGCCACGCACCCCGCTGCCGTTGTTGTTGAAAACCGTCGCCACACGCCGGATGTAATCCGGACTGGGGTTGCTGGTCACCATCCGCTGAATCAGCTGCTTGCTGAGAAACGGTCCAACGTTCGGATGCTTGGCGATCGTGTCGAGCGCAACCTTGAGCTCCTGCTCGGCATCCGGCAACGAACTTGCCGGCAGGGTGACGCCCAGGAACTTCTTCTCGGTTTTCGAGCGGTTGCCTGGATACAAGAAGCGCACTTGCGGATCGATGTCGCCATTGGCCAGGCGTGTTTCATAAAAGCCCGTAAACACCTTCGACAAACCAATGATGTCGGCCAGCGAGTACGTCTCAATTGGCTTCCCGTCACGCAGTTTCAGGCTGCCATCAAGCTCCAGCTCATACAGGCCGATCGAGAACAATTGCAGGATCTCTCGCGCATAGTTCTGATCTGGCAGAATACCCGCTTCGACATTCTCCGCGTTGCCGAGGTAGGTCAGCATGAGCGACATCATCCAGCTGCGCGTGACATCTTCGAGCAACTGCCGGTAGGTGCCAAACGCATTGCGCTTCAGCATGTCGGCGTAGGTCATCAGATAGCCGTAAGGGCTCAGCTGAATGCTGCCATTCAGGCCGCTTACGACAAAGATCTGTGACAACGACCACGCCATGCGCTGCCGCAGCTGGTCTGGATGCAGCGCCGCTTGCGTATAGAACTGAATCACATGGCTGTTGTGGTTGTCGAGGTTCGGCCCCACATTGCCATCCGTGTCGTAGTAGCTGCGTGAGGTGGCCGTGTACTGGTCCTCAAACCATTGGTCGTAACCCACCGCCATCAGCCGATTGATGTCCTTCAGCGTCGGCCCGAACGTCGCCTGCGCGAGAAAGCGGCTTGCCTCCTCGACACTCGGTGGCCGCCCGCCCTCCGGCAAGGCCACAAACACGCTTGCCGTGAGCGCCGCTGAAGTTGAGCTTTGAATCGCACTTGTCCCGGCATAACGCGCCACCAGCTCAAACACGCCCGCGGTGCTCGTCACCCAACTCAGGCTCGCCTCGCCATTCTGATCGATACTGCCCGAGGTCAACACATTGCCATCCGACAGCAGTTGCACACTGCCTCCCGCCGGCGCCGCGCCACCCGTGCCCCTTGTCACGCGCACCCTCGCCACAATCGTCACCCCGGGCGACACCTGGGCGCTACTGAGCGATAGCGTTGTCGTGGATCCCTCGCCGGTCACTTCAAGTCGCGCCGGATTGGACACCACGTAGCCCGCATCGTTATAGACGAGCACGCTGTACAGCGCGCCATGATCCGCCAGCGTCGGAGACGCCAGGGTAAGCTGTGCGCCCGTCGCGCCGTTGATGTTGGCGCCGTTGCGGCGCCACTGGTAGCGCAACGTCGCATTGCCGCTGGCGCTTACCTGGAAGCTCACACTCGCCCCGGCGCTGGTCTTCGTGTTGGCCGGACCCGTTGAGATTACCGGTGCGCCGGTACTCTGCGTCGTCCCCGCGTCAAACAGCACATCCACCCAGTAATGGCTGCTCTGGTAGGTGCTAGTCGGCACGGTGGTCGCTGACCCGTAAACAAACACACCATTGGCGCCGTCCTCGCCATCGCGCAACGCACTCAGGTGCGTAGTGCTCACTCCCGCGTTCTTCAGCGCTTCGGGCGCCGCAAAGTAGGCGCCATCTGGCACGTCATAGCTCACGATGTAGGTCGTGTTGGCCTGCACGGCGATTGCCGTCGGAAAGTTCGCCCGTTGCCAGCCCTTTGCCGTCTCGTTGACAAATTGAGTCGTCGCAAGCAAGGTGCCAGTGCGAGTCCAAAGCTTGCCAACACGGGTACCCGTCACCCCGCCGGGCTTGTAGTAGCGAACCCCGCGAATCAACCCGTTCGATTTCGGCCTGAACTTCAACCCGAGCACCACCCGCTGGCCGTCATTGGCTGGCGATCCAGTCGGGATGCTCGTCTCGGGCCAGATTGATGCCAGCTCATTCTCCGTCGGCAACTCGCTCCTGGTCGTTGCCGTTACGGTTGCATTGCCGCTGGTCGTCGCGGCAAAGAAGGCATTGCCCGCATACTTTGCCTGAATCGTGCGCGACCCGCTCGTCGGCGCACTGATCGTCACCTTGGCTTCGCCCGTGCTGCTCACGGCCACCTTGCCAACCACCGTCGCGCCATCTACAAACTCCACATCGCCGCTAAAGCTCGTTCCCGTGGCGCTTGTGCTGAGCTGCGCCGTAAGGGTTACTTGCGCTCCAGGTTCCACGGTCGCGGTCGCGGGCGTCAGGCTTAAGCTCACGCCCGCGGCGTTCACGGTCACCTTCGCCTCGTTGCTGGTGGCAGAACCCGCTGCATTCGTCACCACCACCCGGTACACCGCGTTCGCATCCGCCAGCGTCAATCCGGAAGCCGTATAGCTCGCGGCAGTTGCCCCGGCAATCGTCGTCCCATTCTTCGACCATTGGTAGCTCAGGTTGCTCCCACTGGCAACAACGCCAAATGTCGCGCTGCCGCCAGCCGTTACAGTCACTCCAGCAGGCTGTGTTGTGATCACGGGCTTGGCCTGCGCCACCCTGAGCGTTGCTACGCTGCTGGTGGTGCTACCGGCGGCATTGCTCACCACCACTCGCAGATTCGCGCCGTCATCGCCCAACACCGTTTTGCTGATGGAATAGGTTGCCGCCGTTGCCCCGCTGATGTTGCTGCCATTGCGCTGCCATTGGTAGCTTAAGGTTCCATCTCCGGTCGCGGTCACGCTAAAGCTTGCCGCTTCACCCTCGGTCACACTCACACCCGCTGGTTGCCTCGTAATTGTGGGCGCCACCGGCTGCACCGTAACCACATCGGCCTCGAACACCACATCCACCCAGTAGTTGGACGACTGGAAAGACGCTGTCGGAAACACGCCCCCGCCTCCATAGCGATATACGCCATTGGCTCCCTGATCACCATTGCGCAGCGCGGTCAGCGCTCCGTTCGTTACCCCCGCCGAGGCAAAGAACTGCGTATTGATCGCATACCGTCCCTGCGGCGCATGGTACGAAGCCACATAAACGGTATTGGCGCTGATTGCCACCGGCGCGGCAAAGGTCAGCGTCTGCCATCCGGTAGCCGTCTCATTCACAAACGTCCCGCTGGCCAGCAGCGTTCCCGTCGCGGACCACAGCCTGCCCGTATGCGTGCCGCCATTGCCCGCGCCTTTGAAGAACTTCACCCCCAGAATCTTGCCGCTCTGGCTCGAGCGGAACTTCACCCCAACTTCCACCGCCGCCGTATCGTTCTGTGCCGCCGTGGCGGGCACGGTCGTTGCCGGCCAGATGGAAACTCCACTTGCGGTCACTGTTGTTGTTGTTGTCGGCGTGTTTGCTGAAGTGGTTGGCGCGGTCGGAGTCGTTTGTGTAGCCGTATCCGCAACAAACTCGAGATCCACCCAATAATTACTCGCATTCCAGCTTTGCGTCGGAAATGCTGGCGAGCTCGAGTAGTTATAGACGCCATTACCACTGGCGCTCGTGCTGCGCGGTGCGGTCAGGTCGCCAGAAACAGTTGCCGCCGTCGCAAAGAAGCTCCGGTTGATCGAATATCGTCCGCGTGGCGCGTGGTAAGACACTACGTAGGTCGTTCCCGCCTTTACGGCAACAGCGGGCGACAACTGCACTCGTTGCCAGCCGCTCGCCGTCTCGTTGGTAAATGTTGCCCGCCCCAGCAACTGTCCGGTACTGCTCCAGACGCTGGCGACGTGCGTTCCTGTGTTTGCGGTGGATTTGTAAAAGCGAACGGCCCGAATTTCCCCTGACTTTGCTGGAGTTACTTTAACTCCAAGCTCTACTGCTGCGGTGTCTGAGTCCGAAACGATCGCCGGGATTGAGTTGGCTGGAAACAGGCTTTGTTGCGCGGGAAGTAATCCCGGCAATAACCCCGTAAGAAAGGCAAATATAAGTCTGCGCATAGTGAAAGTCGTGTTCCGACTTCCACAGTTATGGGGCGTGTCAGCGCTTTGGAACAATAGAGAAAAATCTGTATGGATCCAACTCGTCCCGGGGCCTTGGCGCGTCGATTCTAAGGAGGGCCTTAAGGGGATCAAGATGAACGCATATACATGAACTCCGCCTGCTCCATGTATATGCATGAAGATGCGGACTTCATGGCCTTGCCGCCCCCCGCTTCGCCGCGTCTTTGACGGCCAATCCCTGAAAAGCAAAAGAGCATGATCTAAGCAGTTTTTCCTGCCTGGATCATGCTCTTTCTGGAGTAACGGTTCTCGAGGGCTAGTCTTCGTCCTCGTCCTTGTACATGTACTTGATGCTTGACTTGTACACGAGGAGGTTCGGCGCGCCCTCGCGATTCACCTTCAGCGATCCCTTGTCGTACCACTCGATCACACCGTGCAGGATTTCTCCGTCCTTCAGCACGATGACCATCGGGGTCTTCGAGTTCATCTGTTTGATGTAGTAAAAATTTTCGGCGTTGGTCTGATCCGGGGGGATCTGTTTTTTCGGGGCCGTTCCCGCAGGTTTGGTTTTTTCGCGCGATTCCGCCAGAGGCGCCCTCAAACCGCGACGATTGGGTGTGTCCAAGGTGGTGACTCCTTACGAATTACTAAAATTATAAGACGCACCGCGCCACCGAAAGGTTCTACCGGCCCGGATTCACCGGAACCATGTCGCGCAGTTCAATCGCAAACGCGTCCAGCGCGATCCCTTTTTGGATATTCCGCCGCAGCAATCTCACCATTTCATCCGTCAATTTTACGGCTCGCGTCATCCATTTCAGGTTTACGCTGTCTGCGATTGCCTTCAGTTGCGGCGTAAGGTCTTCATTCCGCAGGGGTCCCACGCCATGCGCGATCATCATCACGTCTTCAAGCAGCAGGAACAATACCTCAAGATAAAACTCGAGTTTTTCTGATTTTGAGGCGGAAATCGATTCGACCGTCTTCAGCCAGTTGCCAAACGGGGCCCGCCGGCTGGCCACCTCAAGCAGATTCAGCATCGCCGCCCGCCGCTTGTCGTACACCTCAAGATCGAGCGACGCCGCAAGGCCGGGCGATCCATTCCCCAGTCGCGCGCGCCGCTGCGCGGCATCAAGCCCCCGCCGCTCCACAAATCCGCGGATCTCGCTTTCCTCCAGCGGATACATGCGGATGTTCACACTCCTCGAGCGGATCGTCGGCAGCAGATCATACGGATTCTCCGCCGTCATAAAAACAATCAGATGCGGCGGCGGCTCCTCAAGCACCTTCAGCAGTGAATTTGCCGCCTGCTCATTGGCCCGGTCAATCTGATCGATCAGAAACACGCGTCGCTTGCCGCGCGAGGGGTTCATCTGCGCCTGATCCTTCAACAACCGAATCTGCTGGATCGACACTTGCCGCAGCGGTCCGTCGGGCGCAAACGTCACAAAGTCCGGATACGACGCCAGCATCAGCGGGTCTTCGCTGCGCTTGTCGCTCGCCAGCTTCTCGCGCTCGGCCAGCATTTCCACGTTGTGCGGCTGAAAGAGGTCATCGTTTTCAATACGGGCAATTTCCGCCTGCGACGCATCAAGGATCACCGCCGCAAACCGCCGCACCAGCGTCGCCTTGCCCACGCCCGCCGGCCCCGACAACAGGATCGTCTGCGGAATCCGGTCGGTCGCCAGCATTTCTGTCAGCGTCTCCACTGCTTCACGATTGCCGTAAAAGTTCTCGATCACCGCTGCCAACGCTCCATCACTGCCGCCCAGATCGCCGCGCTCACCTGTTCTTCTGTCTGCTCTCCATCGATCACCACAATTCGCTCCGGATACCGCCGGGCCAGCGCCTCATAGGCTTCAAACACGCGCTGATGAAAATCGCCACCCTCCGCCTCGAGCCGGTCCTTCTTCTGTGTGCTCAGCCGTGCTGCGCTCACCTCCGGGGTAATGCGCAAATACAGCGTCAGCTCCGGCGCCGTGCCCCGGCAGGCGATCACATGCAACTGCTCCACCAGCGCTTCGCCCAGTCCGCGCGCCGCGCCCTGGTAGGCCAGTGTCGAATCCGTATAGCGATCCGAGATCACTACTTTGCCGGCCTCGAGCGCTGGCCGGATCATCTCGTCCACGTTTTGCGCGCGATTGGCAAAATAGAGCAACAACTCGGCCGTCGGCGAGACATAGTTCTCCGGCTCCAGCAGAATCTTGCGGATCTGGCCGCCGACATTCGATCCACCCGGTTCGCGATTCAGCAGATACGCGATCCCCTCATTGTCGAGGCGCGCCATCAGGTGGTTCAGCTGTGTCGTCTTGCCGCTGCCGTCGATGCCCTCAAAGCTCAAAAACAGTCCGCGTCCCATGCTTTACTCCGGATCCGTGCGCGAATCATCGAGCACAAAGTGGAACAGCTTGCGCAGGTCAAGCCACGCTTCCTTCTTGGCCTCGGCATTGTAGGCCCGCAGCAGGTAGGACGGATGATATGTCACCATCAGCGGAATCCCATTCCACCGCTGCCAGTTCCCACGCATCTTCGTCACGCCTTCTTTCGTATTCAGCAGCGCTTTGGCCGCCGTTGCCCCCAGCGCGCAAATCGCCTTCGGCTTGAGCACCATCAACTGCCGGTACAGAAACTGCCCGCAGATCTCCATCTCGTCCGGTTGCGGCGCCCGGTTATCCGGTGGCCGACACTTCACCACGTTGCAGATGTACACATCCTCGCGTCGCAGCGGCAGCTTGTCCTTGGCCGCCGTGCCATCGATCATCTGCGTCAGCAGCTGCCCTGCCCGGCCCACAAACGGCACGCCCTGCTCGTCTTCGTCCGCTCCCGGCCCTTCACCCACAAACACCAGCTTGGCCTGCTCATTGCCCGAGCCAAACACGATCTGTTTGCGTCCGTGCGATAGCCGGCAGCGCTTGCAGTCGCTTCCGATATCGGCGCGGATCTGCGCCAGCGAATCATTCTCCGGCGCAAGCGTCGGCAGCGGGATTTCAGGCTGTTGTTTTCGAGGAGGTGCCACAGAGGATACAGCTACCACGGATGGCGCCACAACGGCGGGCTCAGGCGTAACAATTGGCTTCACCGTTGGTGCGGACACCGGCTCTTCCACCGTCATCCCCGCCACCGGTTCACGCCTTACGATGTCTTCAATACCAAGGTCGGCAAAGTATTCGAGATACTGCCGCAGTTGTTCCGGGTTCATCGCGCGTCCAGCCTCAGCTGCGTCAGCGCATCCAGAATGTGCCGCGCGATATCCTGCTTGGCGGCCCGCGCTACGGGCTGCGGTTCGCCTTTGCGTGTGAGAATCAACACCTCGTTCTCATCCCCTTCAAATCCGGTTCCATCCGGGCCCACCAGGTTGGCCACCACCATGTCGCAGTTCTTCGCCTCAAGCTTCCGCTTTCCCTCGGCGGCCACGTTCTGCGTCTCGGCTGCAAATCCGATGACCAGCCGGTCGCCCTTGCGCCGCCCCACCTCGGCCAGAATATCCGTCGTTGGCTCAAGGTCAATCGATAGCAGTGACGCCGTCTTCTTGATCTTCTGTCCCGCCGGGTTTACCGGGCGATAATCGGCCACTGCCGCCACTCCGATAAACACGCTTGCTTCTTCCAGCCGGTCGAGTACAGCGCTCTTCATCTGCTCGGCTGATTGCACGCTGACGCGTTCCACTCCGGCCGGCGCCGCCAACGCCACCGGGCCGCTCACCAATACTACCTTCGCCCCTCGTCGTGCCGCCTCACCCGCAATCGCATAACCCATCTTGCCCGAGCTGCGATTCGTAATCATGCGCACCGGGTCAATCGCTTCCTGCGTCGGCCCGGCCGTAATCAGAATCGTCTCTCCGGCCAGATCCTTGCCCCGTGCGAGCACTGCATCGACGTACGTGGCGATGTCGGCCGGTTCGGCCAGCCGTCCCGCTCCCACCATGCCACACGCCAGATCGCCTGCCGCCGGGCCCACAAATTCATAACCCCGCGCCCGCAATGTCGCCACATTGGCCTGGGTCGCCGGGTGGTTCCACATGTTCGTGTTCATTGCCGGTGCGATCACCACCGGCCCGGTAAACGCCAGATGCATCGTCGTCAAAAAGTCATCCGCCAGCCCTTGGGCGAGCTTGGCGATCAGGTCGGCCGTCGCCGGGGCGATCACGAGCAGGTCGTTGTCGATCGCAACGTCAATGTGCTCGATCGCGCTCGCCGCCACCCCTTCAGCGTCATGCTGGGGGGCAAATAGCGAGGTGATCACCTTGCGTGAGGTGAGTGCTGAAAATGTCAGGGGGGTAATGAATTGCGTCGCTCCAGCAGTCATCACCGTGGATACACGATGACCCCGCTGAACCAGCAGCCGCGCCAGTTCGGCAGCTTTGTAAGCGGCGATACCACCGCCCACTCCGAGGATGACTCTGGCCGGCAATGTCGTTGAAAAGGAAGGAGTTTACAGTACTTCTTCGGCGGCCGGCTCGGTCGTGCCCGGGATGTGATACTGCACCAGACCGCGGCGCGTTTCTTCCATCGCCACTACGGTCGACTTGCGCGACATCGTCGGCAGAAAGCTCCGCTGGCCGCTCTGCAGCTGCCGCGCGCGCTTTGCCGAAACGATGATGAAGCGATACGTGCTCAACTCCGGATCGTCCGGAATCACATAGTTCGCGTTAAAGCGGGTGGCAATTTTGGTTTCAGCCATACCTTATATTGTCTCGCATTCGAAATGGACTTGTCGAGCGGGCAAAAAAGTGGCCCCAGGGGGGCAGCAGCAATATCCCTCCGATATGCCGCCACGCCCTGGGGCTCAAGTCCATCAGGTTCGTCTTCAATAGATAAAGCGCTTGAGCGAGCCAAAACAGATCATACTTTTTTCAATTTTTTTCGCAGGCTCTTCCGCAGCCGCTCGAGCTCGGCAATTTTCTGCTCCATACTCACCACCGCCAGCTGCATTTGCTTGACGTCACCCTCGAGCCACGACTTTACATCCTGCAGGCTGAAACCCACACCCACCGCCCGCTGTGCCAGCCGGATCCGCTTCGCGTCACGTTCGCTATACAGCCGGTACCCGTTCGCTCCCCGCTCCGGGCTCAGCAGTCCCGCCTTTTCATAGAAGCGCAACGTCTCGCTGTTCACGCCGCAGGCTTCGGCCAGCTCGCCGCGTTTCCATTTGGGTCCTGGTTCGGCCATCTGTGCCTATCCTAGCGCTAGAATAGAAGAATCCCCAATAGAAATGGAGGCTCGAGCGTCTCTTGAGCCGTATCTCGCTCGCTTTTTCATCTTTCTTCGGCCTGCTGTTTGGCGGCCAATTGCCAGATTCCGTGATTACCGAGCTCGGCCTCTCGCGCCGTGCGGCGGCCAAGTCCGCCCCCGCGCCGGCCGCGCCTCCTGCTCCGCCCAAGGTGGACGTGAGCGAAGGCGCCCTGCAACTGCTCGGCCTGCTCCAGCGCGATGCGCGCCTGCTCGACTTCCTCATGGAAGACATCTCGCCTTATTCCGACGAGCAGGTCGGCGCCGCCGTGCGTAACATTCACGAGAGCTCCCGCACCACGCTGGGCCGCTACCTCGCGCTCCAGCCCGTCATCGACGGCGTCGAAGGCTCGGTCACCCAGTTGTCCTCCGCCGGTGCTCTCAAAAACGATCCCGCCGCCATCAAGCTCCTTGGCAATGTCCCGGCTGACGGCAACGTCAAGGCCGGCCTGCTCCGCCACAAGGGCTGGAAGGTCGACAAGATCGAATTGCCCGCTTATCCCGCCAAGACGAATCTCAAGATTCTTGCCCCGGCGGAAATTGAGGTCGAATAGCAGTCTTGGTCATCGGAATCGATCTTGGCACCACCAACAGCGCTCTGGCCTATGGCCATGACGACGCTGTCGAACACTTCCCCGTCACCCAGGTAGTGCAGCCCAACGAGGTACGCGCCGAAGCGCTGCTGCCCTCGTTTGCCTACATTCCCGGCCCGCGGGATTTTCCTCCCGGCTCGACTGACCTCCCCTGGCAGCCCGAGCCGCCTCTCGTCGTCGGTGCGCTCGCGCGTCGACGTGGTGCCGAGAGCATGGGGCGCCTGGTCTCCAGCGCCAAGTCCTGGCTCAGCTACTACAACGAGGTCCAACTGCCGGTCCACGCCCCCGAGGGTGTTGAAAAGATCACGCCGGCCGAAGCCTCGCGCGCTTATCTCGAGCACCTCGGCGCCGCCTGGCGCGCCGCCGGTCATCCTTCTTTCAGCGAACTGGAAGTTGTCCTCACGGTTCCCGCCAGTTTTGATGCAGTCGCCCGCCAGCTCACCGAAAAAGCCGCTCGCGACGCCGGCATCGAAAAGCTCGTCCTGCTCGAAGAGCCGCAAGCCGCCTTCTACGCCTGGATCGCCAAACACCCCGACTGGCGCGAGCGCGTTGGCCCCGGCGACCGCATCCTCATCGTCGACATCGGCGGTGGCACTACTGACTTCACCCTCATCGACGTCAAAGATCAGGGCGGCGCTCTCGCCCTCGAACGTGTCGCCGTTGGCGACCACATCCTGCTTGGTGGCGACAACATGGATCTCGCTCTGGCCCGTCACCTCGAGAGCAAGATGCCCAAGCTCGACCCGCAGCAACTGCAAGCCCTCTGGCAGCAGTGCCGCGCCGCCAAAGAGGTCCTCCTCGAGCCCGGCTCCACCGTCACCGAACATGCCGTCACCATCCTCGGTCGCGGCTCCAGCCTCATCGGCGGCACCATCAAGAGCAAGCTCACCCGCGAAGAAGTCGAGCGCATCATCGTCGAAGGCTTCTTCCCCCATGTCCCCTTTGACGAAACGCCGCAGAAGGCCCGCCGCTCCGCTCTCGCCGAGATGTCGTTGCCTTATGCCAGCGATGCCCGCATCACGGCTCACCTCGCCCACTTCATCAAACAGGGCGGCGTCCAGCCCACTCACATCCTGTTCAACGGTGGCGTGCTTCAGGCCGGCCTCGTGCGCGATCGCCTGCTGTCGAGCCTCAATCTCTGGCTCCAGAAACCGATCAAGATCCTCGACGGCGAAGACCTCATGCTCGCCGTCGCCCGCGGCGCCGCCTACTTTGGCCTCGCTCGTCAGGGCAAGGGCATCCGCATCCGTGGCGGCATTCCGCGCAGCTACTATGTCGGCATCGAAGACGCCATGCCTGCCGTCCCCGGCCTGCCCGCGCCGATGAAGGCCTTCACCATCGTCCCCAACGGCATGGAAGAAGGTTCCTCCCATCGCTTCCCCAATCGCAAGTTCGGCCTCTACGTCGGCGAGCCCGTCGAGTTCCGCATCTTCAGTTCCACCGAACGGCGCACGGATGCCCCTGGTGAGCTGCTCGATCCCATGCCCCCTGGGCTTTCCGAACTACCTGCCATGGAGATGACTCTCCAGCCCACGCCCACCACCCCCGGCGGCCTTGTCCCCGTCACCCTCGAGTCCCACGTCAGCGAAACCGGCGTGCTCGAGCTCTACTGCGTCGCCGCCACTGGCGACCGTTGGAAGTTGGAATTCAGCGTAAGAGAGCGCAAATCATGAAGATTGGCATCGACCTGGGCACCACCAATTCCGCCCTGGCCTGGGTAGACCCCGTCGAAGCCGCCGAAGCGGATTACACCCCCATTCACGTCCTCGACATCGAGCAGTTCGTCGCGCAGGGCCGGCAGGAAAAACGCCGCACCCTCCCGAGCTTCCTCTACCTCGATCAGCAAGAGTACGTCGGCGTCTACGCCCGCGAGCAGGGCGCTCTCGTGCCCACCCGCAGCGTCTACGCTGCCAAGAGCTGGCTGTCCAATAACGAAGTCGACCGCAACGCGAAGATCCTACCCTGGGACGCGCAAGAAGCCGGCCGCCTTTACTCTCCCGTCGAAGCCTCCACCAAATATCTCGCCCACATCGCCTCCGCCTGGCAGGCCCACCACGGCTCACCCCTTGGCGATCACGATGTCGTGCTCACTGTCCCCGCCAGCTTCGATGAAGAAGCCCGCGAGCTCACCGTCGCCGCCGCTCGTGCCGCCGGCATGGACAAGCTCACGCTCATCGAAGAGCCCGCCGCCGCCTTCTACAGCTGGATCGCGCGCCATCTCTCCCAGAGCCAGAAACACCTCACCGACGGCATGAACGTCCTCATCGTCGACGTCGGCGGTGGCACCTCAGACTTCACGCTCATCCAGGTCAACCGCACCGGCGACCACGTCCAGTTCACCCGCACCGCCGTCGGCAAGCACCTCCTGCTCGGTGGCGACAATCTCGATCTCACCCTCAGCTGGCTGGTCGAGACCAAGCTCAACACCCAGCTCAGCCTGCGCCAGCGCAGCGCCCTCCGCCGGCAATGTGCCGCCGCCAAAGAGAAGCTTCTCGCCGCCGATGGCCCCGCCTCCGTTGAGATCACGGTGCTCGGCGCTGGCAGCTCGCTGATCGGTGGCACGCTGCGCACCGAGATCACTCGCGAAGAAGCCCGCGAGCTGGCCCTCGATGGCTTCCTGCCCCAGTGCGCGCTCACCGATGCGCCCACCATCGACAAAAAATCCGCCTTCCGCGAGCTCGGCCTGCCCTACGTCAGCGACCCGGCCATCACCAAACACCTCGCCCAGTTCCTCACCGAAAGCGGCAACATCCGCCCCGACGCCATCCTGTTCAACGGCGGCTTCTTCATCCCCGATATCCTGCGCGAGCGTGTCCGCGAAGTAGTTGCTTCGTGGTTTGGCCACACGCCTCTCGTGTTCGAGAATCAGGATCTCGACCTCGCCGTCGCCCAGGGCGCTGCCTATTACGCGCATGTCCGCGGCGGCGGGCAGGGCATTCTCGTCCGCGGTGGCCTGCCGCGCGCCTACTTCATTGGCACGGGTGACAAGCAGTCGCTCTGCCTCGTGCCACGCGGCTCAGAGGAAGGTTCGACGCTCGAGCTCGACGTTCCCGGCCTGCAACTGCTCGCCAACAAGCCCGTCAGCTTCCGCCTCTACAGCTCGCTCACGCGTACCGAGGATGTCGCTGGCCAAAGCGTTGCCGTCGACGATTCCTTCCACCTCCACGCGCCGCTCGATGCCGTCATCCGCTTTGGCAATCCGAACATGGAGCGCAGCGTGCCCATCCGTCTCCGCGCTCATCTCACCGAGGTTGGCACGCTCGAGATCTTCGCCGTCAGCAAGGTCAGCGAACATACCTGGCGGCTGCAGTTTGAGTTGCGCCGCCAGACCGCTCGCTCCACGGTCGCCCGTCCCGTCGCCACGGTCAGCGATAGCGCGCTTGACACCGCGCTCCAGCTCATCCGCGACACCTTCACCACCGATGGCCTCCACCCCGAAGAGCTTCCACAGAAGCTCGAGCAAACGCTTTCGCTCGGCCGCGCCTCCTGGCCCCTGGCGGCGATTCGCAAGATGGCCGACGTCTTCCTTGAGTGTGCCGAGGGCCGCAAGCGTTCTGCCGCGCACGAAGTGCGGTGGCTCAATCTCACGGGCCTCTGCCTCCGCCCCGGCTTCGGCGCTTCGGGCGATGATCTCCGCATCGAACAGGCGCGCCGCATCTTTGCCGGTGGCCTCATTTTTGCCAATCAGGCCCAGAATGAGATCGACTGGTGGATCTTCTCCGGTCGCGTCTCCGGTGGCCTCAATCGCAATCAGCAACAGGATCTTTACCAGCGCCTCTCCGGCTCGCTCATCCCCAAGGGCGCCAAGCCCAAGCGGCTCAATCCCTCGCTTTCCCGCGAGATGTGGCGTTGTGCGAGTTCGCTCGAGCTGCTGCCCGTCGGCACCAAAACCGAGCTTGGCAATGCGCTGCTCAAGCGCATCCGCGCCAAGGATTACACCGCCTCCGACTTCTGGTGTCTCGGCCGCCTCGGTGCGCGCAAGCTCCTCTACGGGCCCAACAATCTCGTTGTGCCTTCCACCACGGTTTCCCGCTGGATCGATCAGGTGCTCTCCATGCCCGAGGCTGCCGAATCTCTCGCCACCATGGCGCGCCACACCGGCGACGTGGCCCGCGATCTGCCTTCGGCCACGATCACCCTGGTCGAGAAGGCGCTCGATGCCCATCCCAAGCGCGATGCTCTGCGCGCCATCCTCGCCGGCGAAGGGCAGGATGAGCTCTCCGCCCTCGGTCGCGTCTTCGGCGAAGAACTCCCGAGCGGCCTCGTCATCCAATGAGCGAACGTTCCCTGATCGCCTGGCTTGAAAAGCGCGCGCCGCTTACCGCCGGCATCGGGGACGATTGCGCCATCTACCAGCCGCGCCCCGGCGAAGACCTCGTCTTCACCACCGACTTCACCATCGAGGGCCGCCACTTCACCCTCCCCGATTACACCCCGCGCGAGGTCGGCTACAAGGCCATGGGCCGTGGTCTTTCCGACATTGCCGCCATGGGCGCCACGCCCCGCTTCGCCCTCTGCTCGCTCGCCATCCCCGACGAGAGCTTCGCCAAGCCTTTCTTTCAGGGCCTCTTCGCGCACAAGGTGGTTCTTATCGGTGGCGATCTCTCGCGCAGCGACAAGGTGCATGTCGACATCACCGTTTGCGGCGCCGTGCCAAAGGGCAAGGCTGTCCTCCGCAGCGGCGTCAAGCCCGGCGATCGCATCTATGTTTCCGGCCCTCTTGGCACCTGGAAGAAAAAGCCCCGTCCCCGCCTCGACCTCGCCGACACTTTGCGCCGCTATGCCTCGGCCGCCATGGACATTACCGACGGCCTTTCAATGGATCTCGACCGCATGCTCCGCGCCTCCGGTCTCACCTGCGAGATCACCGGCGCTCCGCCCATCGCCCGCGGCGCCACCCTCGAGCAAGCCTGGCATCACGGCGAAGATTACGAGCTCCTCGTCGCCAGCCCCCACCCCCTGCCCAAGCCCTTCCGCGAGATCGCTGTGGCGGTCGCGGGTCGCCCTGGTTCGCCCCTTCCACCCAAGGGTTGGGACCACTTTCGATAAGCTATTCCGAAGATGCAAGTAGAGAAAATTGCTTACGGCGGTTGGCCCAATTGCTACCGCATAACCACTGGTGATGTCGAACTCGTCTTGACCTCCGACATCGGCCCCCGCATCATTCGTTGCGGCTTTACCGGTGGCCAGAATCTCTTCAAGGAATTCACCGAACAACTCGGCCAATCCGGCGAATCCTCCTGGCAGATCCGCGGCGGCCATCGCCTCTGGATCGGCCCCGAAGACCTCCGTTACACCTATGGCCTCGACAACTCGCCCGTCACGGTTGAAGTCTTCGATACCTTCGTCCGCGCCACCCAGCCCACCGAGCCCGAAACCGGCCTCCAGAAGGTCATGGAGATCCACACCGACGGCGGCATCCGCCTCGTCCACCGCGTCATCAATCGCTCGCGCATGGCGCTCGAGTTCGCTCCCTGGGCGCCTACGGTCATGGCGCAGGGCGGCATCGGCATCACCGGCTTCCCACCCCGCGGCACCCATCCCGAGATGCTCGCCCCCACCAATCCCCTCGTCATGTGGGCCTACACCGATCTGAGCGATCCCCGCTGGATCTTCATGAAGAAATACCTCGGCCTCCGCCAGGACCCCAACGCCACTTCACCCCAGAAAGTCGGCCTCTTCAACCCCCACACCTTCGGCGCTTATCTGCTCAACAACGAGCTCTTCCTCAAGCAGTACAAGGCCGAGCCCGGCAAGACCTACCCCGAATACTTCTGCAGTTTCCAGACCTTCACCCGTCACGACTTCCTCGAGCTCGAGACCTTCGGCCCCATCGTCAAGCTCGCCCCCGAGGAAAGCGTCGACCTCGTCGAACACTGGAGCCTCCACCGCGACATCTCCATCCCGCAGTGGAACGACGACACCCTTGATGCCGTTCTGCTTCCGCTCCTCAAGTAACTCCGGCTCGGGGCAACGCATGGTCATCTCTGTTCTGCTCTCTGTGTTGCCCCTTCTCGCCCAGGCCCCCACCCACGCCGCCCCCGCCCCACCCCAACAAATCGTGGTGGGCACGGACGACCGTCGCGATTTCTTCGAAGCCTCCTACCCGGCGGTGAACCTGTTCGCCTCCACCGGCACCATCTTCACCACTGGCAATTACACGCTCGCTCCGGACGGCCAATCCGTCGCTCTCAACTTCAACTCCTGGGCCGACAAGTTCCTCCAGCGCAACGAGCAATACACCGGCATACCCTTCTCCCCGCCTCGCCCCCTCTGTTCCACCGAGCGCTTTCTCACCCAGAACAGCACCGGCTCCTGCAGCTTTACCCTCATCGCCCCCAATCTCGCCCTGACTGCTGGCCACTGCATGACCATGCCCCGCTGCACTCCCGGCTCAGGCCCCAACCAGCTCAACACCTGCCGCCTCGAAGATGTCGCCGCCTCCAATCCCGGCGGCGTCTGCGCCAACACCATCTTCGCCTTCGACTATCAGGCCAACGACTCCTCCGGCTCCTCCCCTCTCATCCTCGGCTCCCACCAGTTCCGCCGCTGCCGTCGCGCGGTTTCCCTGCAATCGATCAACTTCTTCAACGTCGGCACCGACTTTGCTCTCGTCGAGCTCGATCGTCCCGTCTGCGATCGCCCTTCCATCCCCCTGGCCTCGGCTACGCCGGAAGCCGGTGACCCGCTCATCCTCATGGGCAGCAGCTTCGGCCTGCCCCAGAAGTCCGCTCCCCATACCTTCATTGGTGAAGTCACCGGCCGCTACCCTTGGTCCACGGCCTTCCCCTCCGGCATCTTCGCCACCAGCGGTGAATCCTTTAATGGCAACTCCGGTGGCGGCCTGTTCAACCTCTCAGGTCAACTGGTTGCTCTGCTCACCGCCTCCGATGCCCGCAATTTCATCGAGCGTCGCCCCACTGGCCCTGCCTGCTTTGAGTTCCGCCGCTATGCTGAGGCTTGCGATCGCCTCCCCTCCGGCGATCCCGGCGCCTGCTTCCCCACCTTCTCTCAACCCGTTTCCACGCTCCCCTCCGAGCTCTTGCCGCCGAGTCTTCCAAATCAGGCCGAAGGCTTCTGTCAGGTCTCTGCCATCAAGTCCGTGATTGCCACCAACAACGCCAGTTACCGCCACGCTCTGGCTCCCGATTCTCTTGCCACCCTCTTTGGCGCTAATCTGTGGCCTGCCGCCCCCTGGACGGCTACCAACCTGCCCTTCCCGCAGGTCACGGAGCAACTCGAAGTCCGCGTCAACGGCGTCCGCGCCGGCCTACAGTACATCAGTGCCACCCAGATCAACTTCCCTTGTGCCTCCCTCGGCCGCCCCCACCGCTGGCCAACCCTTGGCGCGCATCGATGTCATCTACCGTGGCCGCATCATCGCCTCACAACAGAACGTGCTCATCCGCCGCGCCGAGCCCGCCCTATATGCTTCAAACGGCTTCGCCCTCGGGCAGCACCATAGCGACTCCACTCCTGCAAGCCTCATTGACACCCCCATTGCCCGTCGCGCCGGCAACATCCTCGTCCTCTATGGCACCGGCTTCCGTCGGGCCACCTCTCTCGCCGCGCTCCTCAACGATGTCCCGCTCGATGTCCTCTACGCCGGCCCCGCTCCCGGCTTTGCCGGTCTCGATCAACTCAACCTCCGCCTCACCGCGGGCGCCATCGCCACGCTCACCTCCGGTGCCATTGCCAACCTCGTTCTCACCACACCCGAATCCTCAAGCCAGCCCGTCCGCCTTCAATTCAATTAGCGCCATGGCGCCTTCTGATAAGCCGTCACAAACGCCTGCCCGTCGAGCACCAGCATCGGGTCATTCACGTTCTTCGGATGGTTGCGCTTCTCGAGGCGATACGTCGTCGTCCCCCGCGTCCGCGAGTTCGCCGTAATTGTCGTCTCCGTTGCTGTCCATGTCCCCGCGTCATAGCTCTGTCCCGTCGACCCGCCATTTGGGTTGTACGAATCAGTTTCGCCGTAATACTCGTAGGTGCCATTCGGATTCAGCACAAAGCACTGGCTCGATGATCGCGCCCCGCCATTCGTCGCATACACATTCGCCTGGTAGCACCACTTGCCCACCAACTCCTGCCGCACTCCATTCTGCCCCTGCACTGCCACCGCCCCCGCTGCCAGCCGCGTAAACCGAATCGACTGCCCATTCATCGACACCACCATCGTGTCTCCGTTCAGCTGAAACGGCAGCGCCGCCTGCCCATCTGGCGCAATCAGCGTCAGTGTCGAACCCTCAATCGTGTACTTGTAAGGCTTGCCCGCAATTATCACCGACCCATCCGCTCCAAACCGCACCACTCCTTGCGGCCCCTGCCAGTCACCCACAATCGACGACGACGGCACAGGCGCCGCGACGCGTCCCCCCAGCGGATTCTTCGCCCCGCTCCGCACCGGCTCCAGAATGTAATCCACCCCATCCGTCGTCAGCTTCACCTCACCCCGGTCCCCGCGATAAAGGGTAAACGCAAACGAGTTCCCCTCCACTTTGAACGTCCCGTCCATCTTCTCGCCGCTCACCTTGCCCTCAAACGGCATCCGCTGCCCCTCAAACACAATCGTCCCCCGCGCCCCACCATCGCCCCGCGCCTCGATGGTCATTTCCACCTTGTCGTTCTTCCAGTTCCCCGTCCATCCACTCTGCGCCAACCCAACAGCCGCCACCACCATCAATCGCATCAACTGCCACAAGTTCTGTCTCATAGTCGCGCAGCAAGATTACTACAAGCTGTCACAAATTTCACTCACCCAACTTACTCATACTCTTCAATACCCACCTGCCCGTCGCCTCACTCAACATCTTCACCACCTCCCCACGATCCCTCCCCCCTCGCTGCATATGCCACCCCAGCGCCCCTTCCACCATCCCGAACGCCATCGCCGCCGCCAGCCCCGCATCCATTTCCTCAAACGCTTTCTCCTGTTGCCCCTGCCGGATCACCCCCGCAATCCACGCCTCAATCCGCGAACCGCGCGGCCTTCCCCCCAGGCTTGCGTGCATCGAGAGCTGCATCAAGACGCCCAACTCTTGCACCTCCTCGGCAACCTGCATCAGCCCTGCATACATCCGTTCAAATCGCTGCGGCCACTTCCCACCACCCTCGATCGCCTCCTGCATACGCTCGATGAATCGCCCCTCCACCCAGTCCAGCACCCCCGCCAGTAACTCCGCCTTTCCCGGATAACGCAAGTACACCGTCCCCACGGCCATGCCCGCCTGTTTTGCGATCTCGGCGATCGTCGCTGCCTCAAAGCCCTTCTGGGCAAATACATCCATGGCCGCCTTCAGCAGAGCCGCATCCATCGCCTGTCTCTTCTCAAATCGCGTCGCCATCGCGTTCTCATCCTACCACCACAAAATGAATGAACCTCGTTCATATTTATTGGATCCATCGAAATGAATGAACATCATTCAGATATGACCTTCATCCTCTTCTTCGCCCTCTCGGTGCTCCTCGTTGCACAGCAAGCGCCCCCTCCCGTCAACTCCAACTCCGACTTCTCGCACACCCTCCAGACCACCCACCCCTCCCGCATCTGGCACTTCTGGACCCACCCCTCCACCTGGAAGTCCTGGGACGGCGGTCTCAAAGACGCCACCACTCCTCTTGAGCCTCTCGAACTCGCCGCCACCGGCACCATCAAACCTCTCTCTGGTCCCTCCGCCCGCTTCAAGGTCACCGCCCTTACGCCCGGCAAATCCATAACTTTTGATACCCGCTTGCCCCTTGCCACCCTCTCCATCACCCGCACTCTCGATCAATCCGGCCCCACCGCCACTTTCACCCACCGTGTGCGTTTCCGCGGCTTCCTCGGCTGGTTCTGGGCCGCCCGCTTTGGTCCCGGCTTCCGTCGCGAACTCCCTCTTACCATGCAACGTCTCGCCGATCTCGCACGCCAATAACAGCCGCCATCCGACATGATTGCCGATCCGAACTCGCAAAATTTCACTCACCCAACCTACCCATTCCTCTCACTCCCCCGTCCATCCCACATGCGCTATCTCCTCCTCGCCCTTGCAATCACCCTCTTCGCAAGCGACGCCGACCAGCAAGCCGCCGCCCGCCTCCCCATCGAAGCCTACCTCCGCGGTCATGCCACCCAGAACCCCGCCGAGATGGACCGCGCCTTCCTGCCCACCGCGCGCATCCAGGGCGTACGTCTCGACGGCAAGTACATGGATTGGTCCCTCGAAGAATACAAGCGCGGCTTCAGCGGTAAGCCATTCCCCGACGAAGCCCAACGCAAGCGCACCATCGACCTCATCGACATCCGCGGCACTGCCGCCATCGCCCGCGCCACCCTCGATTACCCCTCCGCCGTCTTCACCGATTACTTCCTACTGCTGCTCCAAAACGGCGAATGGCGCATCGCCAACAAGGTCTTCAGCGTTCGCGCCAAATAACATCGCTGCAATATACTAACGGCGTGATCCCTGCTCGCGCCCTCGCAGTCCTCACCCTGCTGGCAATTCCGACACTTGGTGCCGCGCCATTCCCTGGCGCCGACACCTTCCTCCAAAAGAACTGCATCGGCTGTCACAACTCCAAATCCCCCGCGGCCAAGCTCGACCTCACCGCCCTCTCCTTCGACCCCGCCAATCCCGATACCATCGCCACCTGGATCAAGGTCCACGATCGCGTCGCCGCTGGCGAAATGCCTCCGGCCCCGCTGCCGCGTCCTGCCGCCTCCTCGCTCACGCCCTTTCTCAACGGCCTCAAGACCGCTCTCACCACACAGGAATCCGCCGCCCGCGCCCAGCTCGGCCGCTCCGGTCTGCGCCGTCTCAATGCTTACGAGTACGAGAATTCCGTTCGCGATCTCCTCCACATCCCCTGGGCCCAGATCCGCTCCAAGCTGCCTCAGGACGGCGAGGCCTGGCGCTTCAACAAGATCGGCACCGCCCTCGACATCTCCCACGTCCAGCTCGCCCGCTACATGAGCACTGCCGACTACGCCATCCGCGAAGCCATCGCCGCCCGCCTCGTCCGCCCCGCTCCCACCACCACGCGCATTTACGCCCGCGCCGAACCCACCCTCCGCGCCTTCCGCCCCCGCGAAGGCAACACCCGCACCGATCGCCTCAACTTCCCCGTCCTCGACTCCCACGCCCAGCCCGACGTCCGCGCCGGTCGCGCCCCCATCTCAAGCCCCGACACCAAAGAGCGCGAAGCCGTCGGCCGGGTCTCCAGCATCTTCTCCGACGCTGGCGGCTTCAGTTGGAGCGGCTATCGTGTCCCCGCCGCCGGTCGCTATCGCATCCGCGTCAAGGGTTATTCCATCTGGGTCAGCGGCGGTGGCGTCGACCACTGGAATTTCACCGGCTTCGGCAAAGAGAAAACCGCCTACCTCTACCAGCAGACCTACCACCGGCCCAATCCCGATGAAGTCTGGCCCGGCCGCCGCAACGAGCCCATTGGCGTCTACGCGCAGAGCTCCGGCCAATCCCGTCCTGTCGCTACCTTTGACTTCACCCCCGAACCCTCCGTCCAACAGGTCGAAGTCCTCCTCAATCCCGCCGAGGTCATCCAGACCGACGGCATGCGCCTGTTCCGCACCCGCGTCAACGGCACCGAAGAAGAATACGTCAACCCCCTCGCCCAGCCCGACGGCATGCCCGGCGTTGCCTTCCAGTGGCTCGAGATCGAAGGCCCTCTGCCCGATGACAACGCCACCGCCGGCTACCGCCTGATGTTCGGCGACCTGCCCCTCCGCCGCCTCGACAAAGGCGAGACCGGTGGCATCACCGTTCCAATCGTCATCCCTCCACCTTCCCCTGCCGATGAGGTTGCCGCCTTCCGCGCCCGCTTCGGCCCGCGCACGCAGGACGTCGCCGTTGAGATCACGAGCCAGCAGCCCCAGGCCGATGCCCAGCGCCTCATCCGCGCCTTCCTCGCTCGCGCCGCGCGTCGCCCCGTTAACGCCGCCACCACCGCGCGCTTCCTCGCTCTCTTCGACCAGCAGTTCGCCCTTGGCCGTGGCTTCACGCGTTCCATCATCGCCACCTATACGGCCATCCTCTGCTCACCCGAGTTCGTCTTCATCAACGAGCCCCCGGGCAAGCTCGACGCTTACGCCCTCGCGAGTCGCCTCTCCTACTTCCTCTGGAATTCGCCCCCTGACGACGAGCTGCGCGCCCTCGCCGCCAAAGGCACGCTCACCCAACCCGTCGTCCTCCGCGCCCAGACCGAGCGCCTGCTGGCGAGCCCCAAGGCCCGTCGCTTTGTCGACGCCTTCACCGATTACTGGCTCGACCTCCGCAAGATCGACGACAGCTCGCCCTCCACTACGCTCTACAACGATTACGAGCTCGACGATCCGCTCAAGCTCGCCGCCGTGGAAGAGACACGCCTCTTCGTCGAAGAGCTCTTCCGTGCCAACTCCCCCTCGCGCACCATCGTCCAATCCGACTTCACCTTCCTCAACGAGCGTCTCGCCGCTCATTACGGCATCCCTGGCGTAACTGGCTCCGCCATGCGCAAGGTCCAGTTGCCCAAAGATTCCGTCCGCGGCGGCATCATGACGCAAGCCAGCGTCCTCAAGGTCACCGCCAACGGCACCACCACCTCGCCCGTCATTCGCGGCGTCTGGATCATGGAACGCATCCTCGGCTTCCACACTGCCCCGCCCGTCGGCGTCCCCGCCATTGAGCCCGATATCCGCGGCGCCGTCACCATTCGCCAACAGCTCGATCGTCATCGCGCCGATCCCACCTGCGCCGCCTGCCACCGCAAGATCGATCCCCCCGGCTTCGCCCTCGAGAGCTTCGATGTCATGGGCGGTTATCGCGATCGCTATCGCGCGTTCAAGGAGGACGTCCCCGCCGCCCCCGGCATCGGCATGTCCGGCCAGCGCTTCGCCTTCCACTACGGCCCACCGGTCGATGCCGCCGGCTCGCTCACCTCGGGCGCGAAGTTCACCGACGTCCGCCAGTTCAAACAGCTCATCCTCGAGCGTGAAGAACGCACCGTCGCCCGCAACCTCGTCTCCCAGCTCGCCACCTATTCCACCGGCGCGCCCATCGGCTTCTCCGATCGGCCTCACGTCGAATCCATCCTCGACAAGACCGCTCGCGATGGCTATCGCCTCCGCGATCTTGTCCACGCCATCGTCTCTAGTCCCCTGTTCCAGAACAAATAACGGAGTGCCCCATGCCTGATCACAATCTCTCCTCCCGTCGCCGCCTGCGTCCCCTCTCACGCCGCGCCCTGCTGCGTGGTGTTGGTGTCGCCATGGCGCTGCCCGCCCTCGAGGCCATGGCCACTCCCACGCCCCGCCGCATGTTCGCCATCTGCAACAACCTCGGCCTGCTGCCCGGCGAATTCTTTCCCACCGGCGCCGGCCCCACCTACACCCCTTCGACTTACCTCAAGATCCTCGCCGATCACCGCGCCGATTTCACGGTCTTCTCCGGCGTCTCTCATCCCAATGTTGACGGTGGTCACCCCGCCGACATCAGCTTCCTCACCGCCGCGCCCCACCCGGCCAGCAGCTCCTTCCGCAACACGATCTCCCTCGATCAATACGTCGCCGAGCGCATCGGCAACCAAACCCGTTTCCCCTCGCTCACCCTCTCGGTCAACACCGCCTCGCGCTCCCTTTCCTGGACGGGCAACGGCGTCGCCATCCCGCCCGAGCAGAGCGCCTCAAGCGTCTTCCAGCAGATGTTCATCCAGGGCAGCGCCACCGAGATAGACGCCCGCATCGCCGAGCTCGACACCGGCCGCTCCATCCTCGACGTGGTCAACGATCAAGCCCGCGATCTCTCGCGCCAGCTCGGCGCCAACGATCGCGCGCGCCTCGATCAATACTTCACCAGCGTCCGCGAGCTTGAGAATCGCCTGCAGGCCTCCAAGGGTTGGGAACGCAAGCCCAAGCCCGTAGTCAAAGCCGCCCCACCGCAAGACCCCGCCAGCCCCGCCCAATACATGGCCCGCGTCGCCAACATGTACAGCCTCGTCCGCCTCGCCTTCGAGACCGACTCCACCCGCTCCGTCACCCTCATGCTCGACAGCGTCAGCACCCCCGTCGTCGAGATCCGTGGCGCCGCCATCAGCGACGGCTATCACAACCTCTCCCACCACGGTAAGTCCGAGGCCAAGCTTGCCCAGTTGCGCACCATCGATTCCTGGCACATGCGCCTGCTCGCCGATCTCTTCAAGGGCCTCAAGAGCGTCACCGAGGGCGACGAAACACTCCTCGATCGCAGCATGATCCTCTACGGCTCCAACCTCGGCGACGCCAACGCCCATTCCACCTCCAACATGCCCATCCTGCTTGCCGGCGGCGGGTTCCGCCACGCGGGTCATCTCGCCTTCGACCGGCAACAGAATTACCCTCTGCCCAACCTGTTCGTCTCCATGCTGCAGCGCATGGGGCTTGAGACGGACAAGTTCGCCTCCTCCACCGGCCGCATGTCGGGCCTCGAATGGAAGTAGCCACCATGCGCCTCCTCACCTGCCTCTTGCTCGCCCTCGCCGCAGGCGATCCCCTGGTCATCGACTTCGAGTCGGCCACGCCGCTCGGCCCCGAGCAGAAGGCCAATCGCTTCCCCCGCTGGGAGGATAAGGGCGTCGTCTTCACCCTCGCCCACGACCCCCGTCAAACCACGGGCAAAGGCCTGCTCATGTTCTTCACCCACCTCGGCACCGGCCACAAAGGCCTCGTCTCCGCGATGGCCATGGAATCAATCCCCGTCCGCGCCACTCTGCCCGCCCCCGCCAGCGAAGTCGCGGTAACGTTCTGGGCCTCAACGGCCACGCCCGCCGTACTTGAAGCCTTCGACGCCACGGGCAAATCCATCGATCGCGCCGTCCTCCCTGCGGCCCCGGCGCGCAAATCCCCCGCCGACCCCACCCCCTTCTTCACCCTCACCGTAAAGGGCGCCAACATTGCCGCCATCCAGTATTCCGGCCCCCGCGAAGGCGAATTCCTCGCCGCCGACGAGATCCGCATCACCACGGGACCTCAATATTCAAGATAGAAACTGAGCTAAACTTCGGGAATCGGCGGAGGCCTTGTCCATGTCTTTTGTCCCATGCTACGAGCGCTCGTTTCAACAGTTACGCCACATCGCTGCCTGCTTGTTGCGCAACGAACGCCGCGATATCTCAATTCAGCCAACCGCATTGGTGGCTGAAGCATTTCTCAAAGTCCGTGGTAATTTGGGCAAAGTTCAGAACGAAGCTCATTTCTTCGGAATCAATACTTTGGCCATGAAACAGGCCTTGATCGATGCCGCTCGCAGTCGGCAAACGCGTGCCAAATACTTGCCCGAGTATGTACATTTCGTTTTAGGCAAGGGCAACAATAAGCGCTCTGCCGAAGATGTGGCCGCGATTGCCCAGGCATTCGATGCGCTGCTCAAAAAAGATCCCGCCGTCGGTGAAACACTCCGGCTTCATTACCACCTTGGTTACAACCAAAGCGCAATTGCCGCTATGCAGGGCCGTGATCGTCGCGACGTGCATGGCGACATTACTTTCGGCCTCAGTGAGATTGCCCGCTCTCTCAACCTTCAATTAAAGCCCTGACGATCTTGTTGCTCCATTCCGCAACTTGCGTGGGCCTCATCTTGGGGTTGGGGTTCAGCGCATCCATCAACAATGGCGCCACCCGCTTCACCACTCCGGCCGGCTGCCTCACCATCAGCACTCGCGTCAACTCAGCCTGAAAATCTTCATCACCATAGCTCGCCTTCAGTTCCAACAGCAAACGACCCGAAAGTACTTCGAGCAGAACAACCGCCAACGAGTACACGTCCGTCGCCGCCCCATAGAACCCACTTAGCCTCTCCGGCGCCAGATAGTGATAACTACCGGTCAAGCTCCGAGTCTGCGACAGCGATCTGTTGATGCTCCCCAGCGCCGCGCTGCCCAGATCGACCAACACCGCCCGTTCCTCCGTCAGGAGAATGTTCTCCGGCTTTACGTCGCGGTGGACAAGGCCGCGTTCGTGAAGGGCCTGTAACGCTTCTCCTACTTGCCCTAACCACTCCGTTACTTCAGCGGCTGTCATCGTGCCGCTGTCGTTGATCCGTTGCCGCAAGCTCTCTCCCTCGAGAAACGGCATCACCAGGAACGGCAACTCGCCCTGCGATATCCCCCAGTCGAGCGCCGGCACAACTCCCGGATGCGTCACCGATTGCAGTGCCATCACCTCCTGGCTGAATGCTGCACGCACTTCGCTCTTATCTCCTGCGGGCACGTTCCAGATCTTGATCGCCACCGTTGACTCTGGCGCGTGCAGGTCCTTCCCCCGGTAGACCTGGCAGGTGCCACCAGCAGCGATCTGATCCTCCACCGCATAGCGCCCACCCAGCAATTGCCCTTCAACAGGCACAAGATTCCAATCGACATCTTTGGGTTCGGTGCCGAACTGGCTCTTGATGCGGAAGATCATCTTCCGCGTCCAGTACGATTGCGACACCGCATAAGCCCCGCCCAGTGCCAATACCAACACCCCCAGATACCACCACGGAATTCCCCCTCCATCCAGCCGCAACACCGGCTTGGGTGTCTCTGAGTTCCACGCCACTTCCACTTCCTGCTTTCCAGGATGCCAGCGGCGAATGGGTATCTCGCCCCGCGGGGCCGTTCGCCAGTTCGCCTCACCCTCGTAGCGATACAGGATCTTGGGATTGCGAAACTCATTGCCCCCAAGCGTAGCCAGTTGGATCGATTCCTCAGTTCTCCCCGAAACCACCGGTGCCCCCTCCGGATCGGCAAACCACTCCGCCCGCGGCCTGATCTGCGTAACGCCACCCTTGCCCGCCACCCACACCGTGCCATCCCCATCCTCATAGAACCCATACAACGACAAGTCGTCATTGGCCATCCCATCCTCACGCGTAAGCCGCAACCAGTCGTGAGCCGCCGCCGGATTCCCCTGGCTCACATAAAGACCTTGTGCGGTGCCACGCCAAATCCAGCCACGCCGATCACGCTTGATGAACATGTTGGTCTTGGGTCCATAGCCATTCTCTTTGTTGTAAGTCGCCACCCGCCATTTCCCGTTCACCCAGCGGACGCGCGAGTAGCCATCTTCAAGCCGATGCGCCACCCAAATATCTTCCCCACTCGGGTCCACCGTGATCGACCGCAGCGTCGGCAACCGGCGATCCGTCTCAATCGCTGTCCATTCGCCTCCACTCGCCTTCCACGAGATGCCGTGCGCGTGCGCCACCCATAACCTCCCTCGTCCATCCGCTGCAAAATCGCTCGGGTAATCCTGTTCCGTCTCCTCCGGTGCCTGCAGCGCAACAGGCAAAAGTCGATTCTCTTGCAAGCGCAGTAACGTCTGCTTGTTTGCCACCCAAAGCACGCCCTCGCCATCCAGTGCCAGCGCGCGTGAGTTGTCATGGATGTTGCGGATCGCTGGATATTCCGGCGCCCGAATGGATCTCCCCCGTCCATCCAGTTCGATCACGCCACTTTCCCGTGTGGATGCCCACCAGTTCCCGTTCTTTCCCGCCAGAAGATAGTGGTACAGTCGCGGCTGCTCATCCCATGCCACCCATTGATTGCCCACCAGTCGCCGCAGGTGCGATTGCGTCGCGGCGATCATGTCCCCGTTGGGGCCTTTCAAAACCTGTGTCACTGGCTCACCGTTAAAGCTTGCCGGCTGCCATTCTCGAAAGCTCTCATCCGGAATGCACTCCACCAGCCCAAGCCCTTGCATGGCTAGCCACAAATGCCTCCGCCCATCCTCATACGCGGCCGTAATGGGATAAGCAAGATAGGCCTCTGGCAAACCAATCGACACATCGCCCGTCATGACATTGGCTCCCGCAAGAATCCAGGGCTTGCTTCTTCCCGGCACTACCGCCGGCGCCACCTCGAGCCCCGCCGGCACTCGCCGCGTCCCCTCTTGCACATTCAACTTACGCCCATCCCAGTAACCTGTGCGCCTCGTCCCAACTCCCACCCAAAACGTGCTCTCACCCTCGCCAACTACGGTCGCCCATTCCGTCTCAAGTCGGGCGACAATCGCCGCCTCGCCCCCGGCCCGCTTTCGCCAGACAATCTTTCCGGTCTGATCGAGAAACCAGAGCGTCCCATCGGCTGCGAATCGTGGCGCCCTCACTTGCCCCTTCACCAACACTTCCCTGCCGCCGCCTTTTGAAACCTCAACCAGCTCTTTCCCCGCCACCACCAGCTTGCCCTGATTCAAGGTGAACTCTGGCCCAGCGCCTGGCGCCACCAGTTCATAAGCATCGCCCCGTACCACAGCAATGCCTTCGTGGTTGTTGAAGTAGATGCTTCCATTCCCGTCATCGAGAAAATGCCGGGTTTCTTTCGATCCCCTAAACGCCGCATGACGCTGAAATCGCTCGCCGTCAAACTGATACACCCCGATCGACGTCAGCAGGTAGATCATCCGCCCTCTACCCTGCGCGATCGCGCGTACCGCCAGATTCGCCTCGGCATGCACGCGAAACCGGTGCGTTTGCCCCCACGCCGTGCCCGCCAACACCATCAAGAGCAGCAAGCCGATTCGCGAAGAAACCCCAAGCTTGCGCCAGTAGTTACTGTGGATCAGGTTTGCCCAATGCTCTCTCGTTTTCATAGCCTCAGCCGCAGTCAATCAACTGCGGCTTCTCACCCACAGTAACGTGGTTTTAGCCCCTGACGGGTGACTTACTTCGCCGTCGCGTCATACTCCATCGCCCCCGCCACATTCCCCTCCGGATCCTTGAAGAAAAACAGGTGCCCGATCCCCGGCAATGTGCACAGCGGCATCACGATCTCCCCGCCATGCGCCTCCACGGCCGCCGCCGTCTCCCGCGCATTCTCCACCGCAAACGTACATTCCATCCCGTTCAGCGGCATCCCCTCCACCAGATCACGTCGCTGCTGCAGGCTGGCCCGCATCGGCATCGTCGCCTGCGGCATCTCGATCATGTAAAACCCCGGCGGCCCCCATGCCTGAAACTTCCACCCAAATACGCCGCCATAGAATCGCGCCGCCCTCTCCACGTCATTCGCATTGATTGAAAAGTGTGCCAGTGTGTTCGCCATACCCTTCGGATTCTAGCCCCAAATCCCCACGGCGCATTTACGCTATCCTGCCAAAAAATGACGAGTTCCCGCCATGACGACAACATCCTCGTCCGCACCTTCGCCCTCACCGCTCCACAGCGCCGCCTCATTCCGCCCCAATCCCCCTCCTGGCACCAGCTCCTCTACGTCCTCTCCGGCGTGCTCACCGTCTCCACCCCCAACGCCCAATGGACCCTCCCCGCCCACCGCGCCCTCTGGGTCCCCGCCGGTCTCGAATACCAGCTCCACATCGCCTCCGGCCCCGTCTCACTCCGCTGCCTCTACCTCGCCTCTCCCCGCCCCGCCCTCTCCCGCATCAGCGTCCTCAACGTCACGCCCCTCCTCCACGCTTTGATCCTGCGCTCGAGCGATATCGGTGCCTTGTCCCGTCTCATCCCCACCCAGCGCCGCCTCGACGCCGTCATCCACGACGAGCTCGCCCAACTCAGCGCCGCCCCATTGCAACTCCCCATGCCCACCGATCCCCGCGCCCGTCGCTTCGCCTCCTTGATCGCCAGCTCCTCCACCGGCATCCTCCATTGCGATGCCGCGCTGCTGCGCCGTGCCGCCGTCAGCCGCCGCACGCTTGAGCGCATATTCCTTGCGGAAACCGGCCTCAGCCTCGGCCGCTGGATGCGCCGCGAGCGCCTCCTCCGCGCCGCCGCGCAACTGGCTGCCGGCGAAAGCGTCACCACCGTTGCCGACGCGCTCGGCTACAACTCGCCATCCTCCTTCGTCGCCGCCTTTCGCCGCGAGATGGGCCTGCCGCCGGGCAAGTTCTCCGCCTTATGCTGAAAGTGCGCATGCCCAAGGTCGCTTTACCATCCGCCGATCCCCAATTGCTGCGCCGCCTCTTACGTGCCCGCGACCGCATGGATGCCGCCCCGCATGAGGATTGGCCCGTCTCGCGCCTCGCCCGTGTCAGTGCTACTTCCGCGGCCTACTTCGCCCGCCAGTTCCGCGATGCCTTCGGCACTCCTCCCCACCGCTATCTGCTGACCCGCCGCATCGAGCGCGCCACCGCTTTGCTGCGCGACACCGAGCTCCCCATCATCGACATCGCCTTGAGCAGCGGCTGGAAGAGCCTTGGTACCTTTGGCCGTACCTTCCGTGACGTCACGGGTGAAAGCCCCACCAACTTCCGCGAGCGCGTCCGCCAGGCCCCCTGGCATCTCGCCGCCGTACCCCACTGCTTTGTCAGCGCTGCCCAGCGGCCCGATCTCAAAATGGCAGTTTCGGAGAAGCGCCGCATCGCTCGCCCCCGCTAGCCTCAAGTCATCCCCAAGGAGGTTCCCATGAAACAAGGCATTCAAGTCGCCGGCATTTACGTCCACGATCAGGACGAAGCGCTCGCCTTCTACTGCGACAAGCTCGGCTTTCGCGTCCACACCGATGTGCGCAATGGCGATTATCGCTGGCTCACTGTCCAGCACCCCGCTCAGGCTGATTTCCAGCTCGGTCTCTTCCGGCCCGGCCCGCCCACGGTGGATGCCGCCACCGGCCAGTCTCTCGAGGCCGCGGTCGCCAAGGGCGCCATGCCCCCGCTCGTCATGATCGTCGAGGATTGCGAGGCCGCCTACCAGCAGTTCCTTTCGCGGGGCGTCGAGTTCACCCAACAGCCCATTTCGCGTTACGGTTCCGTCGATGCCAGCTTTCGCGATCCGTCCGGCAACGGTTGGAAGCTGATTCAGGCCCGTTAAGCTGGCAGTCCTGGGGCATTTAGCGCACCGCCAATCGTGCCCGCTTGGCGGACGTGATAAATGCCCTGACATAATCCGTCTCTGTGTCGCTCTGCCGGATCCCCAGATGGATCTTCTTTGCGATCCCACCTTTGCCCAGCCGGATGGGGACAATCGGCAGCTTCTGCGCATACTCATCCACCAGCCAGCGTGGCATCGCCGCCACTCCACGGTTGCTCGCCACCATCTGCAGCATGATGTCAGTGGTCTCAATCGTCTTGTGTCGCCGCGGGGTCACGCCTGCTGGCGCAAGAAACTGGTTAAAGATATCCAGCCGGTCTGTCGCCACCGGATACGTGATCAGCACCTCCTCGGCCAGGTCTTCCGGCTTTGCAAAGCGGCGCCTGGCCAGGGCATGCTTGCCACACACCACCAGCACCTGCTCGTAATCAAACACCGGATAAAACACGAGCCCCTTCAATCGCAACGGGTCTGGGGTAACCAGTAAATCAATCTCATGGTCAAACAACGCGCCAATCCCGCCGAACTGAAACCGCTGCTTCACATCCACATCCACACTGGGCCAATCCCCCAGATAAGGCGACACCACCTTTAGTAGCCATTGATAGCAGGGGTGGCATTCCATCCCGATGCGAAGCGTCCCCCGCTCGCCCCGTGCGTACTGGCGCAGCCGTTCCTCCGTCAGCGCGAGCTGCGGCAACAGCCGGTTCGCCACCCCCAGCAGATAACGCCCCGCTTGCGTCAGCCGCAGGCTGCGCCCCTCGCGCCGCCACACCGCGATCCCCGCAGCTTTCTCGAGCTTGCTCATCGTGTGGCTTAGCGCCGACTGGGTCAGGTGCATCCGCTCGGCCGCCGCCGTCAACGAGCCGCAGTTCTCGACTTCCTGGATGATGTGAAGGTGGGTTCTCTCAAGCATTTATTCATGAATAGCATTCATGCTTCAGTGAGAACAAATCACTGTACTTCATGCCACAGGCGTCGCCAAAATCAGGGGTAGCCATGGTCATTACGCACAACCTCGGTTTCCCCCGCATCGGCGCCAACCGCGAACTCAAGTTCGGCCTCGAACGTTACTGGAAGGGCGAATCCTCTCTTGCCGATCTCAATACCCTCGCGAGCGGCCTCCGCCTGCGGCACTGGAAGCTCCAGTCCGGCCTCGATCTCATCCCCGTCGGCGACTTCGCGTTTTATGACCACGTCCTCGAGATGAGCTTCATTCTCGGCAATGTGCCGCCCCGGTTTCTCCCCTTCGCGGGCGATCCGCTCGATCAGTATTTCCGCGTCGCGCGCGGCCGCTCCGCCTCCGGCGAAGGGCTCGCCGCCAGTGAGATGACCAAGTGGTTCGACACCAATTATCACTACATCGTCCCCGAGTTCACCTCCGCCACCACCTTCACTCTCGACCCCGCTCGCCTGCTCGCTCAGGTGCGCGAGTCCAGAGCCGCCGGGGTGGCCCATCCCAAGGTCGTACTCGTGGGCCCGCTCACCTACCTTGCCCTCGGCAAGTCTCGTGATGGGGTCGACAAGCTCAGTCTCCTCGACCCGCTCCTTGCCGCCTACCGCCAACTGCTTGAGCTGCTTTCGCGCCATGGCGTCGAGTGGGTCCAACTCGATGAGCCCATCCTCGTCACCGATCTCCCTCCCCACTGGCACGCCGCCTTTGGCAGTGCCTGGCGCGCCCTTGCCGGTGCGGGTCCCCGCCTCTTGCTCGCCACATACTTTGGTCACCTGCGAGACAATCTCGCTCTTGCCTGTGGTCTTCCCATCGATGGACTCCACCTCGATGTCACCACCGGTCGTCAGGAAGTCGAGCCCGCGCTCGCGCTATTGCCCTCTTCCTGCGTCCTTTCACTCGGCGTCATCAGCGGCCGCAACATCTGGCGCAGCGATCTCCATGCCACGCTTGACTGGCTCGAGCCCCTCGCCAGTCGCCTCGGTGATCGTCTCTGGATCGCTCCCTCCTGCTCGCTGCTCCATGTTCCGGTCACCACTTCTCTCGAAGACCGCATGGACCCCGACCTGCGATCGTGGCTGGCCTTCGCAATGGAGAAACTGGAGGAAGTCCGCGTCTTGGGCGCGGCGCTCAATCAGGGCCGCGCCGCGGTCGAGTCCGCTCTTGCCGCCAATCTCGCGGCCGTCTCCTCGCGGCGCACCTCAACCCGCGTTCATGATCCCGTGGTGCAGGCCGCCGTTGCGGCAATCGACGCCGGGATGGGCGATCGCCAAAGCGCTTATGAGCAACGAGCCACCCTCCAGCGCGAACGCCTGCGCTTACCCGTGTTTCCAACAACCACCATCGGCTCCTTCCCGCAGACCAATGAGATCCGCCAGGCCCGGAGCCTGTTCAAGGCCGGCAAGCTCAGCGCGGCGGACTACGAGCTCGCCATGCAGGCCGAGATCCGCCATTGCGTCGCCCAGCAGGAATCCCTCAACCTCGATGTCCTGGTCCACGGCGAGGCCGAGCGCAACGACATGGTCGAGTACTTTGGTGAGCAACTCGCGGGCTACGCGATCAGCCGCTTCGGCTGGGTCCAGTCCTACGGCTCTCGCTGCGTCAAGCCACCCATTCTCTACGGCGATATCAGCCGTCCCGCGCCCATGACAGTCGATTGGATCCGTTACGCCCAATCGCTCACCGCCCGCCCCATGAAAGGCATGCTCACCGGGCCCGTCACCATCCTCAACTGGTCATTTGTCCGTGATGACCAGCCGCGTTCGGCCTGTTGCCTCCAATTGGCCCTCGCCATCCGCGAAGAAGTGCTCGACCTTGAGCGCGCGGGCGTCTCCATCATCCAAATCGACGAAGCCGCTCTGCGTGAGGGGCTTCCCTTACGCCGCGCCGATTGGCACGATTACCTCGACTGGGCCATCCAATCCTTCCGCATCGCGGCCAACGGCGTTAAGGATCAAACCCAGATCCACACCCACATGTGCTACTCCGAGTTCAACGACATCATTGAGGCGATTGCCGCCATGGATGCCGACGTCATCACGATCGAGACTTCGCGCTCCAACATGGAGTTACTCGACGCCTTCGACAGCTTCAGTTATCCCAACGAGATTGGCCCCGGCGTCTACGACATTCATTCACCCAACATCCCGTCCGTCCCGCAGATCGTCGACTTGATGCAAAAGGCCGCGAAGCGAATTCCACCCGCCCGCCTTTGGATCAATCCCGATTGCGGCCTCAAGACCCGCCGCTGGGAAGAAGTCCTCCCCGCGCTCCACAACATGGTCAACGCCGCCCGCCACCTGCGGGAGACTGTAGGTGCGCTCCCGCCTGCTTCTTTCCCTCACGTATGTCCATGATCTGATCGTAGTGGTCCACCACCCATGCCTCCATCCTGGCCACCAGATCAGAAAGATCCTGTCCGAGCGGTGTGAGTTCATACTCGACCCTTGGCGGCACTTCAGGATGACTGGTGCGCTTCACCAGGCCATTCTCCTCAAGCGCCCGCACGGTTTGCGTAAACATCTTCTGGCTGATGCCATCCACGCGCCGAATCAGCTCATTGGCCCGCACCGGACCACTCCGCAGCGTGCAGATCAACAACATCCCCCAACGCGATCCGATCAGATCGATGACCGTCCGGGACGGACAGGAACGGTTGTACAGATCAGCTGCAGGTCTCATGGCTTCCAATTATTACCAAAAAGTGCGTACTTTATCTGGAGAAAGTTTTGCTGCATTCTGGAAGCACATCATGCAATCCTCTTCCACTACTCTCATCATCGGCGGTACAACCGGCATCGGCTTTGCCACAGCCCAGCGACTTGTTGCCCAGAACAGGCACGTCACCCTCGTAGGACGGGATGATGGCCGCTTGTCTCAGGCAGCCGCCAGCCTCGCGGCCCCCGAACAGACCGCAACTTTCCGCGCCGACATTACCAATCAAGCCGATTTCGCCAGCCTCATTGCCTTCATTCGCGCCCATGATGGCCATATCAGTGGACTTGTGAATGCAGCCGGGTACTTCAAGCCGCTCTCGCTGCTCGAGCACACCGCGCAGGACTACGAACAGCAACTGGACTTCAATCGATCCTTCTTCTTCATCACGCAAGCCGTGGCTCTCAACATGAAGAGTCATCGCAGCGGCGCGATCGTTAACATCGGTTCCATGTGGGCCCATCAAGCCGTGAAGGCCACGCCTTCTTCCGCCTATTCGATGCAAAAGGCTGGCCTGCATTCTTTGACGCAGCATGCCGCAATGGAGTTGGCCGAGTTCGGCATTCGTGTCAATGCCGTCGCACCCGCCGTCGTCCAAACTCCCATCTACCAGGCCTTTATTCCCCGCGAGGAGATCCCCACCGCGCTTTCCAGTTTCGCTTCGTTCCATCCTCTTGGCCGCATCGGCCAGCCTGACGATGTCGCTGCCATGGTGGCCTTCCTGCTCTCCTCCGATGCCGCCTGGATCACGGGCACCATCGTCAATGTGGACGGCGGCGTCATGGCCGGAAGAAACTGACCACTGCACGCTTGACAGTAAGTTTCCATGGAAACAATAATGGTTTCCGTGGAAACTGATTCCATCTCTGGTCTCGATTCGCACCTTGGCTACTGGCTGCGGCG
>CAZBTA010000007.1:0-50731 GCA_964494515.1 uncultured Bryobacter sp.
ACGGCGGCAGAGTTCTATAGCCTGAAGGTATAATCGCAGCGAGGTACTACAAAGAAAATGAAAAAGATTCTTCTCTCCACGCTGGTGCTGAGCGTGTCACTCTTCGCCCAAGACATGAAGGAAAACCCGCTCGCGGCCGTTTACGCGAACACGTACAAGACGATCTCGACGAACATTACGAAGTCGATTGACAAGATGCCGGCTGACAAGTTTGGCTTCAAGTCGGTGGACGGCACGATGGCGTTTTCCGAGTTTGTGGGCCATCTGGCTGACGCCAATGCGATGTACTGCTCGGCGGTGACGGGCGCGCCGAAGGTGCCGAGCGTGCGCAAGGAAACCTCGAAGGAAGTGCTGGCGAAGGCCTGGGCAGCGGCGGTGGCCGAGTGCACGAAGGCTTACACGACGGCGACCGACAAGAGCCTGGCCACGATGATCAAGATGGGTCAGCGCGAAGTGCCCGCCGCCCAGCCGCTGCTGGGTAACCTGGTGCACACCAACGAACACTACGGCAACCTCGTGACGCTGCTGCGCATGAATGGCCTGGTGCCGCCGAGCTCGGAACCGCGCTAAATCTGGTTTGGGAACAAGACGGGGCAGCTGCGGCTGCCCCTTTTATTTTTTGGTGGCGAGAGAAATGAAGTTTGTGGATTTGAGCACGATCGCAGTGAGTGATGCATTGTGCATGGTGGATGCGTGGGGCAACACGAAGGCGGGGTGGGCATGCCCATCGCAGCCGGAGGTGCAGGAGAAGTGGATTGCAGCGGTGGTGGAGGCAGGCGAGGGGCCGGTGGAGATTCGGGGATTGGGGTTTCGGGGGACGGGGGAGTTCTTCGGGTCAATTTGCTTTTGCGCGGCTTGCCAGTATGGGTATGGGATGACGGGAGGAATCCTCGAGCAGATTGCGCGTGAGGGCAAGGAGCCGGGGCACCCGAGTGTGAACCTGATGCTGATCTGGCGGCGGAGTGTGCAGTGGGGATTGCTGAAGCAGATGAAGGAGGCGGCGCCGGGCCCGCTGTGGCTGAGGACGGCGGCGGAGTTGCGGCATACGGGCACGGAGAGTTCGCTGACGTTCTTTGAGGCGAAGGGGCTGGTGGAGGCGTGTACGGTGGTGGTGCGCGATGAGAAAGAGCGAGCGCGGCTGAAGGCGCTCGATCGGCCAATGCCGGTGTATGAGGTGCGCGGGGATGAATATGTGCCGTTAGAATAAGCGCATGCTGTGGACGGCTCTGTATTGTGTGTTGGTGGGATTGCCGGTGGTGGTGATGGTGGGCTGGCCAGGGGCGGCAGCGGGGCGGCCGATGCTGATGCAGGTGGGCGTGGCGTGTGGGTTTGTGGCGATGGCGGTGTTTGCGCTCGAGTTTGCGCTGATTGCGAAGATCCGGCCGGTGGCGGCGGCGTTTGGCATGGATGGACTGGTGAGATTGCACCGGCGGATGGGATATGTGGCGACGGCGCTGGTGGCGGGGCATGTGGGGGCATTGCTCGCGAATGGATTGCCGGTGGAGTGGTTGTTGCCGTGGGGGGAGTTTGCGACGTGGGAGATGCGGTGGGGCGTAGGCGCGGCGGTGGCGCTGGTGGTGTTGGTGGTTACAACCGTCGAGCGCAAGGTATTGGGGCTGAGCTATGAGCACTGGGAGTGGACGCACAATGTGATGGCAAAGCTGGTGGTGCTGTTGGGGGTGGCGCACTTGTGGATGTTTGGGGGATTCTCTTCAGAGCCGGTGATGCGTGGGGTGATTGTGGCTTATGGGGCGGGGCTGGTGGGCGTGGTGGTGTGGCTGGAGGTGTGGATTCCGCTGCGGCTGTGGGCGAGGCCGTGGGAAGTGGTGGAGAGCAAGCTGGAAAGCAAGGATACGAGGACGCTGGTGTTGCGGCCGAAGGGGCATGGTGGGTTGCAGTTTGCGGCGGGGCAGTTTGCGTGGTTGAGCGAGGGCAACACGCTGCTGCACAAGGAACGGCATCCGATCTCGATGTCGTCGGCGCCGGGCGGGGAGACGATTGCGTTTACGGTGAAGGCGCTGGGGGATTGGTCAGGGGCGGTGGTGAGGGGGGAGAAGGATCGAGCCACGTTCTATGTGGATGGACCTTATGGGGTGTTTACGCCGGTGCGGCACCCGGGGCCGGGCTACGTGCTGATTGGTGGAGGCATTGGGGTGACGCCGCTGGTGGCGATGTGTGAGGAGTTTGCGGCCAAGGGCGAGAAGGGGCCGGTGTGGTTCTTCTACGGGAGCGAGGGCGAGGGGACGTTGCGATTCCGCGAGAGGCTGGAGCAGTTGCCGGCGAAGGTGGTGTTTGCGCTGGAGAAGCCAGGTGAGGGATGGCGAGGGGAGCGGGGGTTTGTGAACCGGGCGATGCTGGAGCGGTATCTGCCGGAGAACTACCGGGAGCTTGAGTATTTTGTGTGTGGGCCAGAGGCGATGATGGATGCGATGGAGCGAGTGCTGGCGGAGATGGGAGTTCCCCGCCCCAGGGTGCATACGGAGAGGTTTGTACTGGTCTAGCGCTTTTTGGTGGGGATGATTTTGGTGTCGGCGTTGATGTCGAAGTTGCTTGAGGGCAGGCCGGAATTGATGAGCACTTCGTTTGAGTAGAGCTCGAAGTTGCGCTCGCCGTTGCGGCTGCGGGTGATAGCCCAGGGCCACATGACGCCGTTGGTAAGGCGGTACTTGGCGTAGCGGGTGTCCTGATCGTCCCAACCGCGATCCTTCTGATTCTGGCGTTTGGAATAGCCGCGGATGGGGAGCTTGGTGGAGGCGTGGATATAGAGAGCGACTTCGCGATTGTCGGCGTCGGTGACGTCGACGATCTCGACGGGCTGATTCTCGAAGACCTCCTGACCACGACGCTCGAAGATCATGCCCTTCTCGTCGGCGCGGCAGCGGAGGATGTACATGGGATTGCGGAGGAGATTCTCTTCCCAGTTTTTGACGACGTCTTCTTCGATCTGCTTGGCGCCGCGGTAGGTGATGTCCCAGCCCTTGCCATCGCCGGTGTAGACGACGGAATAATCCTTATCCTTGCCGAACTGCTGGCGCTCGCGCTGCTTGAGGCCGGTGGCGAGATCGGAATACTGCGTCTCAATGCGGGCGACAGAGAGGCCGCTCAAGCGCTCACGATAGTACGAGTAGGCGCGGCCCACCTCGACACGATCGCGCATGCCCATGAACTTGTCGCCCCCGAGCGCCTGAATGGCGTCGAGGATGAGCTTGCGGCCTTTGTCCTGGATGGTCTGCGCCCGCACGAAGGCGGGCGCAGTGGCGAAGAGAAGGGTTCGACGGGTCATTTAGTCCTTGGCGCTCATTTTCTCAACAGTGAGGCCGGTGTTGAGCTTCCACTCGGTAACGGTCTGAGTGGAGATCTGGCCGTTCTGCGTGATCTTGAGGACGGTGGGGAGCTTGAGGCCGCCCACTTCCTTGAACTCGGCGTAGGACGTTTCGGCAGCGATCCCGCCTTCGGTGAAGCCGAGCTTGACGGGCAGCATCGTGGCCGGATCATAGAAGAACTTGAGCACGGAGCCAGAGGCGTCCTTGAGCTCAAGCTCGCCGTCCTTAACCAGATTGACGGTGCGGCCGGCGACTTCGTTGCTCTGAAGGATGGCGAAGTAATCACGCTGGAGCTGACCGCGGACCTGCGCGGCGAAGGGGCCGACGAGCGGCTGCTCGCCTTGCGGGGCCTTGAGGAAGCCCTTCTCACCGTCGAAGAAGGCGATGATCTTGCCGAAGGGGAGCTCGTTGACCTGGCGGAAGACCATGGGCTTCAGGAAGAAGTTGGTCTGCTTGACGGTGACCTTGTTGCCGCCGACGTTGAGCTCGGAGGTGATGTATTGGACGTAGTCGTTGACGGCGGCGAGCTTCTGCTTGCCACCGATGGCGGCGGCCACCTTGTCGAGCGCGGCGCGACCGGCGGCGAGGGACTTGTCGTCAGCCTTAGCCGTGGCAAGCTTGGGCTCGGGGATGGAGATGTCGAGCTTCTTGACGGGGCCGAGAGGCTTGAGCGTGTCGGCAAACTTTTCGGTCTGGCCGACGGCGACGATGGTGAATTCTTCAGGCTTGATGTATTCCTTGGCGACGCGGAGAATGTCCTGCGCGGTGACCTTGGCGACGGCATCCTTGTAGCGCATGATGAAGTCTTCGGGATAGCCGTAGTACTGGTAGTTGAGCAAGCGGTTGAGCGTTTGGGCGGGCGAGGCGAAGGAGAAGACAAAGCTGTTCTCGACGCGCTGCTTGGCGGCGGCGAGCTCGACGGGGCCGACGAGTTCTTCGCGCATGCGCTTGACCTGCTTGAGCGATTCGGCGATGGCCTTTTCGGTATTGGCCGCGGCGGCCGAGCCGGAGATGGTGAACGTGCCTTCGTAGTTGTACTCGGCTGACCAGCTGGCGCCAATCGTGTAGGCGAGACTGTTGTCGGAGCGGACCTTCTCAAACAGGCGGCTTGAGAAGCCACCACCGAGAATGTCGGCCATGACGCTGAGCGCGGCATAGTCCTTATCGCTACGCTTGCCGCCGAGGTGGCCGATGGTGAAGAAGGTCTGCTCGCTGTCGGCCTTGTCGGCGACGAAGACGCCGGCGGCCTTCTGCTTCGTTACCGCAGGGAAAGCGGGCACAGCGGGGCGAGTGGGCTTCCAGGAGCCAAAGGCCTGCTCGAGCTTGGTCTTGACCTTGGCGGGATCGACGTCGCCGTAGATGGCGATGGTCATGTTGGCGGGGAAGAAGTAGCGCTCATGGAAAGCGAGGAGATCTTCGCGCTTGATGTTGTCGATGGTGGCGTACTCTTCGTTGTCGCCGTAGGGCGTGGACTTGCCGTAGAGGAGATTCTGGAACTCGCGGGAACGGATCGACTCGGCGTCATCATTGCGACGCGAGATGCCGCTGCGGGCCTGCGTGATGGCGAGGTCAAACTTGTCCTGCGGGAAGGCGGGCTCGGTGGTGACGTCCTTGAGCAGGTCGATGACCTCGTCGAAGTTCTCCTTGAGGCAGTTGAAGCTGACCGAGCCGCTTTCGCCACCGATACCGGTCTCGATGCTGGCGGCGATGGATTCGAGGCGAGCATTGAGCGCGTCGGCATTGAGACGGCGCGTGCCGCCAGAGCGCATGACCTGACCGGTGATACCGGCGAGGCCGGCCTTCTCTCCCGGCTCAAGCAGGCCGCCCGTACGGACGCGGATGCCACCCGAGGCAACGGGGAGCTCGTGGTTCTCAACGATCATGACCTTCATGCCGTTTGAGAGGGTGAACTGTTCCACCTTGGGCACCTGCACGGGCTTGAGCGGCGGGTACTTGAGCGTCTTGTAGACGGGGACGGCGGGAGCAGCGGCGGGCTTGGTCTGAGCGGCAGCAAGGCCGGCAAGCAATGTGGTGGTGATGAGGATTCGCATGGTGGTGGGTGCTCCTTACTTCTTGGCCTGCTGCACGGTGGATGCGACAGTGCGCGAACGGGGAATGAAATACTTTTTGGCGGCGGCCATGACGTCGTCGGCCGTTACCTTTTCGATGTCATCGAGCTGCTTGAACAGAGCGCGCCAATCGCCAAGGAGGGCCTTGTTGGTAGCGAGGTTCTGCGCCATGCCGGCGTTGGAATCGAGGCTACGGATGACCTGAGCGCGCAACTGCGTCTTGACGCGCTTGAGCATCTCGTCGGTGACCTTTTCGGTCTTGAGGCGCTCGAGGATCTCGTAGGTGGCCTTCTCGCATTCTTCAGTGGTCTTGCCGGCATTGGGCACGACGAAGAGGAGGAACAGATTGTCGCGGCGATTGCCCGGGAACGAGGGGATGGCCTGGGCCTGAAGGGCGAGTTTCTTTTCCTGCACGAGCTCCTTATAGAGGAAGCTGGTACGGCCGCCGCTGAGCAGCATGGAGAGCATGTCGAACATGACGTCGTCCTTGTTGAGCAGATCAGGACGCTTGTAGCCAATGGCAACGACGGGTTGGGAAGTGCTCTCGATGACGAGGCGCTTCTCGCCGAACTGTTCGTTTTCCTTCGTCATCATGCCGGTGGGCTTGGGGCCGCCGGTCATTTTGGCGAAGTACTTTTCGGCGAGGCGCTTGACTTCGACGGGATCCACGTCGCCGGCGATACCGATGACGATGTTGGAGGGGACGTAGTATTGCTTGCGGAAGGCCTGAGCATCGGCGAGACGATAGCTTTCGATGTCGCTCGGCACGCCGGCAGGGTGAGTGCGGTAGGGGTTGGTGGCGAAGGCGACGGTGAGCATTTCATAGACGAGGCGACCGATGGGGTCGGACTCGACACGCTGACGGTACTCTTCGCGGATAACGCCGCGCTCGTTGTAGAACTCGCGGAAGACGGGATTGATGAAGCGATCGGCCTCGAGGGCAAACCAGAGCTCGAGCTTGTTGGCCGGAAGGCTCATGATGTAGGAAGTCTCATCGAGGCTGGTGCCGGCATTGAGGCCGACGGCGCCGGCTTCTTCGAGGACCTTGGTGAAGCGTTCTTTGTCGACGAAGCCGTTGGCCTTGTCGATGGCCTTCTTGAGATCGGCCTCAAGGGTCTTGACCTTGTCGGCATTGGCGAGAGGACCTTTGTTGCGCTCGGCCGTGAGGGCGTCGTAGGCCACTTCAACGGCGGCCATGGCTTTGGATTCTTCGGCGAAGTTGAGGGTACCGATGGTTTTGGTGCCCTTGAAAGCCATGTGCTCAAACATGTGAGCGAGGCCGGACTGGCCCTTGGGATCGTCGGCCGAGCCGGCGTTGACGCGGCTGTAGAAGCTGACGATGGGGGCCTGGTGGCGCTCGTAGACAACGAAGGTCATGCCGTTGGCGAGAGTGAATTCCGTGACGCGCTTTTCAATGTCGGCCAAGTTCTGGGCGAGCATCGCCGCTGGCAGCAAGGCCGCGAGCGCAAAAATCAGTTTTTTCATAGGGAACTCTTCAATTATCCCATGCGCGGTAAGATCACTGAGACATGCTGGAACATACGACACAGGTACGAGTGCGCTATGCGGAAACGGATCAGATGGGGGTGGTCTACCACGCCAATTATGTGGTGTGGATGGAGGTGGGACGGGTGGAGGCGATGCGAGCAGCAGGGTTGAACTATGCCGAGATGGAGAAGGAAGGGGTGAGGGTGGCGGTGTTGGGGGTGGAGGTGGACTACCGGGTGGCGGCCAAGTATGACGATCTGGTTGATGTGACGGCGCGAGTGGTGGAGGTGCAAAGCCGGAAAATGCGCATCGAGTATGAAATGAAGCGATCCATGGATGGCGTTGTGCTGGCGACGGGGGCGACGCGTCATTTATTCATTAGTCATGAGTTGAAGCCGGTGCGGTGTCCTGATAAGTACATGGCGATCTTCCTGGGCAAAAGTTGATTGAATTTTTATAAACATCTGCTACATTCGTAATCCATGCGATTACTTACTGTTGCTTTATTGGCTCCTCTGTTATTGGTGGGACAGGAGTTTCGAGCGGTCATTTCGGGGGATGTGACGGATGCGAGCGGGGCGGCCGCCGTTGGGGTGAAGGTAGTGGCGCGCAACCTCGAACAGAACGTCGAGTACAACAGCGTCACCAATGACGAAGGGCGCTACGTGACGCCATTTCTGCCTCCGGGTGCCTATACGCTGCGCTTTGAAAAGGCGGGTTTCAAGCCATTGATCCGCGAGTCGATCCGGCTGAGCGCGGTGGACCGCGTGAACATCAGCGTGCAGTTGCAGGTGGGTACATTGTCGGAAAGCGTCACGGTGACGAGCGAGGCACCGCTGTTGCAAACCGAGAGCGCGGTAAGAACGGGCACGATCGAGAGCAAGATGATCTCGGATATCCCGACGGCCGGCCGTAATTTGTTTCAATTCCAATACACGCTGCCGGGTGTGACGAAGACAAGCAATTACTGGGGCAATTATGAGCTCTATGCGTTTGGCAACATCAATGGCGTGTCGATCAATGGCGGCCGTAGCGGGGAGAACGAAATTCTGCTGGACGGGATCGCCTCGACGCGTGGCAGCCGTAGCGCATCGTTTGCGCCGGGACTGCAGGCGATTGAGGAAGTGAACATCATCACGAATACTTACGACGCGCAGTATGGCCGTGTGGGTGGCGGCACGACGTCGATCAACCTGCGCTCGGGCAGCAACAAGCTGCATGGCGAACTGTTTGAATTCTTCAAGAACGACAAGCTCAACGCAAACGGGTATTCGCGTAATGCGGCGGGAATTGCACGCCCGCCATATCGCAACAACACTTTTGGTTTCCGCGTGGACGGACCGGTGATCATCCCGAAACTGTTTGACGGGCGCAACCGGTTGTTCTGGTTGCTCTCGCTCGAAGGGCTGCGCGAGCGCAACCCCCAGACGCAGTTGTGGACCGTGCCGACAGCAGAACAACGCAATGGCGACTTTTCGCGGCTGCTCACAAACACCAACCAGCAGATCGCAATCTTTGACCCGTTGTCGAATGTGAACGGCGGGACGCGCGTGCAGTTTCCCGGCAATGTGATTCCGGCCAGCCGGCTGAATCCGGTGGCGGTCAGGACGCTGGGCTTCTTCCCGCTGCCGAACCGGCAGAGCGAAGGGCTCGACGGGCAGAACAACTATCTTTTCGTGAACAGCTCGCGCAACCAGTATGACCAGTGGCTGGGCAAGATGGACTTCATGGTGAGCTCGAAGAGCCGCGTGAGCTGGCGCTATGGGCAGACGCCGTGGTTTAACTTTGCCCGGGTGCAGTGGGGCACGAATGCAGCCGAACCCTCGACGGAGGCGCCGTCGACGCGCATCTCACGCAACTGGGGCGCGGACTGGACCTATACGATCAGCCCGTCGATGGTGTTCAACCTGCGCGGGGGCCTCGCGCGCTATGAAGGATTCTCGGGCAATGAGTTTGGCCGCGGGTTCAACCCGACGGAACTGGGCTTCCCTTCATCGCTCGTATCGCAGTTTGACCTGCTGCAATACCCGCGATTCAACTTCTCGGGCAACAACTACTCGCCGCTCGGCTCGACCCGTACGGCCAACTATGAAACCCAGGACACGTATTCGATCCAGCCAAACCTGACCTGGATCCGCGGACGGCAGACGTGGAAAATGGGCGCCGAAGTACGGCGTTACAACTCAAACAATCACAACCCGGGCCTGGCGAGTGGCAGCTTTACGTTTGGCCGCAACTGGACGCAACGTGACCCGCTGCGGGCCGATGCGCTGAGCGGCAACGAGATCGCGACGTTTCTGACAGGGACGATGACGTCGGCCCAGGTAGAGAAGAACGCGTGGCCGGCATACCGCAATGACTACTGGGCGTTCTTCTTCCAGAACGACTGGAAGATTACGCGGACGCTGACGATCAATCTGGGAGTGCGCTGGGATTATGAGACGCCGATCATCGAGCGGTTCAACCGGCAGGTGCGCGGGTTTGCGTTTGACCAGACGAGCCCGCTGCAATCGCAGGTGCAGGGACTGACGCTGCGGGGCGGGCTGCTGTTTGCTGGTGACTCCGGCACGGCGCGGCAGGCCTTTAACCGCGACCTGAACAACTGGCAACCGCGCGTCGGCGTGGCGTGGAACTTCAAGCCGAAGTGGGTGTTCCGTGGTGGTTATGGTCTGAGCTATCTCGGACAGAACGCCAACGGCGCAGCGACGGGATTCAGCCAAACGACGAACGCCGTCGTGAGCCTGGATGGCAATGTGACTCCGGCAAGCTTTATCAATGATCCCTTCCCGCGGACCCTGTTTCCGACAGGCCTGCTGCAGCCGGTGGGCGGCAGCCAGGGTCTGGCTACGAACCTCGGCCAGTCGATCGGGGCGCAGTTCCTTGAGCGGCCGCTGCCTTACTCGCAACAGTTCTCGGCGGGCTTTCAGCGGACAATCGCCAACACCTGGCTGGTGGACGCGAGCTACTCGGGCAACATCACGAGCAAGTTGCCAGCGAGCACGAACCTGAACTTTATTCCCGCCGGTGAGTTGAACCGCTTGCCGGTGGCCGAGCGGGCGGCATTCTTCAATGCCCAGGTAGCAAATCCGCTGCGCGGGCTGCTGCCTGGCACGGGCATCAATGGCGCGACAGTACCGCGGTCGACACTGCTCAATGCGTATCCGCACTTCACGCAGGTGGGCATCTCGAATCTGCCAGTGGCGTTCCAGAACTATCACTCGCTGCAGGTGCGCGCGACGCGGCGCTTTGCCAACGGGTTCTCTTCGCAGATCGCTTACACGTGGTCGAAGACGCTCGAGGGCGCGGGGCAGTTGAACGCGCAAGACACGAATCTTGCCAACCTCATCGACACACCGATGGAACAGCGGCTGGCGCAGTTTGACATCCCCCACACGTTCTCGGCGATCGTGACCTACGAGTTGCCGTTTGGTAAAGGCAAAAAACTGCTGAGCGGCATCAACAGCTTCGGCAATGCGCTGATCGGCGGCTGGAATCTGAACGTGCAATACATGACGCGCAGCGGGGTGCCGTTCGACTTTCCGAATGCCGCGCCATTGACGGCGCGCAGTGCGAAGCTGAGCGATGACCAGCGACTGCAACTGGCACAGGCGGCGGGACGGTCGGAGTTTAATCCGTTCTTCGACAAATACTACGATGTGTCGCTGTTCCCGCGGCAGGCACAGGCGCCGTTTACTCTTCGTGACTTCCCGACGCGATTCCCCGACGTGCGGAGCCCGCATCTGGAGAGCTGGGAAATCTCGGCTTACAAGGAATTCCGCATCAAGGAAAAGGTGCGCTGGCAGATTCGCGCGGACTTCCAGAACGCGTTTGACTATGCCTACTTTGGGCAGCAGTTGAGCAATAACGTGACGGACCCGCGATTTGGCCAGCTCAACCCGGCGCAGAACAACCAGACGCGCCAGGTGGTGCTGGTCATGAAGGTGCTGTTCTAACTTATGAAAATCATCGTTGTCCTGTTGGCCGCCCTAGTGGCGGCCAATGGCCAGAGTGTGCGCCGGAATCCCTTGCCGGTGCCCGACATTGAAGGCTACAAGACCCTGAAATGCGACTTCCACATGCACACCGTCTTCAGTGACGGCGTGGTGTGGCCCGATACGCGAGTGAACGAAGCCTGGAGGGATGGGCTCGATTGTCTCGCGATCACGGATCATGACGACTACCATCCGCACAAGACCACGGTGAGCACGGATCTGAAGAACCCGTTTGAGATCGCCGCACCGGTGGCGAAGGCGCTGGATATTCTGCTGGTGCCGGGCTATGAGATTACCAAGGGCAACCTGCATGTAAACGCGCTGTTTGTGAAGGAGTTCAATGCGACGGTGGGGCTCGAGTTGCTGCCGGCGCTCGAGAAGGCAAAACAGGATGGGGCGTTTTTGTTCTGGAATCATCCAGGCTGGAAGGGCGACCTGTCGTGGCACCCGGAAATCGACGCGGCCCACAAAAAGGGGCTGATCCAGGGTGTTGAGGTAATCAACACGGGAAGGCTCGAGCCGCAGACGCTGCCGTGGATTGAAGAGAAGGCACTGACGATCCTCTCGAATACCGACGTGCACCAGTTGGTCGAATACCCGACGGGGGCACATCGCGACAGCATCACGCTGGTCTTCGCGAAAACCAAGGACCTGGCGGGGATCAAGGAAGCGCTCGAGGCACGGCGCACCCTGGCATGGCGCAATGATGAGCTATGGGGCACGTCGACGATGCTCGGGCAATTGTTGCAGGCGGCGGTGACGATGCGGAAGGTGGGCAGCCTGACGATCGTCAAGAACACGAGTGCGATTCCGCTGTTCGTCAAGATCCGGAACAACAAAGGCGTAGTGGTGGACGAGGTGACCGTGCATCCGCTGGGAGAGAGCAAGGTGGAATTCTCGGTGAAGGGCCCGGTGGAAGTCGAGGTCACCAACTTTCATCTGCTGAACGGGAAGAACCTGACGTTCGACACCACGATTTAATGGAGAGGTGAGATTTGTTGCGCTGATCTTTGCTCTGCTGAGCCCGGCCTTTGCGGGGCGGGATCTTAAGGAGTTGTTCGCGGGCAGAAGCGGATCAGCGCTCGTGTTTGACCTCAAGGAACAACGCATCATTGCGAGTTGGAATGAAGCCCGGGCGCAGAGTTATCTTCTGCGCCCGGGTTCTACTTTGAAGCCGTTTACGCTGGCGACATTTATTGATGCCGGGCTGTATCGGGACTCGATGAATGCGCCAGAGGCGATGGCGCATTCGGTGAATGAGTTCTTTGACGGCTTGATCGCGAAGATGGATCGCGAGGATTATGAGCGGGGCTATGCGCGGATGGGATTGAACGCTCGCAGCTCGACGGCAACGCTGGCGCAGATGATGCAAGCCAGCCGGAGATTAATCGCGCGCCAACGGGAAGCGAGGCTGCGCCCGGTGTTTGCCGGCATGGAACAAGCAGTGGAATACGGCACGGCAAGGCTGGCCCGGATCGCGGCGGTGCAGGTCGCAGGCAAGACCGGGACGACAGCGACGTCGGCATTGTTCTTTGGCTATGCACCGGCAGCGGCGCCGCGCTATATCGTGTGGGTGCATCTGGATCAGGGATCGGGCGGGGGCGATGCGGCGCCGTTCGGCGCCAAGGTGATGCAGCAGTTGTTTGCCACGGCGAGTGAAGAGTTTGACCCGACGGTGGTGAGCGTACGACTGTTCTGGCAGAACCCGCCGCGACAGTTGAACCTGCAGCCCGGTGAATATGCAAAGGGCACGCTCATGGATACGGGGGTGACGAAGATGCGGGCGCCGGGACCGGTGCGGGTGCGGATCGTGGAAGGGCGCTATGAGGTGACGGCGAAAATCGGCATTGAAGATTACGTGACGGCGGTGTTGCATGGGGAGGCAAGCGGATTTGCTCACGAAGCTTCACGCGAGGCGATGGCGATCGCGGCACGGACATACACGGCGCGCTTTCGCGGACGCCATGGCGAGGAAGGATTTGATTACTGCGACACGACGCATTGCCAGGATGCACGCTTTGTGATGGATGAGCGTGAGGATCTGCGCCGCGTAGTGGAAGCGACAGCGGGAGAGATGCTGTGGCAGGAGGGCAAGCCAGCCGAAGCCTACTATCACGCCGACTCCGGCGGATGGCTCGAAAACCCATCACGCAAGGACCCGTGGTGGAAGGATACGCCGTCCGCACACTGGCACTTCGCCATGAGCCTCAAGCAAATGGCGGCGGCGCTGAACATCTCGCTGGTGAAGCCGGTGTTTGCCGTGCGGGACCGGGAGGCATCGGGACGGGTAAGGTCGCTGAACGTATTTGGCCATCCGGCAGAAGCTGCCGCGTTTCGCATGCTGGTGGGCCGGACGCTGGGGTGGGAGAAGATGCCTTCGCGACTGTTTGAAGCGAAGGTGGTGGATGGCAAGGTGGTGATGGATGGAGTGGGGCGTGGGCACGGCATGGGCCTCGCGCAGATGAGCGCGGAGCGGATGGCGGCGGCGGGCAAGACGGCGAGTGACATTCTGAAGGTTTACTACCCACAGGCAAAGGTGGGCATCAATGCGGCGGGAATGCGGTGGCAGCAGTTGCGTGGTGAGCGAGTCACGATCTACACAACGCAGGCCGCGCGAGACCGGGCGGTAGTTGAGATGGTGGAGCGCGAGTTGCCAAAGCTGGAGGCGCTGGTGGGCATGAAGGTGGAGCCGGTGGTGCGCGTGTACCCGTCACGAGAGGCATTTCGAGACGCGACGGGCATCACGGCAAAGGTAAACGGGGCAACACGCGGAAGGCGCGTAATGCTGATGGCTGGCGCCACGGCAGGCACCGTGCGCCATGAATTGTTGCATGCCGTGCTGGAGAGTAACGGCGGTACGGGGCGCGAAGAATGGCTGCATGAAGGACTCGTGCAAGCCCTGCTGGGGGAGAAGAGCGCGGAGGCGACACGAGTGAATGCGCTGATTGGAAAACTGGGGCTAGCGCGTATTCTTGAGGCCTGGAGAAATCCCAACATTAAGCTTTGATATAGTTGCGACAACCATGTTGCAAAACAGTTGCTTAAAGCAAGCCTTGTTGATTCTCGCAACCACGTTGTGCCTGTTAGGGCAGGACCCGCGTGGAACCATTCTGGGGCGAATTACAGATAGCTCGGGAAGCCCTCTGGCAGGAGCGGCGGTAAAGGTGACAAGCGTGTCCACGGGTGTCACGTTGAACACGACTTCAAATGAAGTTGGCGATTACCGCGCGCCATACCTGAACCCGGGCCTTTATAACGTTGAAGTAGAAGCCAGTGGCTTCTCAAAGATGCTGCGCAGTAATGTGCAGGTGCGCACGACGGAAACCGTTTCACTCGACATTGAGATGAAGGTGGGGCAGGTGTCGGAATCGGTGGAAGTAAAGGCGGAAACACCTCTGCTCAATGCCGCCGATGTTTCGCTCGGCCAGGTAATCGACCAGCGGCGTATTGAAGAACTGCCGCTGTTTGCCGGCAATGCCATGGACCTTGTGCATCTGGCGCCGGGCACGGTGAACGGCACGAACCTGCGTTTGCGCAAGGCGCCGTTTAACAACGCGCCAAGCACGTTCGGAACGAACGGCGCGGGCAATTACAACAATGACTTTACGATGGACGGCGTGGTGAACGTCTACAGCGATGGCACACAGCCGCGCGTGGCGTTCTCGCCGCCACAGACGGCGATCGCGGAATTCAAAGTGCAGACGAGCGCGTTTGACGCGAGCGCCGGCTTCTCGATGGGATCGAACGTGAACGTGACGACAAAGTCGGGCACGAACGCGATCCATGGTGAATTCCATGAGTGGTTGCGCCACTCAAAGCTCGATGCGCCGACAATCTTCCAGAATCGCTCGGGCCAGAAGGTGCCGCTCTATCAGGACAACCGCTTTGGCGCTTCAGTGGGCGGACCGGTATCAATCCCGAAAGTTTACTCGGGCAAGAACCGGACGTTCTTCTTTTACGCGTTTGAGGCCAACCTCTTCGGTGACCCGAATGTGGGGGCCAGCGTATCGACCGTACCGACTCCCGAAATGCGGCGTGGTGATCTGTCGCCGCTGCTGCGGCTGAGCGCGAACAATCAAGTGTATGACCCGTTGACGACCACGGCGGTGGCTGGTGGACGATTCCAGCGGCAGCCGTTTGCCGGCAACATCATCCCAGCATCGCGACTCGACCCCGTTTCGCAGAAACTGCTGCAGGCGTGGCCGAATCCGAATCAGGCCGGTACGGCGGACTTTCGCAACAACTTCTTTCTCGCGGGCAAAGCGCTCGAAACCTACTGGACGAACATTGGCCGCGTGGACCACGCATTTAGCGAGAATCATCGCATCTTCTTCCGCCTGCATCGCGACTACTGGCAAGAAGACAAGAATCGCAACTTCGGCAACGACAACATCACGGGCATCATCCTGAACCGCATCAATCGCGGCGCGGCGTTTGACGATGTGTATGTGATCAAGCCGACGCTGCTGGTGAACGTCCGCTACGGCTTGACGCAGCAGGAGTTTCCGGAAAAGCGTGTGTCGCAGGGCTTCGACCTCGCGAGCCTTGGCTTTGCGCCGAACCTTGTGAACTCAATTGACAAGGCGTTTGCGACCTTCCCCCGTACGGCCGTGGCGCCGTGGACGACGGTATCAAACTGGGAAAGCGGCGACGGCACGACGGCATCGCTTATCCATAATCTGAATGCGACCATCACCTGGTCGGTGAGCAAGCACAACGTGCGTTTTGGTTTTGACTGGCGCAACTTGCGCGAGAATCGCAATCGCTTTGCCACGTCGGTTTCCCCGGACCTGAGCTACAACTCAACGTTTACACGTGGGCCGCTCGATACGGCCGCGCCGCCGCAGGTGGGTGGTGAAATTGCGAGCTTCCTGCTGGGAATTCCGGCGGGATCGATGGCAGTGAACGCGTCGTATGCCGAGCGCAACTCAATCTACGGCTTCTATGTGCAGGACGACTACAAGCTGACGCGCAAGCTGACGCTGAACCTCGGGCTGCGCTATGAAGTGGAATCGGCAACGACGGAGCGCTATAACCGCGCCGTGCGCAACTTTGATGAGACGACGGCCAACCCGGTGCAGGCGCTGGCGCAAACCCAGTATGCGGCGAGCCCGATTCCCGAACTGGCGGCAAGCCAGTTCCGCGTGCTGGGCGGGCTGACGTTTGTTGGTGTGAATGGCAATCCGCGCGGCTACTGGGATACGGCCAAGCGCAACTGGATGCCGCGCTTTGGCCTTGCCTATCAGTTGAATCAGAAGACGGTGTTCCGTGGCGGTTATGGCATCTTTGTCAATCCGCTGGGGACGATCTACACGAATACCGAGCCGGCGGGCTTTAGCCTGTCGACGCCGATCCAGGCTTCGCTCGATAACGGCCTGACCTATATCGCCACAAATGCCAACCCCTTCCCGAACGGACTGACGCAGCCGGCCGGCGCAGCGGGTGGATTGCTGACGAACATTGGCCAGTCGGTGAACGCGTTCCCGAAATCGCGCCTCAATGCTTATGCACAGCGGTGGAGCCTTGGCTTCCAGCGCACGCTGCCGGTGGGTTTCCTGCTGGAAGCGTCGTACGTGGGCAACCGTGGCACGCGGCTGAACATTCTGCGCAACCTCAACTACACGCCGGCGCAGTACCTGTCGACGAGCCCGGTGCGTGATCAGAACACGATCAACTACCTGGGGCAGAACTTCCCCAATCCGCTGCGTGGCACCAACCCGATCTTTGGCGCCAACATCTCGCGAGCCAATCTGTTGCGGCCCTTCCCGCAGTTTGGCAACGTGAACATCTACGAGCCGACGGGCTACTCGTGGTATCACTCGCTGCAGTTGCGCGTGGAAAAGCGCATGGCCTACGGGTTTACGACGCAGTTCAGCTACACGTGGTCGAAGAACATGCAGGCGGTGTCGTATCTGAACGATCAGGACCCGATGCCGGAAGAAGTGATCTCGGATCTGGACCGCACGAATCGTGCAACGGCTTCTGGCATCTGGGAGATCCCGGTGGGCAAGGGTCGCCGGTATGGCGCCAAGATGAACCCGATTGTCAACGGTGTGCTCGGTGGCTGGCAGTTGAACGCCGCCTGGCAACACCAGAGCGGGCAGCCGCTCGGGTTTGGCAACGTGATCTTCAACGGCGATCTTAACAACATCGTGTTGCCGAAAGGCCAGCGCACCGTGGACCAGTGGTTTAACGTGAACGCGGGCTTTGAGCGCAACAACGCGCTGCAGTTGGCCTCGAACCTGCGCCGCTTCCCGACGCGCTTTAACGGCGTGCGCGGGCCGCAGCAGGATCGCTGGGACTTTGGCATGATCAAGAACTTTGCGATCACGGAACGGTGGCGGTTGCAGTTCCGCGCCGAGACGTTCAACGCCATGAACTACACGAATCTTGCCAACCCCAATACGACGGTGACCGCTGGTAACTTTGGCCAGATTACGAGCCAGGATCCGCCGCGGTCGTGGCAGGGCGCGCTGAAGCTTACGTTTTAGCGAGCAGGTGTTTCTGAACCTTGCCGAGAGCGTTTCTCGGCAAGGACGGAACCACGACAAATTCTTTGGGCACTTTGAAAGAGGCGAGTGCGGCCCGGCAGCTCTGTTCGAGCATGACGAGGTCGCACTCGCCTTTTGTCACGATGTAGGCGACGGGCACTTCGCCCTTGGCGGGATCGGGCCGGGCGGCGACGGCGGCTTCGGCGATACCGGGTTGTTCGAGCAGAAACTCTTCAATCTCGCGGGGGTAGATGTTGAAGCCCGAGGAGATGATGAGGTCACTCTTGCGGCCGGCGAGAGTGAGATAGCCATCGTCGGAGAATGAGCCGATGTCGCCGGTCTTGAACCAGCCATCGACGAAGGCGGCGCGGGTGGCTTCTTCCCTGCCCCAGTAATGCGAGAAGACATTTGGGCCTTTGATGTAGACCTCGTTGTCGACCACCTTGACGCTGATGCCAGGCAGGGGCAGGCCGACGGTGCCGGCGCGACGCTCGCCGATGTAGGGGTTGCTGACGTTCATGAGCGTTTCGGTCATCCCGTAGCGCTCGAGAATGATGTGGCCAAAGCGGGCGCGGAAGTCCTCAAACAGCTGGGCCGGTAGCGGGGCAGAGCCACTGACAAAGAGGCGGACAGAAGTGGCAATCTCGGGGGCGCAGGACATCAGGCGCACGTAGACGGTGGGCACGCCGTAGAACAATGTGGGGCGGTAAGAGAAGAATTCTTCCTCGGCTCTGCTGGCCTCAAAGCGTTCGAGCAGGCGCATATGAAAGCCTGCCATGAACCAAACGTGTAAGCCGTTGCCCAGGCCATGGACGTGAAACAGCGGCAGGCCCAGGAGCAAACGGTCGGAAGCGGTGATCTGCCAGGCGGTGATCAGGTTGATCGCGTTGGCAGCCCAGTTGTTGTGGGTGAGTACGGCTCCCTTGGCGACGCCCGTAGTGCCGGAAGTGTAGATGATGGTGGCGGGGTCGTCACCGCTGAGCACGACATGAGGCCGCGAGGCGGAGGCAGCAGATGCGGCGGCATTGAGATCCGCAAGCATGGCGGCATCGACGAAGAGGCGTGGGGCGGCATCGGTGAGGATATGGTTGAGCTCGCGCTCGCGGTAAAGGATGTTGACGGGAACAGCGATGGCGCCGAGCTTGAGGCAGGCGAGGTAGAGGTCGATGTACTCGACGCAGTTGGCGAGGTAAATGGCAACGCGATCTCCCCGAGTGATGCCGCGCGAGGCGAGAACGTGAGCCATGCGATTGCTGCGGTGGTCGAGATCGCCAAACGTGTACGTCTCGCCCTGCCACTCGAGAGCGGGATTGAGCGCGCGGCCAGTGAGGCTGAGGTCGAAGAGTTGGATGAGGTTCAAAGCAGGGGGACTCCGAAAAGGATTTGACTGAGGATGGCGCCGACGACTGACATGGCAAGGCCCCAGATCATGAGTTGGCGGAAGAGGCGGTGACGGTCCACCCCCTCGCCCGCCGCGGCGATGCACATGGCGCCGATGGTGGATAGCGGTGAGACATCGACGAGATGGCTACCGAGACTGATTGAGGACAGGATGGCCACCACATCGCCGCCGCCGACATGCGCGACCAGCTTGGGGGCCATGGGCAGAAAGGCCGGCAACACGACGCCGCTGGTGCTCGAGTAAGCACTGACGAGGCCAGAGACGAAGGCGACCACGCCAGTGATGGAGGCCGGGGTGGCGAAACGGGCGATGGCGGCGGAGAACAGATCGAGCCCACCGGTGCGCTCGAGCATGGCGACAAGAAGACTCATGCCAGACACCATGAGGATGATGCCCCAGGGCATGCGAGCGATCACGGTGGATTCCGGGGCGGCGCGCAGGATCGTGATGAGGCAGCCGGCGGCAAAGGCGGCAAGGCCCACGGGGAGCTTGAGCAGTAGCACAGTGGCCATCAGCAGCGTGATCACGCCGACCGTCAGCCAGTGGGCACGCTCCCAGGGGAGCGCGTTGTCCATATCGGTGACGACGTGCTGTCGAGCGAGGCGAACGCCACCAAAGGCGAGCAGGATGAGCACGGAAAGCAGGACATGCGCGATGAAGTGATTGCGGTAAAGATGCCAGGCGAGGTCGGTGAGATTGAGGGCGACCAGAGATTGATGTACCACGACGCCGATGGGAGAAACCGGCGACAGATTGCCGGCATTGGCGCCATTGCCCAGCATGATGGCCATCAGGAAGGGAGAGATGCCGGCGCGGTGGGCGGCGCCCATGCCAAGCGGCGCCATGAGCGCGATGGTGGAAAGCGCGCCAGCACCCGCGGTGGCCAGCAGCGCGGACAGGAGGAAGAACAGGATGATTACCAGCAACGCATTGCCGCGGGCAAGGCGGGTAAGCGCGGCGGCAATGCGCTCGAGCGTGCCGTTGACTTCGGCCTGTGTAAAGAGAAACGTGACGCCGGTGAGCGTGAGAAACAGGTTTGCGGGAAACCCGGAGATGACCTGATTGGCATTGACACCGGCGGCAAGACCCACCAACCAGGCGAGGGCAATCGCGAGAAAGCCAACGTTGATCCGCGTGAAGCAGCTCAGCAGAATGACGAGCAGCAAGGCCGCGAGTGAAAGCTGGGCAAGACCAACAGGCATGAATTGATCATTGTATGATTTAGCGGTTGGAAGCAGAATTACAGAGTTCGCTGGGTGTGCTGATCGCGGCGCTGGGCGGGGCGGCCGTGGGGATGGAAAGAGAGCACTCGGGGCACGCGCTTGGCCATTTGGGTGGATTGCGGACGTTTACCCTGATTGGACTCGTCGCGGGCATGGCGGGGCTGTTGTGGCGGACGGATTTGCAGTTGCTGGCGGCGCTGCTGCTGGCCGGTGTTCTCGGGTTAATCGTGTCGAGCTACATAGCCGCGAGCCGGCGGGATGTGGAAGCGACGACGGAAATCGCGGCGTTTGTCGTAGTGGGCAGCGGGGTGATAGCGGGCCTGGGGTGGTGGACCTTATCGAGTGCGGTAGTGGCCATTGCGTCGTTGCTGTTAGCGGAGAAGTCGCAATTGCATGCCTGGGCGAAGCGGATGCCAGATGAGGGTTTGCGCGCGGGGTTTCGCTTTGCAGTGATGGCGTTGGTAGTGTTGCCGCTGCTGCCGGAAGGGCCGTTCGGACCGCTGGGCGGCATCAGGCCGCGCGAGTTGTGGCTGCTGGTGCTGCTGATCTCGGGATTGAGCTTTGCGGGGTATCTGGCGCGCTATGTAGTGGGCGCGGGGCATGGATACGTGGTGACGGGGATTCTGGGCGGATTGGTGTCCTCGACGAGTACGACGCTGTCGCTGGCGCGCACCAGCATCAGCGAGCCGGCAAATGGCGAAGCGCTGGCACTGGGCGTGATTGCAGCGTGTACGGTAATGTATGCCCGCGTGATGACTGTTGTGGCGGTGTTGAACCCGGGGCTCAGCGTGGTGGTGGTGCCGTATCTGGGGTTGGCGCTGGCGATGGGCGTGGCGATTACCGCATGGGGATGGTGGCGGGTCGGGGCGGTGGCCAACGAAGGGCCATTCCCGCGGAATCCACTCGAGGTTTGGCCGGCGCTGAAGCTGGCGGTGCTGTTTCAGCTCATGCTGTTCGGGATCTCGCTCGTAAAAGGGGCCTGGGGACAGGCGGGCATGGTGGCGACGGGGGCGGTGTTGGGGTTGACGGATGTGGATGCAATGACGGTATCGATGGCAAGGGTGGGAGGAGACGCGGGTACTGCCGCGCTGGCGATCGCCGCCGGATGCATGGCCAATACGCTGTTCAAGTTTGGCGTTGCGATAGTCGTGGGGCGAGGTTTGTTCCGCCACCGGGCCACGTTATGGTTTGGTGGTTTGCTGCTGGCCTCGGCGGCGGGCATGCTGATCAGATACTGAGAACCGGGCAACCCGAAAGGCGGATAATGTCATGCGCGTTGCTGCGCAGTCGCCCGAGGAAGCCCTGGATGTGACCACGGCCGATGATCAGCAGGTCGGCGTCCTCACGCGTGACGGCGGCCTGAAGGTCGGCAATCAGAGATTCACCCTCAATAATCTCGAGCGGGGGCACGCCAGGGATGTTGGCCGTGAGCGACGAGTAGTCTTCGGCCGCGCTACGAACCACAAAACGATGAGCGCGCTCGGCGATGCCGCTGTCGAACTTTTCGGGGATGGCGCGACGGGAATGGATGACCTTCAGGCTGGCGCCGAGGGTGGAAGCAAGGGAAGTGGCGAATTTAAGCACGGGAGCGGTATGCTCGCCACAATCGACGGCGCAAATGATGCGACGCGGCACGGCGGTGGGAGTGGTTGTCGCGCTGTGAGCGCTGGTCCAGACGGGTAGCTCAGAATCATGCAAGACCGAGGCGGTAACTGAACCCAGCAGCATCTGACGGAAGCGCGTGTAGCCCATCGTGGGCATCATGATCAGGTCCACGCCGTTCGCTGCGGCAAACTCGATGAGTTTCTGCGAGGGATTGCCCTCAAGCACGGTACGACGCACCGTCAAGCCGGCAAAGGTATCCGTGAGGTAGGTGTCCAGACGATCCTGCGCGGCGGAGCGCAGCTGTACCAGCTCCCGTGTCAGGTCAAGGCTGTCAAAAAGCAGCAGGCTTGAAGAGTCGAAAACATGCACCAACTCCACACGCGCTGGAAAACGGGCGGCCCAGGCGCTGACCGATTTGGCGGCATCAGCGCAGGCGGCGGAGAAATCGACTGGAAACAGAATGTTAGAAATCATTCAGGACCCCCAAGGGGATCCTACCATCCCGGCAACGAAACGGCTAGGCGATTGCGCTGGCTTGCTTGGAAGGCATGTCTTTAATGCCGGTCATCAAGCGGTTGAGGCTGTCGAGCACGTGCTGGGCGGTGGGAGTGGGACGATCCTTCAGCAGATCGCGCGGGGCGCCATAAGTGCCATGAGCGGTGAGCTGCATGTCTTCGACGGCGGGACGCGGTCGCTCAATTGCGGGGGCAACGGCGGCCTTCGCAACGACGGGCTCAGGCACCGGAGCGGCGACCGGCGCCACCACCGGAGCGGGCGCGGCGATCGGGGCCGGGGCCTCGAGCGAAGCCAGCACCTGCGAGATGGCCGGCGCGCCTTCGGCCGACAGCTCGATGAACTCGGTCATCAGGGCATCCAGGCGATGACGTTTCATCACCACCATCTCGTGCACCTGCGCTTCGAGGGCTTCTGTCTGACGGAGCTCGGAAAGAGTGGCCTGAATCCGGTCGAGCGTCAGAGAAAGCGATTGTTTCGTGGAGGTCTTGGACATACGCTACCTGCAATGAGAATCGGAGTCTTAGCAGGAAACATAAGTAGGCCTATCACTTTTTAGGGGGTATGCCTAATGGGCCTCTTCATCGCCACCGCTGTGGTTGGGAAGCCGCGCCGGGGGATTCTTGCGATCCTGCTCGACGATGGCCTTAACGTTCCGGGTAAGCGTGGGGGTGTGATAGGGGATGCCGTCCTTGATCGTCCAGGCGATTTTGCCGGATTGAGGCACGCCTTTGGTCTGGGGGTAGAGGATGCGGAAGTCGGCGAGCGGATTGCCGTCGACCACGATCAGATCGGCGAGGTAACCGGCGCGGACATAGCCGAGTTCGGTTTCCTTACCCATGATTTTCGCGTTGTTCGAAGTGACCTGGGTGATGACCTGCAGGGGGTGGAAGCCCGCCTCCTGATGTAGCTCAAGAGCGCGGATGAGGCCAAAGCCATAGAGGTTGTAGATGAACCCGGCGTCCTCGCCAATGCCGATCAGGCCGCCGCGGCGGCCGAAATCCCGGACGGCACCGAGCCAGAGGTTGTAGTTGTGGCGCCACTCGGCTTCGTCGGCGGAAGTCCAGTTGAGGAAGAAGCTGCCGTGGTTGTTCGGATCGGGGGCGAAGAACTTTTCAAGCGCCGGGTGGAGGTACTCGGCAAAGAAGGGCTGCGTCTGGTAGCGCAAAAGGTCGCGGGCGGCCTCATAGATATTGAGCGTGGGGCTCCAGGCAACGTTGGCCTTAACCATGCCGTCGAGTACCTGCCCCAACTTGACAGGATCGGCCTGGCGGAAGAGGTGGCCGGCGTAGCGGAACCGGTCAACTTCGTACTGGTGATTGAAGCTGGCGGGGAAATTCTGCACGCCGTCCTTCAGGGCGGCGTCGGGGATGCCATACCAGTGCTCGATGGAGGTGGTGCCGTATTTGATGTCATGCCAGGCGTTGGTTTCGGCAACGGCGGCGTGGTGGGCGGTGCGCAGGCCGAGCTTGTGGGCTTCGTCCTGCATGATGCCCATGGCCCAGTCGGAGATCTCGAAGAACTTCAACCCATCGGCGCCGTTGTCGCGGATCTGGCGGACACGAGAGCGAATGGCGGCTTCGTTGGCAGTCGAGGGGGCGGGGTTCATGCCGAGCACCTGGTAGAGATACAAGCGCGGGGCGATGATCGAGTTGGCCTGCGACTGCGCCCGAAGCGCCTTGGACTTGTCGAAGTTGCTGCCAACGTCGCGAACGGAAGTGATCCCCGAGGCCAGCCATACCTGGAACTGATACTCCTGACGCATGGGGTAGCCAGCGCGCTCATCCTGAATGTGAGCGTGCAAATTAATGAGGCCCGGCAGAACGTACTTGCCTGCCGCATCAATGACCTTGTCATTCGGCCCGGGACGCCCCGCGCCAGGCGCGACGCTCACGATGCGATTGCCCTCAATGGTGATCGTGCGGGGGCCGTTGGCCGGCGTGCCGGAGCCGTCGATCACGTTTGCATTTGTAATCAGCAAACGGACGGGGCGGGAACCGGAGTCCGCTGGGGTGAGCGGCACTTGTGCAGCCAGCAGAAACGGCAGAAAAATCAGGGCAATGCGCTTCATAAGAGGCTAGGCTAGCAAACGCGCGTAAGGGATAGTGCCGTAGGGGATATTCCTTCTGAACCAAGACCAATCAGCCGGTACGAGAACGCCGAAAGTAACGTGTTTTCCCGACGTCTTCAGACGACACTGAATTCGAGCTTGACGCCGACACCAGGAAGGTCCGGCGGGCTCGAAATAGGACCCAAAGGAGACCACAACCTACCATGCGCAACCTACTGGTGCTGACCGTACTTGCCACCCTCACTGCTTCACTGAGCTTTGCTGAGGTAATCGAACACCCGAAGAATTTGAAGGAAGAAGCCCGAGTGATGGAGAAGGCCCAGAAGCGCTGGATGTGGAGCGCTGTGGCGCTTACCGCCGCGAGCTTTGTGGACGTGAGCTCCTCGTGGGGCAAGATCGAAGCCAACCCCCTGCTGCGTAGCTCGAACGGCACGTTCGGCGCCAAAGGGATGGGGATCAAGATGGGTATGGTGGGTGGGATCCTGGTGGGCCAACACTTTATCGCCAGAAAGAATCCGACGCTCGCCAACGCGCTGACGGTTGCCAACTACGGCATGACGGCAGTGAAGGTGGGCGTGGCGGCACGCAACTTTGGCATCTCAAAGCCGACTCCGAGCTACCTGCTCAAAGCGGCTGAATAAGCTCCTTGTGGTCGAAACGGGGGCAGGCGTGGATGTACACCACGTCTGCCCCTTTTTCGTTTAAAACCGCCAGCGGATACCGGCGGTACCCCAGAAACCGGGAGTCAGGTATCCGGCTTCGTAGTAGGTGCGGTTGTTGATGTTCTCGAGACGCGTGAAGAGCTCGAGGGATTGCTTGTCGGTGACGGGGATGCGATAGCGCGATGCGATATCGGCCTTACGTGGGCCAGCGAAGCGGAAGGCGCGGCTGCCAGTGGACACGAAGAACGGCGCGAGGTAGCTCGAGGCGGCGAAGTAGTCCACGGTGACATCAAAGCGATCGGTGAAGAACCAGGTGCTCGTCAAGCCGAACGTATGCGGAAAGACGCGCTGCGATTGCAGCTCACCGGTGAGAAAGATCGGGCGACGCTCGAGCGTGCCAGTAAAGGTATAGCTCGATTGCAGGGACCACTTGCGGATGGGCTGCAGCGAAGTGGAAAGCTCGACACCGCGCGCCAGCGCTCCACCCGTGTTGAAGTAGCCGCTTGAGCGGCCATACGGCTCACGAGGCACGGGGCCGAAACCGATCACCTGCTGCAACCGCGTGTAGAAGTAGGTGGCCGAGACCTTGGCCTTGTTCGAGAACAGATACTGGTCGATACCCGCATCGATCGAGATCGCGCGATCGGGCTGCAGGTTGGGATCACCGTACACCGAATAGCGGGTGGAGAACAGAGCGGTGCCGAAGCGTTCGTAAAGAGACGGGGCACGATAAGCACTACCGATGTGGGCGCGCATCTTGGTGCCCGTGCGGGCAAAAAGGTACGCGATCGAGGCATCACCGGTGAGTGCGCGTGGCGGCGATGAGAGATTGCCCGCGGCATAGAAGGCCGGAGCGCCGTAGAAGTTGGGCTGCTGCAGTTTGAAGTCCTGCACGCGGCCGCTGAGGTTGATCATCAGGCCCGAGAAGAAGCGGAACTGTTGCTGGACGTAAAAGGCGTTCGAAAACTGGTTGATGCTGACGGTGCGCTGGTTGCGCGCCGCGGCGACAGGGTTGTTATCGTCGCCGAAGTTGTAGAAGCGCTCACGCTCGAATTCGTAGCCGATGAGCAACACCTGGCGGCGGGCCCAGTTGTAGCTGAGGCGCGCGGCTGCTGTGTCGAGCTCACCCTTGAAGCGATTGAAGTCGCGGAAACGCGCCTGAAAGCCCGTACCCGCCGGACCATTGGCATCGTAGCGATTGGAGTAGAGGCGGTTGTACTGCACACGAAGATTGAGCTTGCTCGTGATCTGATGATCGAGGCCGGCCATGGCCATGATGGTGCGCGTGGCGCGGCGAGCGTCTGGATCGTCCTGCTGCGGCGAGAAGAAGTCGAGGGTGCCGGGGATGGTGCCGGAGGGGAACGTCACACCAGAGCGCGCGGCGGGCGCGCCGTTGTAGATCTGGAAGGCCTCAGTTGAAAAAACGCGGCCGGTCAAAGATGTTTTGGGAGAGATCGCATAGCGGAGGCTGCCTTGCGTGCCGGTATTGCGATAGGGATCGCGACCATCAATGCCGTTGAGCACATTGAGATGGTTGACCGCCGCGGACCACTGCAGCGTGCCGGCCGTGCCGCTGGCCTTGGCCAGACCACGAAGAAAGCCGAGGCCGCCTCCTTCAAACTCCACCTGGCCATGCGTCGGGCCGCCGCCACTATCAGTCACGATATTGACCGTGCCACCAATGGCGCTGGTGCCATAGAGCGACGACTCGCTGCCACGGCAGGCCTCAAAGCGATCGGGGTTGACCACCATGAGATCGGTCAGCAATCCACCGGCGTCGCCCTGCGTGCCTGTGGTGTCGCGGAAGCGAAAGCCATCGATCAGGATGGCCGTATCCGCTGTACGCAGACCGCGGGTGACAATGCGAGCCTGCGCGCCGGGGCCACCAATCTGTTGCACCTGCATGCCGGGCGTGTTGCGCAGCGATTCGAGGAGGAAGACCTCATTACGACGAGAAAGAGATTCGAGGTCGAGAATGTCGAAGGCCTTACCCGAGTCTTCAACCGTGGTGGGCACGGCATCAGCCGTCACGCTGATCGTAGTGCGCGTAGCCGTCGGCACCAGCCGCAGCACGACATCGCTGGCCGGCTTCTCAAGACGTAGCGCTTCGGCCGTAGCGAGATTCAGCGAGGTGGCGCTGAGGAGGTACTCAGCCGATAGCGGCACCTCGACACTGAAGGCGCCAGAGGCGCTGGAAGTGGTGACAGTGGGAGTATTGACACCCAGTGCAAAAACCTGCACTCGGGCGCCGGAAACTGGCTTGCCTTGTGGATCTTCAAGACGACCGGCGATCTGTGGGCCGGCAGCCATCAGGACTGATGAGAATAGTAGTGAAAAGACAATACGGCTGTGCATCCGCTGAACTCCCCTTCGGAGCCTTTCGGAAAATGCGCATGCCTTTTGGCATGGCGATCCCTGGCAGGTATTCGGACTTACGGGCAATCGAAAGGGCCTACTGGGCGCGGCTTCCCAGGCTCGAATGAGCCCAGTGCCATGAGTGCGCCGGTCGTTCCCGTTTACCGCTGCGGGGCAGTTCTGGATTCACACCAGATTCCCTGAACCGAGGACTGTCGTTAGGGTAGCGAGCAGCCGCGTACAGCGTCAAGGAAAACTTTTCCCGTAGACTTGAGTAAGAGTGAACACGGGAGCAAAGAACAAGCGGCGCGAGGTGCTCGAAAAGGCGTGGATTGGGGATGCGGTGCTGGCGCTCTACGCGCGACAGAAGATCCTGAGTGAAGGCGGCGGAATCGATAACGAGCGGGCGATTCGCATGACGGCCAACCGCGTGCTGCAGGTAAAGGGTGAGGCCAGCGAAGTGGAGGCCCGCATCGGAATTGTCTACGAGCGTGAAGGACTCGAGGCGGCGTTTCGCTGGATCGAAGAACAGTTTGGCGAGCTGTATGAAAAGCAAGAGCGGAGGATCGCTCCTCCGCCCGGCTTGAAAACTAAAGTTGAGTAAAGCGACTACCAGCGGGGCTCGCGGCGGTCACGGTTGAAGCCACCGGGACGACCACCACCGCCACCACCAGGACGGGGACCACGCTCTTCACGCGGACGGGCTTCGTTGACCTGCAGGGCGCGGCCACCGAGATCCTTCCCGTTCATGGAAGTAATCGCACGCTGTGCTTCTTCGGCATTAGGCATTTCCACGAAACCGAAGCCGCGGCTGCGACCCGTTTCGCGCTCTTTCACGATCGTTGCTTTGTCGACGGTTCCGTAAACAGAAAAAGCTGCTTCCAGATCCACCTCGGTAGTACGGAAGGAAAGGTTCCCTACGTAAATGTTCGTCATCAATGTCTCCTAAACTTGGTACTGCTATTGATCGTTCGTGAGGGAATCCGTGCCAGACATTCTTTACGACATACCGACCACAGCCAACCTCAAAACTATACATCCATATTACCCCCAACTATGGCCAAACGTTTGCTCCTCGTCCTGACGGAATTTCCGCCGTCGTTCGGCGGCATGCAGACGCACGCCGTCGCGCTGTGCGAATGGCTCCACCAACGCGGCTACGAGATCGTGGTGGTGACGTATCGCTATGAGGCCGGGCCGGCAGCAGTGCCGGCGTTTCCCTTCCCTGTGCATCGGGTGTTGTCCCGCGTTGCCTACCAGGCCAACGTCGACAAAATCACGCGACTGGCGCGCGAGATCAATGCAGACCTCATCTATTCATCCACTGTCTACTACGGCGAAGCAGCGGGAACACTCGGCAAACCGGCGCTCTGCCGCAGTGCCGGCAATGACGTCCTGCGGCCATGGATTGCGTGGCCCTTTCGCTGGGGCAGCCGGCTGCTCGATGTGCCCTGGGTGGAGCGGCAACTGTATCGACGCTGGCGCAAGTGGGAATGGCCAGAGCGGCTCGAGGGCCTACTGCTCAAGCAACGTCGCGCGGTGATGTGCCGATCAGCAAGGCAGATGTCCTGCATCTTCGCGAACTCGGAGTTCACCCGTGGTCTGCTCCATGATGTGGTGGCGCGAGAGTCAACAGTGGAAACATTGCCCGGCGGTGTGGATGTCGAGTTCTTCACCCGGGTGAGTAGCGAACGCGCTCAACTGGGCTTGAAGCCTCAGGCGTTCTACCTGTTGACGGCATGCCGGCTGGTGGCAAAGAAGGGACTCGATACGTTGCTTGCAGCCGTGGCCCAGTTGCGCGGCGAAGGGCTGGAGGTGGAGTTGTTGATCGCGGGTGAAGGGCGCGAGCGCGCAAGCGTGGAACAACGTATCGCCGCCAGTGCACTCACCGATTGTGTGCGGCTGCTCGGGTATGTGAGTCACGCGGACCTGCGCGAGTACATGCACGCGGCTGATGTGTTTGTGCTGTCGAGTCGTGAAGTGGTGGACCAGCGCACGGGACTACGCGATGTCGAAACGATGGGGCGGGCATTGTGCGAGGCCGCGGCTTGCGGCATGCCGATCATCTCCACCTGGAGCGGCGGCATCCCGAGCGTTATCACCGATGGTTGGGATGGCCTACTGGTGGAACCGGGCAATGTGCGCGAACTCGCCGCGGCGATCCGGCGCCTGCGGGAGGATCCAGCGCTGGCTGAATCGCTCGGGTCAAGAGCCGCCGCAAGGGCGGCACGCGAGTTCCACTGGCCGGTGTTATTCGCGGCGCATGAGCAGGCGATTGCGCGACTGCTAAAACTCGATTGAGGCGAGGATCTCGCTCGGCTTCTTGTCGAACGCCTTGCAGATGGCAAGAAAGCTCTCAAGCGACGGCAGATGCGCGCCACGCTCAATCGAGCTGATCTGGCTCACACTCAATTTGGTGGCGGCGGCAACGTCCTTCAAGCTCCAGTCCTTTTCCACACGCAGCAGCTTGATGCGGTGGCCAAGACGCTCGCGCAGCCGATCCTGGGCTGCACGGCCGAGCCCGAAGGTCTCGATGGCGTGATTGAGCGTGGATCGCAGTTGGGCCAGGCTGAAGGGCTTGGTGAGGTAGTCGAACGCTTTGCGCTTGAGGGCGGCGCGCATGTCATCGAGCGAGGGGTAGCCGGTAACGATGATGACGCAAAGGGTGGGCCAGCGGGTGAGCAATTGATCGAGAACCTGCTCGCCCTGGAAATCGCCCATTTTCATGTCGAGCAGAACAATGTCGGGCAGCCGCTGCTCGGCGGCGAGGAAAAGATCTTCAGGATGAGAATAGCCACGGACGGCGAACTGCTGGTCCTCTACAAGGACGTCTTCCATGTAGTTGCGGAAATCATTATCATCGTCAAGAACAGCGATCTCCACCAGCGCCGGTGAGGGCTGAATTTCCATACAACTACTGTATGACCAAAGGGGCGGGAAACCAAAGTCGGAGGGAGAGAAAACCCGCCACGCCAGCCTTACGGTACGAGGGTGGAAGCGATGTTCAACAAGCGGGCGAAAATGCTGCTGATCGAGGGAACAATTTCCGTCGGAAACAGCGCCCAGATCGCGATGACCATGAAGCCGGTCAGCATCGCGTACTCGACCAGATCCTGGCCGTTCGTGTCATTTTGGAGGCGGTTTAGGGCCGAAGCCAGCGCTTTGAAACTGGTGAGGTGCATGTTCTAGTACTCCGTGCTCTTTGGTTATCTCTATATTCAACGGAATGGGGGGCAGCTTCAACTAAGTGAAACACTTAAGTACACCTCAAATAATCATTAGTACTTTGGTCGCGTCACCCGGAAAGAACCGTAAGGGGACCTTATTCGTAGCGCAACGCCTCAACCGGGTCTAGACGAGCCGCCTTAACCGCAGGCCACGTTCCAAAGAAGATGCCAGTAAAAACACTCACCAGAAGCCCGGCAATGATCGCCCAGGCTGGAGTGGAGCTCGGCAGAGACGGCACCAGGGCCGACACAAGCAATGTCACCAGAATCGCAAAGATGATGCCGATCACGCCTCCCATTACGGTCAAGCTCGAGGCTTCCAGCAGGAACTGAAACACGATATCGGGCCGCCGCGCGCCAAGCGCCTTGCGGATACCAATCTCACGCGTGCGTTCCGTGACGCTGACCAACATGATGTTCATCACCCCGATGCCACCCACCAGCAGACCCAGCCCCGAGATCGCGATTGATACAAGCACAATCAAACCAGTAATCTTGTCGAACTGCTGGATGATCTGATCGGCGGTCGAGATATTGAAGTCATTCTCCTGGCCGGGCTTGAGCGCGCGAATGCGGCGCATGGCAGCCTGCATCTCATCGAAAGCCTGCTCACGCATGCCCTCACGGGCGCGACCCGTCAAAAAGATGTTGTTGGCGAAGGGGTACTTCTGCCTCGCCACGGAGAGCGGAATCTCGATGTTTCGATCGAGGCCATTCTCGCCAAAGAAGCCGCCCTTGGCTTTCTCGAAAACACCCAGCACGCGATACTCGCTGCCGTCGACAATGATTGATTTGCCGACCACCTGCCCGTCGGGAAACAGCGCCTCGGCGACGCTGGCGCCAATCACGCACACGCGCAGATTGCGATTGCCCTCGTCGGGGGTAAACACGCGACCGGCGCGCATCTCGCGCGGCTGCACCAGATAGCTGTTTGCGGAGCGTCCCTGCAGGCCAATCGTGTCGCTTTCAAAGCCCGGCACCTTCGCAGTGAGCGCCTTGCCACCCTGGACAGTGGGGATGAAAACCGATACAGCCACCTGATCGATCGAAGGGCTGGTGCGTTCAATAAACTCGGCGTAGCTCGCCTCGATCGGCCGCCGCTTCTGTTCTTTCGGAGAGCCGCCTGAATTGGGGTCGCCCGAGAACCGCGACACAAAAATCGAATCGGGGCCAAACTCTTCAAAGAACGTTACGACGCCCTGACGCACACCCGTCAGCAGGCTCGCCACCGTAACCACGGTCGTGATGCCGATGACGATTCCAAGGATCGTAAGGCCGGAGCGGAAGCGATTCGACCAAACAGAATCGGCCGCCAGCAAAATGGTTTCAGTTACCGGAACACTCATGGCTAATCGGCCCTCAAGGCTTCAATCGGATCCATCTGGGCGGCGCGTCGAGCGGGGTACCAGCCGGAGATCAGGCCGACCCCGCTCGAAACAAACACGGCCAGCAACACGTAAGGCGCGGTGATTCGCATCTTCGCCTCAAGCAGGGTAATCAACACCTGCACCATCCCCCACGCAATGATGATGCCGAGGATTCCTCCGAGCGAGGAGATGATAAAGCTCTCGGTGAGAATCTGCGTCAGAATGTCGGAGGAGCGGGCGCCGAGCGACTTGCGGATGCCGATCTCCTTGGTGCGTTCGGTGACGCTGACAAGCATGATGTTCATGATCACGATGCCACCCACCACCAGCGAGATCAACGTCACGGGTACCACGACGACGCGGATCAGGCCCAGGATGTTGTCGATAAAACCGCGGATCGAATCGGGGGTGAGAAAGTCGAAGTTGTCTTCTTTCTTGGGCCCCAGATGATTGCGGATGCGCATGGCGCCACGAGTGACCTCAAGGGCATCGTTCATTCCCAGCCCCGTGCCGGGACGGGCGCGAGCAAAGATGCTCAGCGAACGGGCCGGGCCGTAGAGCTTTTCAAAAGTCGTGTCCGGCATGTAAACCGAATTGTCCTGGCTGCGGCCAAAGCTTGACCCGAGCTTTTCCTGAATGCCGATGATGCGGAACTCGTAGCCATGCACCTTGATCGATTGCCCGATTGCCGAGCCGCCAGGAAAGAAGGCGGATGTGATGTCCTGGCCCACCACGGCGACGAAAGCCTTGTTGTGCGCTTCCTGCTCGGTGAAGAAACGGCCCTCAACCACGGCGACTTCGCGGATCTCGGGCAGCTCTGCGGCAACGCCAATGATGCTGGCGGCTTCGAGAATATTCTCGTCGTGCTTTACGTCGTCAATGCGGTTCAGATAAGGGCTGTACTGCACCTGTTCTCCCGTGCTCGAGCGCAGGTAATCGAGGTCATCGCGCCGCAACTGCCGGTTATTGCGCAAGCGCGCGGCGCGCTCCTTGGGAGTCAACCGGCCCACATTGGCGATCTGCGCCAGCAGGAACGAATCCGTACCAAACGCCTTTGACGTCGTCTCCTCGGCGGTCATGCCGAGACCTTCAATACCGGCGCCGACAATGATGACGCTGGCCACACCGATCACCACTCCCAACAACGTCAGGAAGCTGCGTAACCGGTGTGCCCGAATCGAATCGAGAGCCAGACCTAATGTGGTGAAAAAAGATGCGGACACAGTTCTCTTTATTAGAGGCCGTGCTTAACGATGAGATTTTCAATTTGCTGAAAATCTCCAGCCTCTACGTTCAGCTTAGCGGACTTGAGCACGCCATCCAACTGACCGCGGTTGCGCAAGCCAACGATGGCCCCCGTCACCGCCGGATGCCGTAGCGCCCACGCGATCGACAATTCACCCACCGAGCAGTCATACTTTGCCGCCAGCCCGCGCAGGTCTTCGACCAGATCGAGCGTCGCCGTGAGGCGCGGCTCCTGGAAGTAGGGGCTACGGCGGCGGAAGTCATCCTCGGGCAGATTCTCAACACGCTGCTTGGTCATGCGTCCGCTCAGCAGGCCGTTCTTCATGGGGGAATAAACGATCACGCCAACGTTCGTCGTGGCGGCGTGAGGCAGAATCTCCGCCTCGATTTCGCGCTGCACCAGCGAGTAGGGCGGCTGCAGCGAGGTGATCGGCGCGATTGCCTGGGCGCGCTTCATCTGCTCGGCGCTGAAATTGGAAACACCAATCCATCGCACTTTGCCTTCTTGCTTGAGCCGCGCCATCTCGGCCCAGCCTTCCTCCACATCTTCATCTGGTTCGGGCCAATGCACCTGGTAGAGATCAATCACATCCACCTTGAGCCGGCGCAAGCTCGCCTCTACCTCCCGACGAATCGAATCGGCTTTGAGGCACTTGCCGATCTGCCCCTTCTCGTCCCACACGCGGGCACACTTGGTAAAGATGTATGGCTTGCGCGACATGCCCGCAACAGCCTTGGCAACCACCTCTTCCGAGTGGCCAAGCCCATAAACGGCCGCCGTGTCGATCCAGTTCATGCCGGCGTCGATGGCGCCGCGAATCGCGTCGATCGATTCGTTATCGTCCTGGGGCCCCCAGCCAAAGGCCCACCCGCCACCACCGATGGCCCAGGCGCCCACGCCGAGCGGCGTGATCTCGAGATCGCTGTTTCCAAGTCGTTTCGTTTGCATAGGGATGAATGAGTTCTTGAACAGTTTATATGAGCCGGCGCCCCAAAATGGAAGGAAAAGCGAAGAAGCGGGACTAAGGTCCTAGGAGTAAACCTTAAATACCATTACCAAATCGCGATTGACTATATTTCCTCAGGTTTCACACTGGTAATAGATGATTTGCGTGGAGGAGAAGCCACTCAAAATCATCAACTTGGAGGGAATGTTTTGACGACTCTGAACATCGTACAACCTGAGATCGCTCTCGACAAATCGGGCTACAGTCACATCAACTGGCTCGACGGTCGTCAGGGCATTTCAGAGGTTGCATGGGCTGCCGGATTGCTGGAGCAGCTGCAGGGTTACGTCGCTTCCACCTATTACAGCCGTGGGGGCAAAGGCAACGATATGGGTGGCGTACTGTACGGCAAGCGTACGGGCGGCACGATTGAAGTGCTCGATTGGCGCCCGGCTGTGCGCGGTAAAGATGCTACTTCCCACTTCTATCTGAACGAAAAGGAAGAGCAGGCCTTCCGCAAGCTGCTCAAGCTCAATGATTCCAGCCTTGAAGGCATGGAACCTCTCGGCTGGTTCCGCTCCCGCACGCGTGGCGATCTGGATTTTGAATCCCACGACGTGACGTTCCACGAAAAACACTTCACCGAAAACTGGCACTTCGCCGTTGTGTTTCGTCCCAGCCACCAGCGCAACACCGAAGCCGCAGTCTATGTCCGCAATGCCGCGGGTGAATTCGAACACCAGCAGCCCACCGCCCAGCTCTCGCTGAAGCCAATTGTCACGGAAGGCGCGGCCACGATTCCGGGAGTTGCCCTCGATGAGCCCAAGCCGGCTCGCAAGAGCTTCTCTCTGGGACTGGCAATCGGCACTGCCATGCTCGCTGGCGTTGTTGCCATCGGCACCGTGCTCGCTCTTCAGTGGAACCGCCAGCATCAGTTGCAAGCCGCTCAGGCTCCTTCTCCCAGTCTCGGCTTCGAGCTCGTATTCGATGACGGTGATCTGAAGGCCCGTTGGAACCCGGAGGCGCCCGCGATTGCCGGTGCCGAACGAGCCCAACTCCTGCTGGGTGGTGAGAAGCTCGTTCTCAGCCACGCCGAACTCGCCCAGGGCTTCCTCAAGGTGCCGCTCAAGTCCGAAATGGCAGCTGACACCGAGATCAGCCTGAAGGTCGGCGATCGCGAAGAAGTGGCCCAACTCGTCACTGCCGCCCACTAAAGAAAATTATTTAGCTCTTCCCTACTTAAGTCCTCATCAGTGTGAGTGAAAGACAAGACATCTTTCTACACACAGGAGAACTTCAATGAAGAAGGCGATTCTTTCTACTTTTCTGCTTCTGACCTCGGCCAGCATGAGCTTTGCCGCTGACATCGTTGACACCGCCGTGTCGGCTGGCAGCTTCAAGACCCTCGTTGAACTGGTGAAGAAGGCCGGCCTCGTGGACACGCTCAAGGGCGCTGGTCCGTTTACGGTCTTCGCTCCGACGGATGAAGCTTTTGCCAAAGTTCCCAAGGCCACGCTTGACATGCTGGCCGCCAACCCCGACAAGCTCAAGGCTGTTCTCACCTATCACGTGGTGGGCGCCAAGGTGATGGCCGCTGACGTGAAGACCGGCCCCGCCAAGACCGTCAATGGCCAGTCGGCCAAGCTGGTCGCCAAGGGTGGCAAGGTCACGATCGACAAGGCCAATGTTGTGAAGGCTGACATTGCTTGCGACAACGGTGTGATCCACGTGATCGACGCCGTCATCCTGCCGAAGCTGTAAATTTATCCAACTGCAGTAAGCAGAAAGGCCCGCTCCAACCGGAGCGGGCCTTTTTGTTGTTTGATTCAGTAGAGCTAGCTTCGCAGCGATTCACCCGTCATCTCAGCCGGCTTGGGCAATCCCAGCAGATCGAGAATCGTCGGGGCGAGGTCGCGCAGGCTGCCACGTTCGTCAGCCGCATCGGTACGCAGCGGACGGTTATCCCGATCCACCACGATCACCGGCACCGGGTTGGTGGTGTGATACGTGTGGACGCCCTTGGTCACCGGGTCGATCATTGTTTCGGCATTGCCGTGATCCGCCGTGATGATCCAGGAGTAATCGCCATGGGCCTCCAGGGCGGCGGCGATTTTGCCGAGACACACATCCGAAGTCTCAACGGCTTTCTTGGCCGCTTCAAACACGCCGGAATGTCCCACCATGTCGGGGTTGGCAAAATTCACCACAATCACGCCGTACTGTTTTGATTCGATGCCCTTAACCACGACGTCGCAGACGCCAGCGGCCGACATCTCGGGCATCAGGTCATAGGTGGCTACCTTGGGCGAGGCCACCATCTCACGCCCTTCCTTCTCGTAAGGCTTTTCCACGCCGCCGTTGAAGAAGAACGTCACATGCGGATACTTCTCCGTCTCGGCCACGCGCAGATTGGCCACACCATGCTTCGACAGCCACTCGCCCAACACGTTGGTGTGCGATTCGGCCTTGAACACATAGGGGTGCGAGAACGTGCGATCGTACTGCGTCATCATCGTGAAGCGCAGATTGCTGCCTTCACGCGTCAGCCGCTCGGTGATCTCACGTGCGCGGTCGGCGCGGTAGTTGAAGAAGATGCACGAGTCGCCAGCCTCGATCAGACCAACGGGCTTGCCCGCGGCATCGACGATCGTCACCGGCTCGACAAACTCATCCGTCACACCAGCCGCATAGCTTTCCTGCATCACGGCCAGCGGCGAGGTGTTGGTCTTGGGCGCGCCCGTGGTCATCGCCACGGCGGCCTGTTCCACGCGCTCCCAGCGCTTGTCGCGATCCATGGCGTAGTAGCGCCCCATCACCGAGGCGATCTTCGCCTTGCCGAGGTGCTTCTGGAGGTCTTCGATAAAGCCGGCGCCCGATTGCGGCGGCGTATCGCGGCCGTCCATGAAGCAGTGCACGAAAATCTCTTCGACGCCTTCCCGGGTCGCCATGTCGATGAGCGCATAAAGGTGCGTGTTCATCGAGTGCACACCACCATCGCTCACCAGACCCAGCAGGTGCAGACGCCTGGTCTTCATCGCGTCTTTCAGTTCCGGCAGTGCAAAGAACTCGCCGGTCTCAATGGCGTAGTCGATGCGCGACACATCCATGCGGATAATGCGGCCCGAACCGATATTGAGATGGCCGACTTCGCTGTTGCCCATCTGCCCCTTCGGCAGCCCCACCCACGGGCCCGAGGCCTCGATCAGCGTGTGGGGGTTGGCCGCCCACAGCCGGTCAAAGTTCGGCTTGTGGGCGGCGACAACAGCGTTGCCTTCCGTTTCCTCGCGCCAGCCAAAGCCGTCGAGGATCGTGAGTACAACGAGTGAAGGCCGGGACATTACTGCTTGAACGCCTTCTTGCCCGCGTACTTGGCCGAGGAGCCGAGCTCTTCTTCAATGCGGAGCAACTGGTTGTATTTGGCGATGCGATCCGTGCGCGAGGCCGAACCGGTCTTGATCTGACCGCAACCCGTGGCCACAGCGAGATCAGCGATGAAGGTGTCTTCGGTTTCGCCCGAGCGGTGGCTGGCCATCGCCGTGTAGTTGGCGCCGGCGGCCATGGCCATGGCTTCGAGCGTTTCCGTCAGCGTACCGATCTGGTTCACCTTGATCAGGATCGAGTTGGCGATGCCCTTCTCGATGCCCTTGGCGAGGATCTCGGTGTTGGTGACGAACAAATCGTCGCCCACCAGCTGGATCTTGTTGCCAAGGCGTTCGGTGATGAGCTTCCAGCCGTCCCAGTCGTTTTCGTCAAGGCCGTCTTCGATCGAGATGATCGGGTACTGCTTCACCCAGCTTTCCCACAGCGCGACGATTTCTTCCGAGGTGTACTCGCTGTTGTCGCTCTTCTTGAACACGTACTTCTTCTTGGTCTTGTCGAACATTTCGCTGGCGGCGCAATCGAGCGCGAGCGCGATCTGGTCACCAGGCGTATAGCCAGCCTTCACAACGGCTTCGAGAATCACGTCGACGGCTTCCTGGTTCGACTTGAGCGACGGCGCAAAACCACCTTCGTCGCCTACCGAGGTCGAGTAGCCCTTCTTCTTGAGCACGCCCTTCAGCGTGTGGAACACTTCCGCGCCCATGCGCAGCGCTTCCTTGAAGCTGCTCGCGCCGATCGGAGCGATCATGAATTCCTGGGGGTCGACCGAATTGTCCGCGTGGGCGCCACCGTTGAGAATGTTCATCATCGGCACCGGCAGAATGTGGGCGTTCACGCCGCCAAGGTAGCGGTAAAGCGGGGTGAGCTGGCTGGCGGCGGCAGCGCGCGCCGTGGCCATCGAGACGGCCAGCAGCGCGTTGGCGCCGAGGTTCGCCTTGTTCGGCGTGCCGTCAATGGAGATCATCAGACGATCGATTTCAGCCTGGCGCGTGGCATCAAGGCCGATCAGGTTCTTGCCCAGAACTTCGTTCACGTTGGCGACAGCGCGTTGCACGCCCTTGCCAAGGTAGCGTTCCTTTTCGCCATCGCGGAGTTCAACGGCTTCGTGTTCGCCGGTGGAGGCGCCGCTGGGAACCGCAGCCCGACCAAGGGTGCCGTCAGCCAGCAAAACATCAGCTTCAACAGTGGGGTTGCCGCGAGAGTCGAGAATCTCACGACCAGTGATTTTCACAATTTCGGTCATTACCTCTATTGTCGCCGAAGATCCACCCGAATTTCGATCGCAAGAGTACGACAAGCCAGGCATAGATCTGATATCGCGCCTTGTCCCGTTCCACCATCCTGAGATCATGAAGGCCACTGTCGTCGCCCGCTATGGAGATGCCGACCAGCTCCAGCTGGCGGACTTGCCGACTCCCACTCCCGCTCCAGACGAGATCCTGGTCGCCAACCATGCCGCCGGCGTCGTCCTCACCGATGTCTACATCCGCCAGGGCATGTTTGATGGCATCTGGGGACTTCATACTCCCTACATCCCGGGTTGGGATTTTGCGGGCATCGTGACACAAGTTGGCGCGGCTGTCCGGGAGTTCGTCCCAGGTGATCGTGTCTTCGGCATGCGCGCCGGACAAGGATGCTACGCCGAAGCGGTGCTAGCAGGCGAGCAGCAGCTTGCGCTCATCCCTGCGGGTTGGACGATGACTCAAGCTGCTGCTTTTCCCCTTGCCGCCACCACGGCATACAAGGCGCTGGCCGAGGTTGGCCAGGTGCGACAAGGACAGCGCGTGCTTGTGCTGGGCGCTGCCGGTGGTGTTGGTTCGTTTGGAGTCCTGTTGGCCAAATCCTGTGGCGCGCTGGTCATTGGGGCTGCTTCCGCAGGCAAGCATGCCTATCTCGCCGGGCTCAGTGCTCAACCGTTTGATGCCGCTACCGCGCCCGCCGATTGGAGTACTCTCGGCGCCGATCTCATCTTCGATACCATCGGGCCAGCAATGGATGAGCAGATCATCGCCGCGCTGCGCCCCGGTGGCAAGGTCGTCCGGATTGCTGGCCCGCCCGGCCCCCAACCGCTTGCCGCCACGGGTATGGATATCGAGTTCGTCGGCACAGAACCAAGCGCCACCCGACTCACGGCCGTCGCCACCATTGCCGCACGCGACTCCTGGCCCATCCCTGTCGCAAAACTGCTTCCGCTCGCCAGCGCCTCAGAAGCGCATCGCGCGCTCGAGGCGCGACAGGTCACCGGCAAGATCGTGCTTGAGATTGTTCCCTAGGCGTTGAGATGCGTATTGATGCGGTCGATCGCCTCATCAATCTCGGCAGTTGACTTGAAGCCGATCGTCACGGCGTCCACCTTGCCAAACTGCATCACAAACTTGATCGACGCATCGCGCTGCTCAGGGGTGATGAACTTGCCTTCGCCCATGATCTTCATGCCGAGCACACCCGTGCCTTGAGCATGCACCTTCTCGATCGTCGGCAGCACTTCGCTGCGATCGCCGGGCACATTCGCCTCATCACGCAGGTTATCCATGCGCGTGCCATCATGATTCACCCGCATCAACACCACATCGAGCCAGGGATTGCCCGGATACGCCCGGATCGGCAGCAAGCCGTGTCCTGAACACCCGTGACACCGCAGTAACTGCTTGTGCTTGGCCTCGCTCACCGCGTCACGCAGCCGCTCGAGCTCGGTCGGCCAGGCATTCGACTTCACGTTGTGCAGCAGCAGAATGTCAAAGTAATCCGTGTTGAGCTCCTTGCGAAAACGCTCGATGTCGTCCATCGGGTTGTAGCCTTCGCGCGCCGCATTCTGCCAGCGCAGCTTGGTCATCAACCGGTAGTTCTCACGCGGAATACCCTTGAGCGCCTCGGCCAACATCTCATGCATCTGGTCATAGTTATCGGCCGACTCAAAGAAGCGAATGCCGCGATCGTAGGCATGCCGCACCAGCCGGGTAAACTCCTTCTGCCCCAACTCGCGCTGCACCCGGCCACCATGCGTGCCCGTGCCAAACGCCAACCGCGTCACCTTCACATTCGATTTGCCCAGCGTTACCCAATCGGTTGCCGTACGCTTTGCCGCCTGCAGCGGAACCCCGGTCGCCAGCGCCGCGGTCGCCCCCGCGCCAATCTTCAGAAAGTCACGACGGTTCGTGTTTGACATGCCGTAATTGTATCCGCAATCACCATGCCGGCTCAGGATCCGCGCCGGGGCTCACCACGCACGGCGCCCACACGAGCGCGCTGAATCCCAGCGCGATGTTCGTCTTCTTCGGCTTGACGCTCACCGTCTCGATGGCGAGATTCGCCGCATCGAGCCGTGCCGTCACCGCCGCCACGGCCTCCTCCACTTCCGCCTCCAGCGCTTCGAGCAGCGCCTTGACGGCTTCCACCGTGTCATCCGCGCGGCCAACATCGTTGGTTTCTTTCATCACCTTGCCAGCCTTCTTCACAGCGCTTGCCGCCTTGCCGATGTTGGTCTTCGTCAAAGCGCTGCCACGGCCAAACATCGCCCCCAGCACGCCACCGAGAATACTGATGCCCGTGCTCACCATCTCGCTGGTGCGCTGTTCTTCCTGCACTTTCTTGGCTGCTTCCGCCTTGCGCAAGCGCTCTTCCAGAGCATCGATCTTGGGGCGATATCGCACACGGATCTTTTCGATCTCCGCATCACGTTCTTCATGCAGCTCATGCGTGATCCGCGCCACAAAGTCAGCCTTCGACTCGCCCGGATGCGAGAACGCCTTAAGGTCCGGCGCCGTAAAGATCTCCAGCGCCTCATGCGCGTAGATGTGCGTCACCAGATCCTTCTGCCAGGTCGGATAGCTCTTCACCTTCGTCGCCGCCCCGGCCAGTTCCGCATAGCCAATGCCTTCCACCGGCGTGCCTTCGAGTTCGTCCGGGTGCAGGTCCACCACCTGGCTCTCGCTCCACTCAACGGGAGTATTGTCGTCTTTCACGGGCGTAAGGTACACCTTGTCTACCACCTCATCAACGCCGCTCTTCGTATCCGTAAAGCGCACCTTCGTGCTCACGCAGAGGTGTGGGTAGTACATCAGACCTTCCGCCGTCGACCGTGCCGCGAGGAACTTCTGCACCACCTCGGGCGGCAACACCGGTCGCGCGGCCGCCGCTGGCAGATTCGGGATCTTCGGCGTCACCGCAGCGGCTTCAGCTTCCGGCTGCGGACCATTTGCCGTTAACTGCTTGATCTGCTCGCGAGTCAGCGGACCCCGCAGATAGCTCAGCGCCCAGCGCGTCTGAAAGATCGTGGGCTGGTTGGTATGCACATTGTTCAGGTAGAAAACACGCTTGCCAAGGCTTGAGAGAATTTCGTCGGTCTTGCTCGCGTCAAAGGCCGTGCCAGCCTGCGCACTGGCGCCACTCAGGCCTTCCATCAGCCGCGCCTTATCGCGCTCGGTCTGCAATCGGCCAATAAACCACGTGCCACAATTCGCGAGGCCCTTGTAATCAAGATCCACGGGGTTCTGCGTCGCCAGCACCACGCCCACGCCGAACGCGCGCGCCTGCTTGAGCAGCGTCAGCAACGGCTTCTTTGTCGGCGGATTGCCGAGCGGCGGAAAGTACCCGAAGATCTCATCCATGTACAGGATCGCCCGCAGGCTCGAGGTGCCCGACTGCGTCCTCACCCAGCTCAAAAACTCGTTCAGCAGCAGCGCCACAAAGAACATCCGCTCCTGGTCGTTCAGGTGCGCAATCGAGATCACCGAGATGCGCGGCTTGCCATCGGCATTGCGCAGCAACTTCGAGACCTCAAGCCCCTCGCCTTCCATCCATGCCTGGAATCCCGGGCTCGCCAGCAGGTTATTGATCTGCATCGCGAGCGCAAAACGTTCCTTGGCCGGAAAGAAACTATCCACATCGAGCACGCCAATCTTCTTGAACGGTGGCTCCTGCACCTGTCCAATTATCGAGGCGAGATCGAGGCTCTTGCCCTCGGCCCAATTCGCCTGAAAGATCTGCGACAGCAGGATATGCTCCCGGCTCTGCAGCGGGTCCGCATCAATACCCAGCAGGCTCAAAATCGCCGTCGCCGCTCCGGCAATGCGATCGGTAAACATCTCGCGATCTTCCATCACGGCGTCTGACGGCGCCTCAAAGCTCTTGAGAATTGACAGCGGCCGCCCCATGCGCGAACCCGGCGTGTAGATCAGGAATTCCGCCGCTTCGCCCATCCGCCGGATGCGATCGCCGTCCTGATGCCAGTCGGCCAGGCCCTTTGACCACGTTGCCGCCTGCTGCGTGGCAAAGTCCGCTGGCGTCATCTGCGCCTGCTGCGCTTCATCGGGGTTCACCCAGGGGGTAAAGTCAGCGGGCTGCAGATTTGGGAACTGCAGCAGCAGGTTGCCCAGATCACCCTTCGGGTCGATCACAATCGCGGGAATTCCATCAATCGCGGCCTCTTCAAGCAGGCTCACGCACAACCCCGTCTTGCCGCTGCCCGTCATGCCCACGCACACCGCGTGCGTTACGAGATGCTTCGACTCATACAGCACCAGATTGCCCTTGCGCTGCTTTGCCGCGAGGTCAAATTCCTCGCCCAGATAGAAGACGCCGAGTCCCTCAATGTTTGCCATCGAGGATAGTATCTCTTACGATCCGCCCGATAAAAATCCAGCTCACCACGGCCATGCCGTAGAGCCCCGCCATCACCAGCAACGGCAGCGACCAGTCGCCATAGCTCTGCACCAGATAAGCCAGCACCACCGGGCTCAGCGTCCCGCCCACCTGCCCCGCCGTGTTCATCGTCGCCGTCATCACCGCCGAGTTTTCCTTGCCAAACTCGATACACATCGAGAACGCCGCCCCCAGCGAAAACATGCTCGACCCGTAGCTCAGCCCGATCAACGCTGCCGCCGTCTGCGCGTCCGGCGCCTGTGAGGCAAAGTACATCGCCACCATCGACACAAAATACGCCGCGCCACCCACCCCCGCGCGCCCCATCACCATGCCCAGCTTGCGCGCCACATAATCCGTCGCCATCCCGCCACATAGTGATCCACCAGCCGCCAGCAACATCGGCAACCCGGCAAACACTTCCATCTGCGCCTTCGACATCCCGCGCACCTCGATCAGATACGTCGGCAGCCAGGTGATCACAAAGTACGTGCCCCAGGTATTGGCAAAGTGACACAGGCAGATCGGGATCGTAATCGGCGAGCGGAAGATCGCCTTCCAGTCCCCATGCCCAGGCTTGAGAACACCCCGTTCGCTCTCGATCTTGGCCACTTCTTCGGGCGAAGTGCCTTCCTTGTCGCGCGGCTCATCCCGGAACCACAACCACCACGCCGTCGCCCACACAAACCCCACACAACCAAAAATCAAAAACACCCAACGCCAGTGCAACTGGCTGCTCAGAATGCCGACAAGCTTTGGCGTAAACGCCCCCGCGATAAAAGCTCCGGTAAAGAAGATGCCCTGTGCCCTGCCCCGTTCACTCCCCGGGATCCACCGCGAAAACACGCGCCCCACGCACGGCCACGCGCCGGCCTCGCCAATGCCGAACAAAAACCGGATCGCGAGGAGCGACACATAGTTAAACGCTCCCGCCGTCGCCATCGTAAACAGGCTCCACCAGGACACAATCCGCGTCAGCACACTGCGACAACCGATCTTGTCGGCCCACGCCGCCGTCGGGATTTCGAACACCCCATAGGCGATCGTGAACGCGCTGAACACGTAGCTCATCTCGACCTTGGTCAGGCCGAGGTCCTTGGTGATCTGCGGCGCCACCACCCCGATCGCCACGCGATCGAGGTACGTAACACCCGCAAGCAGCACCGTCATCGCGATCACGCGATGGCGCATGGCGAGGCTCATTTAGCGGTCCGCCTTCTTGTAGCCGGCCGGAATCGCAAACTCGCTCGCCGCAATCGTCGCCGCCGAGAACGCACTCGATTCCGTTGCCACTTCCAACAGATACTTGCCCCCCGGCGCCGGCAGTAATGCCAGCGTCTTGGCCGCCGCCTCCGCCCGCGGCCCGCCCTGCTTCTTCAACTTCTCCATCTGCTCGCGCACCGCCGCCATCTGGTCAGCCATCTTCTTGGCCTGGGCGTCTGATCCCGACTTCATGCGCATGATCTGCAACACCGGCATGCCATTCAGCTTCGCCATCTGTCGCTGCAAATCGATCATCATCGCGCGGTTTTTGTCGTCCATCATGCTGGTCACAAAACCCGCATCGGCCATCTTCGCCCCCAGCGCCCGCATCTCCGCGTTGCCCGGCACATCGGGGCTGACCCACATCTCGCTTTCCATCGACATGGCGCCATTAGAGTTGGCGAAGCTCATGGTCACCATCACTTGCTGGCAGTTGTAGTTCCCAATGCGCTTCGACTGGCCGGTCGGATTCACCTGAGCCTTCACCTCGGGCATGCCCGTCTTCGGCATGGCAGCTTGGCTCTTATCGAGCGGCTGCACGGTGTAGGTCTTGCTGGTGTGATTGATTGTCGTCACCGTCTTCGTATCAAGATCGGTGATAATCGTCAGCGTTCCCGAATCCATGCGCATTCGTCCACCCTTCACCTTGAACTTCGACACCGTTCCAGCGCCCACACCGCTTTTCACCGTCGACTGGTAGCTGAAATCCGCCCACAGCAGCGGGGCGGCAAGAGAGAGCAGAAAACCAACAGGGCCAAAAAATCGCATGCCCTCGATTGTATGACTTATACTAACGAACTGGAGTCATATTTCGATGTTCCCTACAGAACACCGCTTGGGCGACACCATTGACGATTACTGCGTCAAGTGCAAGCGTCTCACCAATCACAACATCGTCTCGCTGGTCGAAACGAACCCCGCCAAAGTCCGTTGTTGCACCTGCTACAGCGATCATGACTACCTGAACATGACGGCGCCGCCGCCCAAGCCTCGCAAGACGGCGGCTACCTAGATCAACTCTTGCCCAGATCGCCGCTCAACTGCTTGATGATGCCGTCGCGGTTGGGCCCATCGATTTCCGACTCGAGCCGGCGCAGCGCCAACCCCACCACATCCCGATGATGCAGTCGGCTCCCCAGCTGTTCGTCAGCTGAGAGCTTGAGCCAGATGTCATGCAGCAGATCCACGTCCTCGGGCCACAGCCGCGGCGGATGCGGACCAAGGTTCACAAACACGCTGCTCCGCCCCTCGGCAATGATCTCGAGTGAAAACGGATGCTTCGGCTCCGGCAGGTTTTCCCACGCCAGGCCAATGCGCCGCGCCAGTTCCTCGCTGGCCATCTTCGCGCTCACGCCCGATACCAGTCGCGACGCCTTCAGCTTGTGCGCCGTCTGCACCATGGCCTCAAACGGATCCACCGCTGGCACCACCAAGAGGTCCACCGGTTTGCCTTCCTTCTCGGCCTGCGCCACCACGTGCGAGAACAGTTCCTGCTCATAGCTGGTAAACAACTGCTCATCGGCGAGATCATGTTCACCGGTGCCAATCGCCACCGGGCGCACCGTCATCACCACAATGTCATGTCGCCGCAGATTCGTCTTCTCGAGCACCTTCTTCAGGTGATGCATCTGCCGCCAGCCACGCACCGCCACCAGGACACACCCCGGCCGCGCCTCCAGCACATCGCTCGTCACTTCAACCTGATGCTCGAGGTTAAACTGCTCCAGCCCCTTCTCGCGCCGCTTCTTTCGTTGCCGGTTCACATACTCGCTCACCGTAAACAACCCAAACAGCACGATCGTGAACCCGATACCGTAAACCGTCGCAATCTTCTTCGACACCAGATTCGCAATCGCGATCATGAACAGCGACAACGTCATCGCCGCCAGACCCACTGGAATCTCGCGCTTGCCCATCTGGATATTGAACGGGAACTTGTACTCCTGATCGCTCCGCTGGAATCGCAACGCCAGCACACCCAGCGCCTTCAAAAAGAAGCTCCACACCACGCCGAACGCGTACGCTTCACCGAGGTAGTAAACATCACCCTGCGATCCGATAATCGTCAGAATCTGCAGCACCGTGATCAGGTGAATGATGCGCGCGCTGGTGCCGTACTTGGCATGCGGCTTGCGAAACCACTTCAGCAACACGCCGTCTTCCGCCACGCGGTTTAGCACACCATTGGCCCCGATAATCGACGTATTCACCGCGCCGCTCAGGATCAGCGTACCCACGATGACGACAAACACATGGAAGCCATACTTGAGCAGCGGGTCGCCCTCAAGGCTCATCGCCATGCCGCCGATCAGGTTGTCGTAGTACTTCGGACGCACCGCATCCGGAATGATCATCACCGCCAGCAGCGACACAAGGCCCGTCGAGATCACGGCATAGAAGCAGACAATGTTGCCGGTGATCTTGAGGTTCTTCATCTTCGGGTAGGCGATTTCGCGATACACCTGCGCCAGCGTCTCAAAGCCGCTCATCGCGAGCAGGCTGTGACCAAATGCGATCAGCAAGCCAAACGCCGCAATGCTCGGCCAGAACGTCCCCTCAAACCACCCCAGCGAACTCGAGTTGAACTTGATGTTCTCAAGCACCGGCGCCGGCGGCAGTTCCGCCCCGCGCACCAGCAGCGTATAGCCGCTCCACAACAGCAACATCACCACCATCGCGGTCGTGATCTGCATAATGCGCAGCGCCTTGTGTGAGCTCTCGTGGATGCCCTTGATATTCGAATACCAGAAGTACAACGTCACCACGATGCCGAACAGTGCCGCGAATGTCGGCGGATGGACGTGATACGGCTGATGTAGCGTCTCAAACGTCTCGTTCAGCAGGTGGCCCAGATATTGCCCGGCCGACACGGATGAAATAGGGCCGGTAAGAATGTAATCGACAATTAGCGCGCTCACGCTAATCTTGGCCATCATCGGGCCCAGCGCATCGCGCACAACAACATACACGCCGCCGCGCACAAACATGCTGCAGCTTTCCATGTACACGCTACGCACCGCGAAGCTGTACAACATAACGGCGAGGATAAACCAGGGCGCGCTTTTGCCGATGGCCTGTTCCGTAATGCCCCCGATGTAGAACATCGTCGAGGCCATGTCGCTCAGAACAATCGCGGCGCCGCGCCAGAAGCTGATGAACGACAGCGCCACCGTGGTGGCGACTACAACTTTAGTGGTGGTGGAACTTTGGGTAGTGGAAGGAGGTTCAGTCGATGGACTTGACATAGTTTGCGACACCGAATCAATCAGGCCGCATCATTTATTCTAGGCTGAATTTGGATGGAAACGGAATCCACACGTCAAATCGCGATGCACATCGTCTCCCGTTTGCACGAGGCCGGCTTCGCCGCCTGGCTCGTCGGCGGCTGTGTGCGCGACCAGTTACTCGGCCGCGAACCGAAGGATTATGACGTCGCCACCTCCGCTCGTCCCGAGCACGTTCTCGCGCTTTTCCCCCATGCCGAACTCGTCGGCGCGAGCTTTGGCGTCGTCCTCATCAAGGGCAAAGTCGAGGTCGCCACCTTCCGTTCCGAGATGGATTACACCGATGGCCGTCGTCCCGACACGGTGACATACGAGACAGACGTGCGCCTCGATGCCGCCCGTCGCGACTTCACGATCAACGCGCTTTACCTCGACCCCATCTCCAACCAACTCCTCGATCTCGTCGGCGGCGAGCAAGACCTCAAACAAGGCATCATCCGCGCGATTGGCGACGCCCACCACCGCTTTCGCGAAGACCACCTGCGCCTGCTGCGCGCCATTCGCTTCGCGGCCCGCTTCGGCTTCACGATCGAGCCGGCCACCATGTCCGCGCTCGTCGAGCTCGCCCCGCTCATCCGCCGCATCGCCGGCGAGCGCATCCACGACGAGATGCGCCGCATCATCACCGGGCCCCATCGCCCCATCGCCTGGCAGTTGCTCGATGCAAGCGGCCTCTGGCGGATGCTCGCGCCTGAGGCCCCCGCCGGTCATCACTTCGCCGCGCTCGCGGGCCCCGTCGACGTTGCCCTCGGCTGGGCCGCTTTCCTTTACGGCACACCAGACCCGCGCCCGCTCTTCCACCGTTATCGCTTCTCGGCCATCGAGTCGCGTCAATGCCTTGAGCTGCTCAACGACGCCCCCCTTGTCACCTCACTCCTCACGGCCCCTCTCGCCGCGCAGAAGCGCTTCGCCCGCCGCGACACTTTCCCCCAGCACCTCGCGCTGCACCACGCCATCCATGGCGCCACTGCTGCCTGGGATTACTGGCAAACGCGCCTCTGGTCGGCCGCCGACCTCTTCCCCACCCCGCTCATCACCGGCGATGATTTGATCGCCCTCGGCCACCAGCCCGGCCCCCGCTTCCGCGCCATCCTCGAGCAGGTCGAAGACGCCCAGCTCGAAGGCCGCATCCGCACTCGCGACGAGGCCCTAGCCCTCGCGTAGCGCCGCGGTGATGTCCATCGTGTAGGCCGTCATCGCGCCATCCACCGGGATCACCGCCCCCGTCAGATAGCTCGCCACCGGCATGCACAGGAATGCCGCCACCGCCGCGATCTCCTCCGGCTGGCCAATGCGCCCGAGCGGTGTCCGCTCGGCAATCACGCCCATCGCCTGCTTGCTCTGCTGGATCTTCTCCGTCAGCGATGTCGCCACCCACCCCGGCGCGATCGTGTTCACCCGAATGTTGTCGCGCGCCCATTCGACGGCCATATACCGCGCAAAGTGCGCCGCCGCGGCCTTCGTCATCGCATACGCGGCGCTCGATCCCACCGATGACAATCCCGCCACGCTGCCAATGTTCACCACACTCGCCGTCCCGCTCTGCTTCAGCCTCGGATACAACATCCGGCACAGCTCATGCATGCTCTCGGAATTAGTCCGCTGCACGCGCTCATAGTCCTCGAGCGTGTATTCGGCCAGCGGCTTGCGAATGTTCGTCCCCGCGTTATTCACGAGAATGTCGAGATGCCCCCAATCCGCGGGCAACGCCGCCACGATCGCCTCGCGCCCCGCCCGTGTCGCGATGTCGCCCGTGATCTGCCGCGCGGGCAGCTCGCCCTCGGCCATCACCAGATCCACACTCACCACCTCGGCCCCATGCCGCGCCAGCTCATTCACAATCGCGCGGCCAATGCCACGCGCCCCGCCCGTCACCAGCGCTCTGCGCCCTTCAAGATTCCAACCCTTCATTTCGCGCTATGCCTCCATGCTGCATCCGGCGCGCCCAGGCTCACCAGATTCGCCACAATTCGCGCCGGCCCGGGCACCGCATACGGCAACTGCCGGTACCAAGCCAGCGAACAATACACATACAATCCCTTGCCATGCCGCGCCTCAAGCCACACGCCCTTCTGCGGCGCTTGTCCCTGATCATGCGTTTCCACCAGTGGCGTCCACTCCGGCGCCCACGTCGCAAAGAACTTTGATCCCCGCTGCTCTACCCATCCCTTGAAATCCGCCTCCGTAATCCGGTTCGGCGTCTGAAACACCAACCGCCCCGGCTCCAGCACCACCAGCGGCGCATCCTCCTCACTCACTTCCTCCGCCCCGCGTCCCTGCGTGTAGGGATAAGGCCCAAAGTTCTTGTCATACTCCTGCGTCTGATACTGCACGATCAGCACGCCGCCCTGCGCCACATAGTCGAGCAGCCGCGCATTGTGCCGCTTGATGTCATCCCGTGCCGCATACGCGCGAATGCCCACCACAATCGTCGAATACTGGTTCAGATTACCCGTCGCCAGCGCGCTCTCGCTCAACATCTCCACCGGCACGCCCAACTGCTTCAACCCCTCCGGCACCTCATCCCCACTGCCCATGATGTAGCCCACCCTCAGGCCCGACACCACGCGCACATCCACCGCGCGCAGCGCATGCACCGCCGGCTCGCTCCAGTACAACGTGCGCAGCCCCGGCTGCCCGATCGCCTTGAAGCTCGCCCCATACTCGCGGCCCTCGATCTCCGCCGCCACTCGCAGTTGATAATCCTGGCTTGCCATCTGCGCCGGCAGCCGCAGCTTCAACGTCACCCGCGTCTCTTCTTTCTCCTTCGCGAGGTCAAACACCGGCGCCTCGCCCACCAGCGCAAAACCCGCCGGCAACCCGAGCTTCAGCCTTCCCCGCTGCCGCGTCGTCGTGAGATTGCGCACCACCACACTCACCTCATAATCCTGCTTGCCAATCGGCGCCATGCCATACGCGCTCGACAGCTCCACGCTCACCGGCGGCCCGATCACCAGCGGTTGCCGCTGCGCCCCTACACGCGGATCCACGCTGCTCGTCTCAAACTCGCTCTCTAGCTTCATCCGCACCCCACGATACTCAAAGCTCGCCACGGCCCTCACGCCCGAATCAGGAATCGCCACCCCCAGCAGCTTCGCATCCGCCAACTCATACATCGCATCCCGTACACTCTTTCTCCGCCAGAACGCGCTCGTATACGGCGCATCGGCCGCCACGGTCACC
>CAZBTA010000008.1:0-49401 GCA_964494515.1 uncultured Bryobacter sp.
ATCGGGCGGGATCGGGTATACCCAAGCGCCTTCGGGCGAGTTACGGTGGTTGCCCATGCGGATCATGTTCACCTTGCCGAGGGCGCCAGAGGCGATGAGTTCTTTGGCCTTGGCGGTGAGGGCGGAGGTTTTGGCCTGGCTGCCGACCTGTAGCACCTTGCCGGAGCTCTTGGCGGCGGCGATGATGCGCGGGCCCTCGGCGATCGACCAGGTCATCGGCTTTTCGACGTAGACGTGCTTGCCGGCGGAAAGCGCGTCGAGCGTAATGCGCTCGTGCAGGTGGTCGGGCGTGGCGATGACGACGGCGTCGACATCTTTGTTGTCGAGGATCGTGCGGTAATCCTTGCTCGTGGTGATCTTGTCGCCGAGTTGCTCTTTGGCGCGCTCGAGGCAACCGTCATAGAGATCGGCCACCGCGATGCCGCGCATGGCGGGAACGGTAAGAAACTCGTCGATCAACTGCTTGCCGCGGATACCGCTGCCGATGAAGCCGACGTTGACGGTGTCTTTAATGGCGGGGGCCGGAGTGGCGCCCTGCAGCGTGTACACCAGGGGAGTGGCAAGAAGAGAACGACGGGTAATGCTCATAGGAATTAGACTATCGGATTGGAACCGCTCTACGTCAAAGTGCATGCGCGCGACAACGTCGCGATTGTGGTGAATGCTGGTGGGCTTGAGGCCGGCGCGAGGTTTGCAAGCGGCCTTGTGCTGCGGGAGACGACACCACAGGCACACAAGATCACGCTTGAAGAGATTGCCGCAGGCGAGCCGATCCGGCGCTATGGCGAGGTGATTGGCTATGCGCGCCGCACGCTGCCGCCGGGGAGCTGGGTGAGGGAAGATGCTGTCGAGATGCCGACGGCGCCGCCGCTTGAGGCGCTGGCGTTAGCGACTGCTGTGCCTCCCGCGTTGCCGCCTCTTGAGGGCTACACGTTTGAAGGCTACGTTAACCCCGATGGCAGCGTGGGCACGAAGAACATCCTCGGCATCACGACCACCGTGCAATGCGTGGCGCCAACGGTGGATTATGCCGTGCGACGCATCCGCACGGAGTTGCTGCCGCGCTACCCGAACGTGGATGATGCCGTGGCGATCACGCATACTTACGGTTGTGGTGTGGCGATTGATGCGCCGGGGGCGGCAGTACCGATTGCGACGCTGGGACACATCAGTCGTCATGCCAACATCGCAGGATCGCCGCTGGTGGTAAGCCTCGGCTGCGAGAAGTTGCAGCCAGCGCGGCTGATGACAAGCGACCCGGCGCTGCCCGTGTTTGAACCCGAGCGCGATCTGGTGCGACTGCAAGACGAGCGGGGATTTGCCGAAACCGTGGGCGCGATTCTGCGCGCGGCCGAGAGGCGGCTGGAGAAGCTGAACCAGCGGCGTCGGCAAACCGTGCCAGCGAGTGAGCTGGTTGTGGGCTTGCAGTGTGGCGGGAGCGATGCGTTCTCGGGCGTGACGTGCAACCCCGCTGTGGGGTTTGCTGCGGACTTGCTGGTGCGGGCCGGGGCGACGGTGATGTTTAGCGAGGTGACCGAGGTGCGCGATGCGGTGCACCTGCTGACGCCCCGCTGCGCGAGTGTGGAAGTGGCCCAGGCGCTGGTGAGCGAGATGCGCTGGTATGACGAGTATCTTGCGCGCGGCTATGCCGACCGCAGCGCGAATACGACGCCGGGCAACAAGCGCGGGGGCCTGGTGAACATTGTGGAGAAGAGCCTGGGTAGCGTGGCGAAGTCTGGCACGAGCGCGATCGCGGGCGTGGCGGCGCAGGGCGAGAAGGTGAAGACGCGGGGCTTGGTGTTTGCCGCGACGCCGGCCAGCGACTTTATCTGCGGCACCCAGCAGCTCGCCTCGATGAACATGCATGTGTTCACCACGGGCGAAGGCACGCCTTACGGGTTGGCGCTGACGCCAGTGATCAAGGTGTCGTCACGGACGGCGCTGGCCGAGAAGTGGCCCGACCTGATCGACCTTGACGCGGGCGGCATTGCCACCGGGCAGGCGACGATCGAGAGCGTGGGCTGGGAGCTGTTCCGCATGTTGCTCGACGTGGCGAGCGGTCGCAAGAAGACGTGGGCCGATCATTGGGGGCTACACAATGCGCTGGCGCCGTTTAACCCGGGGCCGGTGACCTAGTCGAGCTCGCCCAGATCGAGCAGGGCCGCGCGCAGCTCAATGCGGCGCGAATCATTCATGCCGAGCGTGGCCACAGTGGCGCGGCCGATTGGAGTGGTGCCGGTGATGGTGGCGCCATCGAAGCGGAAGTGTGCGCTCCAGCGGCGCTTGCGGGGGTGGAACAGCGGTGTGAGCTTGCCGGTTTTGGGGTCGATACCCGTCAGGTTGGAGCTCTTGCTCAGATTGCAGCGATGGCAGGCGAGAGCGAGGTTGGTGGCCTCATCGGTGCCGCCGTGCTTGCGGGCCACGATGTGTTCGATGTGGTGGCGGAGATCGGCGAAGTCCTGATGCAGACGACAGTACTCGCAGCGGTCGTGGGCGCGTTTGCGCACCCTTTCGCGCAAGGCGTTATCCATCTATGCCGTCATGTGCCGCAGCCGGCGCCGCGCCTTCAGCTTGAGGATAGACACGATATCCATAGCGTTGACGACGGCTTCGTACTCGGTGCGCTCGGCGTCGGTGAGCTCGCCTTCGTTGGCGCGAGCCGCCAGCGCGGCAATGCGATCTTCCACCTCGGCGGACGGCTTAAGCGCAACGAGCCGGCGAGCCGATTCCTCATCGAGGCATTGGCCCACAGGCTCGAGCAATCCGTTCAGCAGGGTTGTCTGGCTCACACCGACGATGTTAGCAAAGGGTTACTTTGCAACGCAGAATGAGAGATTCTCGGTGCCCTGCGAGGTGGTGACTTTGGCAATGATGTTCGTGCGGATCTCGCCACCGCAGCCGACGGCAACGGGATAGTTGTCGGGAATCCGGATGTTCATCTGATACAGGCCTACCTGACCGGCGGTGAGCCCGGCGTAGACGAGCGCGTTGTCAAAGCGCATGCCCGGATCCTGAAAGCGGGGCAGATTGTTGGGGGCGTTGATCAGCGATTCAAGACCGACATGGAGAACGCGCAGGCTTGCGTCGGGCAAATTGACACCGGTTGGAGCAGCTTCGCCGGAAGGCACGCGCGGCTGTGTGGGGCCGAGGCCGTGGAGGTAAACGATGAGAGTTTCACCAACTGTCGCCGGGGCGTCGGCCGTTACGAGACGGCCATCAGCGTGATAAAGGCGGCGCTGGCAGTCGGCGGCGGGATTGGTGTCCCAGCTGAGATCACAGGACGTAATGACGTGCGCATTGTCGCGAATGGGGCGCAGCAAAAACGTGCGGCTCTTTTGACCATCGACTTCGAGAATCAGCTTGGCCACGGTGGGCGAAAGCTCGGTGGGAATTTGCACACGGATCGCGGTGAGCAGGCAGATGGGACGGAAGTTCACCTCCTCACACTCGTTCTGCTGCTTGACGGCAAGGATCGGGACGGCAAAGGGCTGGGGATTGGGCGCCTGATCGACAAAGGCGGCAATGCCGGCGAGGGTGTTGGGAAGGGGAGTTTGGGCGGCTTGGGCGTTACGCAGCGCCACGCCAGCGCCGGGGCCAATGCCGCGGGCAAACAGCGTTACGATCTGCCCCGGGGCGACGGCGATCGGAGCCGGCGCGGTGTAATCGGCGGAAAGGAGGTTGGCATCTGATTGGGCAAACAGGCTGGCCGCGGCGAATGTAGCCGTGGCAAGGATAGACGAAAACTGCATTGGGTTACCTCTGCACAATCACGCGCAAGATACCCAGGCAGTTGGATCAGCGAAGCTTAATCTTCTGGGACAGCCGGGAGTTTGCGCCGGAACAGGAACCCGATCATCAGACCGATGATCACGGCACCCAGCAAGGCGATGCCCGTGACGGCGAAGAAGGGAAAGCCCTGTGACTCGGTGAGCAGTGCTTCCTTGACCGGTTCGTCGATCACGAAGCGGATGGCCTTGTGAGTGGCGGTGGTGGTTTCATCAGAGACCACAAAGTTGCCATCGAGGCGCACGTGCGAAAGCTCGCGGCCGAGGCCGAGCATTGTGCGCGGGATCGCGATCGAAACAATGGCCTTGCGCGTGTTAGGAAGAAACTTGAGACGCAGCTCGCGACGGCGCGGGTCAAACAGGAACTTGTCGATCGGCGTCGATTCGGGCCACGCGATCGTGTACTTGCCGGGGGTGTCAGGGGCGACGAAACCATCGACGTCATGCTCGACGATGCGGAAGCCTTCGTCGGCCAGCGCCGTCATGCAGCCCACGTGATTCGGCTCGAACGCGCGCTCGGGGACGTTCTTGCCGAGGGCCGCGAGCGGCTCCTGCTGGGGGATGTTGGCGAGGGGCAGCGCGTTGACATCAACGAAAGCGCGCACCCAACGACCGGCGGCGTCCTGCGTGGGCACGGTGTTGTAAACGGTAAGCGTTTCGCGGGCGTAATTGTAGACGGCGTGGTGGCCACGCGTGGTGTCCCAATTGTGATGGGTAAACTTGAGCAGCTTGCCCGCAATGCGCAGCCATTGCCCACCGTTGGGCAAGGTAGCCTCGCTGACATTGCCCTCGTGTTCAACGCCTGCGGCATTGATACCGGAAGTAAGCTGGCAGCGGTCAATCCGCTTACCCGCGGGCAGCCGGTATTGATAGTTGTAGCCACCGGGTTCCTTCACGCACCAGATGTCGATGGCGTGACCGGCGGGGTCCTGGGCGCGCAGCAGAAGCTGGTTGCCTTTCTCATCGAGCTTGGCGTTGGGCGAAGGGCAGGCTGGGATGTTTGCGAAGCGCATGGGGGTGCTTTGTGCAAAAGCACCCACCACGGCAAAGGTCAGAATGACGAGGATTCGGATCACGAGTCGAGTTTGGCCTTCAACAGATCGTTGACGGCGCCGGGATTGGCCTGGCCCTTGGAGGCCTTCATGACCTGACCGACGAGGAAGCCAAGCAGTGGCGTCTTGCCGCCCTTGTACTGTTCGACCTGCTTGGGATTAGCCGCCAACACCTCTTCGATGATCTTTTCGAGCGCGCCGGTGTCGGAAATCTGCTTCAATCCATCGCGCTCCATGATGGCCTTGGGGCCGAGGCCGTCGGAGAACATCTTGGGGAAGATCTCCTTGGCAAGCTTGCCGGAGAGTTCACCGGTTGAGATCAGGCCAACGAGCTCGCCAATGTGTTCTGCCGGGATGGGGGATTCTTCAATCGACTTGCCAGCGGTGTTGAGCAGGCCGACGAGCTCACCCATCACCCAGTTGGCGGTGGTCTTTGGATCGGGCGAAGCCTTGGCCGCCCGTTCGTAGTAGTCGGCCATGGCGCGGGTGAGCGTGAGCACCTGCGCGTCATACTCGCGCAGGCCATACTCGGCGACAAAGCGGGCGCGGCGATCCGCCGGCAACTCGGGCATTTTGGCCTTGAGCTCGTTCTTCCAGTCTTCAGGGACGACAAGCGGCAGCAAATCGGGCTCGGGGAAGTAGCGGTAATCGGCGGCTTCTTCCTTGTCGCGCATCAGGGTGGTTTCGCCCGTCTCGGCGTTGAACAGGCGCGTCTGCTGGCGCACGTTCTGGCCCGACTCGATCAGGCTGATCTGGCGCAGGATCTCGTACTCGATGCCGAGCTTGACGTGGCGGAAGCTGTTGAGATTTTTGATTTCGACCTTGGTGCCAAACTTTTCGGCGCCCTTGAGGCGCACGCTGACGTTGGCGTCGCAGCGCAGCTGGCCTTTCTCCATGTCGCAATCGGAGACCCCAACAAACTGAATGGCCTGTTTGAGCTCGGTGAGGTAAGCGTAGGCCTCGTCGGCGCTACGCATATCGGGCTCGGAGACGATTTCAATCAGGGGTGTGCCGGCGCGATTGAGGTCGACGTAGCTGTACTTGTCGCTGTCCTTGAAGCCATCGTGCGAGCTCTTGCCGGCGTCGTCTTCCATATGCACGCGGGTGACGCCGATGCGCTTCTTCTCGCCTTCGAGCGATATTTCCATCCAGCCGTGTTCGGCCAGCGGCTGGTCATACTGCGAGATCTGGTAGCCCTTGGGAAGGTCGGGGTAGAAGTAGTTCTTGCGGGCAAACACCGACTTGGGGTTAATGTTGCAGCGCAAGGCGAGCGAGCCCTGCACAGCCAATTCCACGGCCTGACGGCTCAGCACGGGCAGCGCGCCGGGCAAGCCGAGGCAGACGGGGCAGGTGTTGGAATTCGGTTCTTCACCAAAGCTCGTCGGGCAACCACAGAAGATCTTCGTATTCGTGGCCAGTTGGCAATGCACTTCGAGACCGATGACAGGTTCGTATTTGGCAACCTGCTCCGGGGTCGGGAGCGCAAACTCAGCAGAGGACATAAGCCCTATTTTCACATAGCGATTCAACAGCTAGTCTTTAAGAATGCGCCGGATTGGTCTTTTGCTTTTGCTTGCCGTTGCCACCACGTTGATGGGGCAGACATGGCTGGAACGGGAGAGCTACGAGCTCGGGGGCACGCGGTTCGTCAGAGAACAGCTGCATTACGAGGGGTTGCCCGTGTGGGGCGAGGAAGCCGTGCGGGCTGGCGGCGAGAGAACTGAACACGGGTTTGCCTCGCGCAACCGCCAGCAGGGAGCGCGTCTGCGCTTTGAACGGCGGCAGAGCTTTGGCAACGTGATCGAGGCAGATGCCATTGAGGCGGCCAAGCGCGCGCTCGGCTGGGATCGTGCCAAAGTGCATTTCGCGGATCGCTGGTGGATGCCGAATGAGGCCGGCGAGTTGCGCGGCGCCTGGCGCATTATCGTCTCGCGCGGCATCTCGCACGTACGACGCGTCATGGTGGACGCGACCACGGGGGCGATCCTCGAGGTGCACCACCTCACCAACCGTCAGAACCGCGGCAATGTGTTCAACCGCAGCCCGATCTCTTCCCCCCTTACCGAGGTGACGCTGGGCGGGCTTGGCACCAGCGCCACTCTGAGCGGATCGCTGGTGCGCGTCTACAGCTTCTACCCGGTTCTGCTCGGGCTGATCGATCAGGATGCAGTGGGTACGATCGATTCGCAACTGGCAAGGGCGGATAGCAACCGCAACTTTCTCTACCAGCCGGCTGACCCGCGTTTTTCTGAAGTGCAGGCCTACCACGGCATTCATCGCGCCTCGACGTTTTTGCAGTCGCTGGGCATCAATCGTCTCAATCGACCGTTTGACGTCGTCGTGCAATACATCGACCTCGAAAGTCCCTATGACGTGAACGCGTTCTTCAGCCCGGTGCTGTCGGACAACCGCGGCGGCATTGTGATGCAGACCAACCTGCTCGGGGCTGATACGACGCTCGATTCGAGCATTTTGTTCCATGAGTTTGGTCACGCAACGGTACACGCGGTGGTGAATTCACTGAACAGCTCGAAGGAATTTGACGCCGTCAATGAAGCATTTGCGGACTACTTTGCCGCAACGTACTTTAGCAACGCGGCGATCGGTGAGTTCTTTCCTTATCTAAGCCCTTCGCCCAACTTCCTCACGCGGCAATCGTACCTGCGCACGCTCGACAACCAGACGATCTACCCGGCCAACGCACAAGGCCAGGCTCACGCCGACTCGTTGATGTTCAGCGGGGCGCTGTGGGATATGCGCAAGGCGCTAGGGCAGGCGCGAGCCGATGCCATCGCGTTTGGCGGCCTGGGCCGCATGACGGCGCAGATGGGTTTTTATTCCGCCTCTGAGGCAATTGTCGCCGCGGCCAATGCGCTTTATGGGCCAACGGTTCGCGATCAGGTGCGAACTTTCTTCACCAATCGCGGCTTGAATGGCACCACGGCGCGCTACTCCGAGCAGTCGCAGCCGCTCACGAGTGGTCAGATTGTGGCCAGTGACATCCCGGCCAATCCGAGCGGCGTGCGCTACTACCTTGCGGGCGATGACTACCGCATTGAGGTGCCGCGTGGGGCCACGGCGTTGCGCGTGCAGGTGGAAGCGAGCGGCCCCGTCCGGGCATTTTTGCGGTTCCGCGCCCCCGTCGATATCGAGAACGGTACGGTCGTGGCGGATCATCAATTTGGCGATGCGCGGGTGATTGATGGCGCGGTCAACTTTGGCACCTCGCCGGAGTTGCAGGCCGGCACCTATTTCCTGAATGTGGCCAACACCACCAGTACCGCCGTGCAATATGCCGTGCGGCTGGTAACAACGGTGGACCCGGCAGGAGCAGTGGCATCGTTCCCGCAGATTGCTTCAGGTACGGCGGCGACAGGTTCGATCCCGGCTCGCTACCTCAACACCCGCCAGTTCCGCGTGGTAGTACCACAAGGAACGACAGGCATGAACATTCAGCTCGAGGGTGATCAGGACGTGGATCTGTATGTCAACTACGGTGCGCCCGTGGAACCCGGTGGCGAAGGCTTGCCGCTCGCCGAAGGCATTGCCGCTTCGGCTTCGAACGCTGAGCGCATGTTGCTGACGACGGCCACGGTGCCAAATCTGCGCCCAGGCACTTACTACATCGCCGTCGAGAACTACAGCTCAATACTGTCGCGCTTTACCCTGCGTGTCGGCTTTGCCAACGAGCCGGCTTACGCAGCGAGCGTGGATAATGTTCCTTCAACAGAAACACGGCAATTGTTCCTGCCGACAAGCACGGGCACCAATACCGGGGTGCTGCTGACGCGGCAATTGCGGATTGACACGCTTGCCAACTGGTCGGCGCTGTCGCTGCGCTTCCAGACCAACTCGAACGTGCTCGTGCTAATCAAGCGTGGCTCGCCGGTGAGATTCAATAACGGGATCCCAGATGCGGAGACCTCGCTGGTGCTCAATAGCGAGACGCGCAACTTCCCGATCGATGCCACCACCAGTTTGAAGTTCCAGCAGGGCACGTACTACATCGCCTTCCTGAGCGTGAGCGACGGCGGCGGCACAGTGGGCTTCTCGTACACGCCGACGATCTCGACCGTGGCAGCCCCGGTGATTACCGCTGTCGTCGATGGCGCCTCGGGGCTGCGCCAGATCGCCCCTGGCAGTTGGGTAACCGTGTTTGGCACGGGCTTCTCGCCGGTGGCTCGCAGTTGGGCGGGAGCCGACTTCATCGGAACCGCACTGCCGACAACGGTGGAAGGAATCTCGGTGACCATCGGTGGCCTGCGCGCTTACGTGGCTTATGTGAGCCCGACGCAGTTGAACGTGCTCGTGCCGCAGAGCTTGCGCGCGGGAACAGCAACTGTTGTGGTGAGCCGCAATGGCACGACGAGTGCTCCGACACAGATTCCGGTTGTTAGCTTGGTGCCGGCGTTTTTCACGATTGACGGCAGATTCATTGCCGCGGTGTCGACCGGTGGACAACTGATTGCGCCGAATGGCTTGTTTGGCAACTCGCGCCCCGCCGCCAAGGGCGAGGTGATTCTGCTGTTTGCCACCGGGCTCGGCGCCGTGGGGACGGCCGACGGTATCACGAACGAAGCAGTGGCAAACATCACTTCGCGCGTTACCGCCACCGTTGGGGGCATTGCCGCGCGGGTGGATTTCGCCGGTCGTGTCAGCCCCGGGCTCTACCAAATCAACCTGCAAGTGCCGCCTGGAGTGAACTCTGGCGAGCAAATCGTACGCATTAGCATTGGAGGTGCGCAGAGCCAGCCAACGGCCGCAATCTCCGTCCAATAAACGAAATCGACATGGTGCTGAAACGTAAATTTATGGCGATTGGTTGATGCGTTTGGCATCCTAGTATTAATGACGATTATTCGCTTATTCGTATGCGTGAGTGTTTTGGCTGCGGCCACGTGGGCGCAGTCTGTAGCTGGTTTAGGGGCGATTTCCGGTACGGTAACGGATGCGAGCGGGGCTCGTGTTCCCGACGCGGAAGTTGTTGTAAAAAATACAGAAAAGGGTATTTCGCGGACGATCCAGACGAATGCGGCGGGCTTGTTCCTCGCCGGCTCGCTGGTGCCTGCGGAGGGTTATACGGTTTCGGTTTCGAAGACGGGCTTCAGCAAAACTGAGGCGCGCAACCTGACGGTACAGGTCGGCCAGCAGGTCGATCTGTCGCTGGTGCTGACGGTTTCGGGTACGACGTCGACGGTGGAAGTGACGACGGACGCCCCGGTAGTGGATTCGGCCAAGACGGGCGTCAGCCAGGTGGTCGACGGCCAGCAGATTCTCAACCTGCCGATCAACGGTCGCCGCGTGGACAGCTTTGTACTGATTACGCCGGGCGTGACGAATGACGGTACGTTTGGCGCACTGAGCTTCCGTGGCATGCCGGGCGGGAATGCGTTCTTGCAGGACGGTAACGACTCGACGCAGCAGTACTACAACGAGAATGCCGGGCGCACGCGTATCGCGTCGAACATCTCGCAGGATACGGTGCAGGAGTTTCAGGTGATCACCGGCGGTTCGGCCGAGTTTGGTCGCGCCTCGGGTGGCGTGGTGAACACGGTTACCAAGTCTGGCGGCAACAGCGTGCATGGCACGGCTTTCTGGTTTTATCGCGATCAGAACTTCAACGCTCGCGACCGTTATGCGGCCTTCGTGCCCGATGAGCGTCGTCAGCAGTTTGGTGGCTCGGTCGGCGGCCCCATCAAGAAGGACAAGCTGTTCTACTTCTTCAACACGGAGATCACGCGTCGCGACTTTCCGCTGATCTCGAGCAACAACTCGCAGCCGCTGTTCAACTCGAACGGCCAGTATGTGGCCGCCTGCACGGCCTCGGCCGCCCAGTGCGAAAACGCGCGTCGCTTTATCGACCGCTTCAACCTGTTGATTCCGCGTCAGGCGAATCAGGAATTGCTCTTTGGCAAGCTGGATTACCGCGTGAACGACCGCAACACGGTGAGCGCGAGCTTCAACTATCTGCGCTGGATCTCGCCAAACGGCATTCAGACCGGCGCAGTGCTCAACAACGGCGGCGCCATCGGCAACAACGGCTTGTCGACCGTGCGCGCCCGCAACGCCCGCCTTGCCTGGACGTCAATTCTTACGAACACGACGGTGAATGAATTCCGCTTTGGCTGGTTCAAAGATCGCCAGGCAGACGCGCTGCAGAGCGAATACCTGCCGTTCACCGGCTTTACTGGCACGTTGACGATCAACGGGGTGACGAATCTCGGTAGCGCCAACTACCTGCCGCGCGTGCAGCCGACGGAGGATCGCTTCCAGTTTGCCGACAACCTGACGGTGACGGCCGGCAAGCACGTCATGAAGTTTGGTGTCGACATCGCGCAGACGCGCGACATCGTTGACCAGTTGCTGAATGGCCGCGGCACCTACACTTATGCCAACGTCACCAACTTCGCGCTCGACCTCACCGACAACACCACGGGCGCCAAGCGCTGGCAGAGCTACTCGCAGACCTTCGGCGCGCCGAAGTCGACCGTGTGGGTGAAAGACTACAACTTCTTCGCGCAGGATCAGTACCGTGCAACGCAGCGGCTGATCCTCAACTACGGCTTGCGCTACGAGCTGGCAACGTTTACCCAGCCGGCTTCGGTCGTGCCGGGTTACGCGTTGACGGGTCGCATTCCGGAACCGAAGAAGAACTTCGCTCCGCGCGTGGGCGTGGCTTACACGCTGATCCCGGACAAGACGATTCTCCGCGCCAGCTGGGGCATGTTCTACTCGCGCTTCCCCGCCGCGCTGATCACCAACCTGAACATCGCCAACACGGTGCAGCAGAGCTTCAATCTGCAGTCGACCAATGCGGCCGCGCTCGCCTCGGGCCCGGTGTTCCCCAACATTCTGAGCTCGTCGACTGGCCTTGCGGCCGGTACGCGCAGCATCAGCTATGCCGGTGAGAACTTCCGCACGCCTTATACGATGCAGGGTGACCTCGGCATCGAACAGCGCCTCGGCAAAGGCAGCTCGCTGACGTTGAGCTGGGCCTTCAACCGCGGTCTGCGCCTGATGGGCATCCGCGACGCCAACATCGGCCCGGCGGGCGACTCTGTCACCTACCGCGTCAATGATGCGAGCGGCAATCAGGTGGGTTCTTTCACCACACCCGTCCACCGGCTCGCCAATCGCCTTGACCCCACCTTCCAGCGCGTCAACGTGATCGAATCGGCTTCGAACCTCTGGTACAACGCTCTGCTCGTGCAGTATCGTAACCCGAAGGTCTCGCTCGGCCGCATGAGCGCCGCCGGCAGCATCAGCTACACCTGGGCGCACTCGATCGACGAGAACGTCGGCAATGGCGGCAATGTGTTCTTCAGCGGTGGCCCTTCTTCGTTCAACAACGGCGACTGGCGCGGCGAAAAGGGTTCCTCGACGCTCGACCAGCGTCACCGCCTGGTGGTGGCCGAGACGTTCAGCTATAAGCCCTTCAAGGCGGACAACGCCTTTGTGAAGTACGCCATCAACGACTGGCAGTTGTCGATCCTCGGCACGTTTGCCAGCGCGTTTGGCACCACGCCCACCATCAACGGCGCGGGCATCGTGATCCCTGGCCAGCCGGTGGCCTTTACGGCCAGCCTGAATGGGCTCGGCGGCGATAACCGCGTGCCGTTCCTGCGGCGCAACGCGCTCGACATCGATCAGGCCCGCCGTGTGGATGCGCGCATCTCCAAGCTGTTCCGCCTGACCGAGCGCTTTGTCGCGACGTTCAACTTTGAAGGCTTCAACGTGTTCAACACCCCGATGGACACGGCTCGCCGTAATCAGCTTTACAATGTGACGGGCGGCAACATTCTGACGCCCGTCGCAAATTACGGAGAGGGTACGGCAAGCGCCGGCTTCCCGGATGGCACCAATGTGCGCCGTCTGCAGTTGAGCCTGCGCCTGCAGTTTTAATGAAGTTCGAAGCTGAACTCGAAAGCCTGTTACCGAGCGACCTGCCCCATCGGGGGCAGGTCGTTTCGTTTGCTACCAGGCATCTGGAAATGATCGTCGAGATCAATCAGGTCTTAAACCTCACGCGCATTGTCGAGGCGCGCGAGGCAGTGATCAAGCATGTGGTGGATTCGGTGATCCCCTGGCGCTTGTTTGCCGGGGCGAAGGTGGTGGTGGATGCCGGCACGGGGGCGGGCTTTCCCGGAATCCCCCTGAGCATCGTGCTGCCGGAGACGCGGTTTGTGCTGATCGAATCCATTCAGAAGAAGACCAGATTTGTCGAAAGCGTTATCGAGGCCTTAGCCCTGCCGAACGCGGAGGCGCTGCCTGTTCGCGCGGAAGACTGGTTCAAGACCCAGCGGGCGGAAATTCTCACCATGCGCGCCGTGGCGCCGCTCGAGCGGGCCGTGCCGCTGTTTGCTCCCGCGATTAAACAGGGCACCCGGGGGCTGTTCTTCAAGGGGCCAGACACGGCCGCCGAGATCGCCGCCGCCGAGCGGGAGATCCACAAGCGCGGGGTGAGCGTGCGCGAGATCCTGCGGTATGAATTGCCCGATGCGCTGGGGACGCGCACAATAGTCGAGATGGTACAAAGAGGGAAGAATGCCTAGTTTTACTGTTCGCACTGCCACGACGCAGTATGACGCGATTGTGGAGTCGAATCTGCTGGCGCGGGTTGCGGAGTTTTTGCCAGCCAAAATCAGCCAGATCTTTGTGGTCACCACGCAGGATGTCTGGCAATTTCATGGCGCGGCCATGGAACAGGCGCTCGCCGGGCGCAAGTATCACGTGTTGTTCTTCCCCGGTGGTGAAGAGCGCAAGCGCATGAGCGAGATCGAGGCGCTGGCCGAGCAGATGATGGCCAAGGGCGCCGATCGCGCCAGCCTGGTGATCGGCTTTGGCGGCGGGATTGTGACCGACATGGCGGGTTTTCTCGCGGCGATCTTTCTGCGCGGCATCCCGGTGGTGCAGGTGGCGACAACGCTGCTGGGCCAGGTGGATGCGGCCGTGGGCGGCAAGACGGGAGTTAACCTCGTATCCGGAAAAAATCTGATCGGCAGCTTTCACCAACCGCTGGTTGTGCTCATCGATCCGGAAGTAGTACGCACGCTGCCCGAGCGTGAGTACCGCGCGGGGCTTTATGAGGTGCTGAAGTGCGGGGTGATCCGCAGCCGCGAGTTGTTCGACATCATGGCCAACCAGCACGAAGGCGTGCTGCGGCTGGACCCGGTGGTGCTTGAAAAGATCATCTGCGAGAGCGTGCGCATCAAATGTGATGTGGTAACCGCGGATGAGAAGGAAGGCGACCTGCGTCGCATTCTGAATTTCGGACATACGATCGGCCATGCGCTCGAGGCGGAGACGCAATACAAGCGCTTGCTGCATGGCGAAGCGGTGGCATTTGGCATGAAGGCCGCGACAATTCTCGCGCGGCTGGCCGGCCTGCTGCCCGCCGGCGAAGAACAGGCGATCCTTAAGTGCATCGAGCTCTATGGGCCGATCCCAAGCCTTGACGGCATCACGGCGGAATCGCTGGTGGCGCGCACCGGCTCTGACAAGAAGACCTTGCATGGCAAGGTGCACTTCGTGTTGCCGACGACCATTGGCGAAGTCAAGATCACCAATGAAGTTGCGCCCGAAATGGTGCTGGAAGCAACGCGGTTGGCGCTCAAGGCAAGCTGATGGCCGCCCCGGGGACACGGCCGCGTGCGGATTACGACGAAGCGCAGTCTTCGGCGTGGGTACGCGACATGTTCGGGCGGGTGGCGCCGCGCTACGACCTGCTAAACCGCGTGCTCAGCATGCAGGTAGACCGCATCTGGCGCTGGCGCACTGCTCGCATTCTTAAACCATACTTGCGCCCGGACAGCCCTGTGCTCGATCTGTGTTGTGGCACGGGCGATCTGCTGGTGGCGCTCGAGAATGTGGCTCCGGCCAGGTATATTGCGGCGGACTTTTGCTTTCCTATGCTGGTGCGCACTCGCGAGAAATCGCGCGCCCCTCTGCTTGAAGCCGATGGCTTGAAGTTGCCGGTGGGCGATAACCGCTTTGAGCTGATTACGATTGGCTTTGGCTTTCGCAACTTTGTAAATTACCGGCGCGGGCTGGAGGAATTGCGGCGTGTGTTGAAGCCGGGCGGCAGACTGGCGATTCTTGAGTTCACACAGCCGCCGAGTGCGATCGTGCGGGGCTTTATGGGGTTCTGGAATCGATGGGTGATGGATCCGGTGGGAAGACTGGTATCCGGAGAGCGGGATGCGTACCGTTATTTGCCGGAAAGTGTTTCACGCTTTCCCGCTGCTCCGGAATTGGCCGCGATGATGACCGCGGCCGGGTTTGTTGAGGTGGATTATCGCTACTTTGATTTGGGCATCGTGGCGTTGCACATTGCCCGCAAGTAACGCCTAGCGTTGCGGCGGCGCGCTGGTGGGGGCAGGGGTAGCCGCGCCCAGCTTGGTGCCGATCACTTCGCCCGAGACGATGATCTCGACGCGACGATTCTGCTGGCGTCCCTTGGCCGTCGAGTTGTCGGCCACCGGACGCTCCTTGCCAAAGCCGCGTGCTGTCAGATTAGCTGGCGGAACGCCCTGCGACTCGAGGTAGCTGCGGACCGATTCGGCACGCTGCTCACTCAACTTCTGATTCAGCGCATCGCTACCGGTGGAATCGGTGTGGCCTTCGGCCTCGAGCTTCAAGCTCGCATGGGCCAGCACCAGGCCTGCCAGACGAGCCAGCTTTTCGCGAGCATCCACACGCAGCGTGGACTTGCCGACGTCAAACAGCAGGTCGCCGAGATTCACCACAAGGCCGCGCTCGGTATCGCGCGTCTCGAGCAACTGGCTGAACTGCTGGAAGAGCTGCTGGCGCAGGGCAATCTTGTCCTGCTCGGCGCGGGCGGCCAGCGCGCGGGCTTCATCGGCCTGCTTGCGGGCGGCTTCTTCCTTGGCGAGAGCTTCCTGCTGGCGAGCCAGCGCTTCCTTGCGTTCCTGCTCCAGACGAGCGGCTGACAGCTCGGCCTCCACGCGGCGGCGCTCTTCGGCCTCACGAGCAGCCTGGGCGCGCAGGTTGGCGGCTTCGGCCTTGGCTCGCTCCAACTCAGCGGTTACACGACGGGCTTCTTCCGCGCGGCGCTCTTCTTCGGTGCGCTTCTGATTGGCTTCGGCCTCGGCGCGGCGCTGGGCCTCGCGTTCGGTCTCGGCCTTGGCGGCGGCTTCACGAGCGGCGGCCGCGGCACGTTCGGCCTCGAGACGCTCTTCTTCAGCACGCTTGACGGCCAGAGCGCGCGCATCTTCAGCACGCTGCACAGCGTCACGCGCCATCATGGCGGCGGGCTTGAGCTCGCGATTCTTGCGTGCGTTGTATTCCTCAGCTGTCTTCAGGCTCGATTCAGCCTTCTGCATGACGTCGGGGGCATACTTGTCGGCCTTTACCCCGCGGGCGATCATCATCGCGTTGCGCGCCTGATAGAGCTCGAGCGGCACCTTCGGATCAAGCGTCATGCCCATCGGGTTGGCGAGCTTGGCGTATTCGCCGCGCTGCAGCAATTCGTATTTGGCATCGATGGTTTCAATGCGGCCGAGCGTATCGGAACGCACTTCGTTTTCCGCCACGATCACGTCGCTCGGCATGGTGACGGCATAGTAGGGTTCAGCCGTGACGAGCAGGCCAAACGCCTGCAGTTCTGTAGTGACCGAGAGCTTGCCACGGCCATTGCTCAGAATGACTTCACCCAGGTTCTGCGGACGACCTTCAGGGGTGATCGCCCACAGAACATAAGTCAGATATTCGTTGCCCACCTTGCTGGCGGGCTCGAGGTCGCGGATCTCAAAATCAATTTCAATGCGGCCAGCCTTGCTTTCCACTTTTGCCTTGCCGGCAGCCTTTGGCATAATCGCCGTGCCCTTGAAATCAATGGAAGTGGCGCCCATGCGGTGGCGGTAATTCACCGCTTTGGTGCTCTTTGCCACCACGTCCGTGCGGAACGTTACCGGGGCGGGGTCTTGTGCTACCAAAAGCAGCGGTAAAAGAAAGTGAATCATCATTGGCAGTGTCCTCTTTGTTCTGGAGACGAACGCGACACAGAATGTGTTTCTTAAGCCGCAGTCCAGCCACCATCAATGGTTATGATGCTGCCATTCACAAAAGAGGCTTCAGTCGAGGAGAGATAAAGCGCGAGATTGGCGATTTCCTCAGGTTTTCCAAGGCGTCCGATCGGTTGACGCTGGTTCAGTTCGGCACGAACTTTGTCCTTTTCGTGCTTGTGATATTTGTCCAGATAACCTTCCACAAACGGCGTGTCGACGGTGCCGGGGCAGATGGCGTTCACGCGGAACTCGGTGGGATAGTCGACCGCCAGTTGGCGCGTCATCGCGACAACCGCGCCTTTTGAGGCACAGTAGCCAAAGCGCTTTTTGACCCCGATCAGCCCGGCCACACTGGCAATGTTGACCATCGAGCCATGGCTTGCGATCAGCAGCGGCACCGCGTGCTTGGTGACGAGGAACATGCCCGTGACATTGACCCGCATTACACGTTCAAAATCAGCGAGCTCGGTTTCGGTTACGGCGCCGACCAGGCCAATGCCGGCGTTGTTGACGAGGATGTCGAGGTGAGGCACCTGCTGGAAGACATGCTTCACCGACTCTTCACTCGTGATGTCGCACAGGATCGCGCGGCTACCCGGCAGTTCGGCGGCAAGCGCTTCGGCTTTGTTTGTATCGAGGTCGGCGATGATCACGCTCGCGCCAGCCGCGGTAAAGGCGCGCGCCGTGCGTTCTCCGATGCCACTGGCCCCGCCAGTGATCAGGGCGACTTTGCCGTCGAGTCTAAATGGTGCAGAGGATTGCATAGATTACGCTTTCGATTATCTGCCAAACCGACGTGTGTTAGGTTTGGGGAACATGCTGTTTGACCCCGAGCACAACCCCGATCTGCCCGAGGGTTGGGGCTTTCGGGCGCTTCTTGCAGTGGCCGCGCTCATGCGCAGCTTTGGCGCGTTACTGGCGATGGAAACCAGCGCGATTCTGCTGCGGCTCCCCCTTGAACCCCTCTGGGTAATGATCCCGATGCCTCGTACCCTGGCACTTAATTTGCTGGGCGGCATTCCCTCAGCCGTTATGGGCCTGGTGGTGTCATGGGCGCTATTGCGCTTTGCGCACCAGGCAAAACTGCGTGATATCGGCCTTGCCTTTACAAGCTGGAAAGAACTCGCTGGCGGCATGGCCGGTGGCGCTCTGAGCGTCGGCCTGATCGTTTTGCCGATGTGGAGCCTGGGATGGTTGACCTATGCCGAGGCCGAATCCCGCGTGCGCGGGCCCCTGGGTGTCGTTCTTCTGGTCGGCTTGATCGCAATTTCCGCGTTTGCCGAGGAACTGGTGATGCGCGGGTATGCGTTTCAGTCGATGGCGTTCTCCTGGCACTTGCTGGGTGCGCTGGTGATGACAAGCGGCGCCTTCGCACTGATGCATTGGAACAATCCGGGCATGAATGAGTTCACCATTGGCAATACGTTTCTGGCGGGCTGCGTATTGGGCATGGTGGTGGCCTGGCGGAGAAACCTGTGGGCCGCCGTTGGCGCGCATTTTGGCTGGAACATGATGACCGTGCTGAGCGGGTTGAATGTCAGCGGCCTGGTGATCCCGCTCATGCCCTTCAAGCTCACCTCGGTTGCCGGGGCGGAAATCTGGACCGGAGGCCGCTACGGCCCCGAAGGCAGCTTGATCTGCACAATCGTCCTAAGCCTGTTACTGTTGGGTTTGGTGCGGCTTTACTACCACCGCGAATCATGAATCTTCCCTGGATCATCCTGCCGGCTTTACTGCTCGAAGCCGTGTTTTATTTCCTGCCGGCAATCAGCCGCTTTCAGCGTGCGTTTCACGACGTGCCGGCCTGGCTGCAAGGGGTTTTGATCTGGACGAGCGGCGTGGCGCCGGTGCTGGTGCTCCACGCCCTGCTTGGCACGCGGCCTGAGGGCTTTACCCTGCTTGCCGTGGCGATGCTCGTGGTGTGCTTCTGGCATGTCGTGTTGCCGCATCACGCGGTGACAGATGTGATGCTGATGGCGGGGATGGCGGGGTTGATCCTGTCGCCGTGGTTTACGCCATTGTTCCCAACGGTAGAAGGGCTGAAACTCGGTGCCATTGCCAAGTTGCTCTGGCTGCGTGTGGGTATTGCTGTCTTCTTGTTTGTGCGCAAGTGGAAAGTGCCCGGGTTCTCGATTGTTCCGGACAGACGCGATTGGGCGGTGGGAATTGGGTATTTTGCCGTGTTCTTCGGGTTGTTGCTGCCGGTGGGCCTGTACTTTGAGATCTTGCGTTTTCAGTTGCCCAAAATGGCGAGTTGGCAGATTCCCTTCGCCACCGTGGGCATGTTCTTTGCGGCGTACCTGTTTATTGCCTACGGCGAGGAGTTTTTCTTCCGCGGCGTACTGCAACCCCTGTTGGCCAAGTCGATGGGCGGCCGCTGGACCGGCATGATCGTCTCAAGCCTGTGCTTTGGCGCCGTGCACCTTCCCTACCGCAACTTTCCCAACTGGCGCTTCGCCCTGCTGGCGGCCGTGGCGGGCATCTTTTACGGGTTGGCCTTTGAGAAGGCCCGTTCGCTACGCGCCGCAATGATTGCCCATGCGTTGGTGGTTACCGTGTGGACAGTGGCGTTTCAGCGCTCACTTTAAGTCATTCGCCAATACTTTGCCGCCATTTCCCTGTCAGAACCGCTCATGGCTGCCTCCAGAGGCTTTGGCAAGCGGTTTGCAAAGGGAAATGGCATGACAACGACGTCCACCAACGCATTCTCCGCCGCCTGGGCTCAGATCACCCAGCGCCGCTTTCAAAACGCGGATGCCAACAACGATGGCACCCTGAGCAAAGACGAATTCCTCAAGGCGATGAAAGAAGCGCCACGCAAGACGGTTACTGATGCCGAGGAGGAGTTCAACCGTCTCGACAAGAATGGTGACGGCAAGATCTCCGAGGACGAAATGCAGTTCGCCGCCCAGGATTTCTTCGACAAAGTGAAGATGCAGCAATCGCTGTTTGACGGGCTTTACACCCAGCAGCAGGACAAAGACCGCTAAAAGCGGATCCGCGCCGGTTTGGGCCGCAACGCCCCGTTGAGATATTCGACGAGCGGCGTTGCGGTCTTGAACAACTTCGAGAGTTCGCTGACAAGCTTGGGCGTGTAAGCAAGGGCCGGGTCGAGCTTGGCCGAGACGATGTACATCTTGTGCCGCAGCAGATCCTCAGCCGGATGCCCGGGCAGAAAGCCCTTCGGCGTACGCTTGGCCGGCTCGCCGTCAAGGCCCTTGAAGGCCTGCTTGAACTTGCGATCAGCCAGAATCGCGCGCAACTGCTCATGGTGCTCGGCAACATGATTGCGCAGCGTCTTGAGCACTTCAGATCCCGGCATGTAAACACCCGCGCCAAAGAACAACTCATGCGCATCAAGGTGCAGGTAGAAGAAAGCCGTCTCGTTCTTGCCGAGATTCTGGCGGAACCATAGCGCCGCGATGTTGGTCTTATAGGGCTTCTTGTCCTTGGCAAAGCGCACATCGCGATAGATGCGGAAGATGGCCTGCTTGGGATCGGTAATGTACTCGGGGGCGTACTTGAGCAACTCCTGATTCATCGCATCGACCAGCGCCGCCATGGCGCCCTTGACGCTGGCCTCGTAGACGGGCTTGTTCTTCTCAAACCACTCGCGATTGTTGTTCTTCTCAATGCCACGCAGAAACGTCTGCGCCTCGGGAGGAAAACCAACGAAGACTGCTCGGGTGTGCGCCATACTCATTAAGGATGCAGGCAGTGGATGCGTTGTCGCAACGCTTTTCAGAACAGGTGCGTGTCAGAGAGAACGAGCCCTTGCGGCTTCATACGCGGTTCGCAATCGGTGGGCCGGCGCGCTATTTGGTAGACGTCAAAGCGGCAGCGATTCTGCCTGAAGTAGTGGGCGTACTGCGCGGTACGGGGCTGCCATTGATTACACTCGGCGGCGGGTCGAATCTGGTGGTGGCCGATGCGGGTTTTGACGGCATCGTGTTGCGCTTTACCGGCGCACAGATCCGCCGCGAGGGCGACCGCACAATCGCTGAAACCGGCGCCGTCTGGCAACATGTCGTCGACTTTCACAACGAGTTGGGCTTGGCCGGCATGGAGAAGATGACGGGCATCCCCGGCTGGCTCGGCGGCGCGGTTTATGGCAACGCCGGCGCCTACGGGCAGACGATTATGGATTTTGTCGAAAGCGTCCAGGTCTTCGACGGCGCATCCATCCGCGAGGTGTCACATGAGGCGTGTGGTTTTGCTTACCGCACCAGCGGCTTCAAGGCTCACAAGGATTGGGTGTTGCTCGCGGCGACGATGCGGCTCGTGCCGGGCGACGGGGCGGCTATCCGCGCAAGCTCGGCGGCAATTCTGGCCACTCGCAACGAGAAGTTTCCTCCGACGATGAAATGCGCCGGCAGCATTTTCAAGAATCTCCACTACGCTGCGCTGCCTGATGCCGTGCGCGATCGCGTGCCCCAGACGATGGTGAAGGGTGGCAAGGTTCCCTCGGCCTGGTTTCTGGAACAAGTGGGCGCTAAAGGGCTCAAGAGTGGGGGCATTGAGGTGGCCGCCTATCACGCCAATCTCATCTACAACACGGGCGACGGCACCGCGCGTGAGGTGTGCGAGTTGATCGACCTCCTCAAACAGCGCGTCCAGACGGAATTTGGCTTTGCTCTTGAAGAAGAAGTGCAATACATCGGGTTTGCCGATCGAATCAGCCACTAAAGTTCCGTATCGATTCCGCCGATAGTCTTGGCACCCAATGATTGTTAAACGCAAAAACGGCGGTTTAGCCGGCAAGGCTGGCTATTACCGGATTCAAGGTAAAGGGAATCAGTTTCTGCAAGGGTTTGGCACGAGTGATCTGATCCGGCTGACGGATGAGAAGGGTCGCGAGTGGCGCGGGCAGGCTGAGGTGTTTGAGTCGATGGTGCGGTATCAGTTCCGCGATGGCGACGGCAATTACATCTCAGGTGTTTCCGATGGCGGCTCGGGGATTACCCTTCGCGATGCCAAGGGAAACACCTGGCGTGGGTTCGTCGACTAGTTCACCTGCCACACCGTAGTGGTGCCGCTGATCTCATTGGCCACCACAAGCAGCGGTTTGCCGTTGGGGCTGTCGCTGGCCGCAATAAAGATGATGCCCTCCGGCCCGAGATCACCCGCTTCCGGAGTATTCGTGGCGACGCTGGGGTTGCGATTCCACCACTGGCTCGAGAAGCGAACGTTCTTCGGATCCGTCACATCGTAGACCATGATATTGCTTTGCCGCTCGTTGATGATGAAGGCAAAGTTGCGGCCATTGATCGTGGCCACCACAGCGCCTTCCGGCTCAGGCCCCTTGTCATCGCTGCGATCATCCGGCGTGTTGTTGGTGTGACCCAGATTGTGGAGCCCCGGATAATCGGTTTGCTGAATGCGCTCGAAGTCATTCAGGCTGTCGTAGACCTGCTTGACGTCGGCATCCCAGATGGAGAACGAGCGGGCGCCAAAGACGTGAATCATATCGATGTCACCATCGCCATCCAGATCGCCGGAAGCCGCGGTGATGTTCAGGCGACCGAGCAGCGCGGGTAGCTTCAGTTCGGCTTCATTCGGATACAAAAACGGATCAAGCCGCACGGAATTGGCCCCCACGCGCACCACCTCCGAATAGCCAGGCCAATCGCGCGAGTCGCCCTCGTTTGCCGTAACCAGGTAGAACTTGCCGTCGTTTGCGACATAGCCGGCGATGGCATCCGGCTGGTACATGCCCCAGATCGTCCAGGTGCGCATGGCAAATGCCGAATCGCGATCACTGGCGTCGAACGTGTTCTCGCGCCGGTAATGCGGCTTCAGCCCGAGGGGCACAATGCGGTCCACCCGGGCGGCTGCGATATCCACCACAGCTACGGCGTTGGCTTCCTGCAGGGTGACGTAGGCGGTTTTGGAATCGGGCGTCACGGCGATGTACTCGGGCTCGAGGTCCTGCGCGACGCTGGCATTCGGCCCATAGACACGCACTCCAGCCGGCAGGGTCTCCCGGCGGAAGGCGCGAAAGTCAGCGGTTTTCACATCCGCCTGCGTGGTGGCCTCAAGGCCCTTTGAGATATCGATAATGCTGATGCTGCCCTCGGGATCAACCTTGTAGTCATCAGACGGCTCGCCTTCATTGGCGGTCAGTACGCGCGCCCCGTCGGGCGAGAACGTCACCATGTCCGGCAGCGCGCCCACCTTGAAACTCTTGATCAGCGTACCTTCGGAGGTGTAGAAAGCAACGGTGCCAGGGTCTGTCTTGGGATCAGCCTCGACGGCGACAGCAACAATGCCATTGCGCACGGCGACGCTGTTGGCAGCCGCGCCGATTTCACGGGGAAACGAGATGCGACCCACCCGGCGCAAGTTGGCCGGGTTGGACATATCAAGAATGTCCACCACTTTGTCGGCCCCATTGACGACAAAGAGGCGTTGCGAGCGGGGATCATGAGCGGCAATCTCGGCGGCGCCGACGTTATAGCTGCCGGTGCGATAAGTGCCAAGGACGGTGAGAACGGGTTCTTGCGCCAAAAGTGAGGAGAACGCCACAAGCGCGATGGCGGAGTAACGCAACATGAACAGAAGTTTAGTTTCGGAACAGTTTCTGGCCGATAAACGCCGCGTTACGCCTTCGTGAATATAATCAGGGCGTGAATCGCCGTATCTTTCTCATGTCCTCCAGCGTGGCCAGTGCGTGGCAGACGTCGCCGGCCAACAAGATCCGTCTTGGGCTGATCGGCGCTGGTAGCCGCGGCACATTCGTCATGACGGTCTTTCAGAAAGACCCTTCACTCGAGGTTGGAGCCATTTGCGACGTCTACGAGCCCAATCTTGAGAACGCGCTTGGCACGGCCGCCAAAGCCGGCAGCAAGCCTCGTGCCTACCGTCGCTATCAGGAGCTACTCAACGACAAGACAATCGACGCCGTGCTCATCGGCACTCCCGAGCACTGGCACGCCCGCATGGTGCTCGATGCGATCGCCGCGGGTAAGGATGTCTACGTGGAGAAGCCACTGTGCCGCACTCCGGAGGAAGGCGTAGCGCTGGTCGAAGCCGAAAAGCGCACCAAACAGATCATCCAGGTGGGCATGCAGCGGCGCAGCTACGACCTCTACCTCGCCGGGCGCGACATCGTCAAAGCCGGCACACTGGGCAACGTGCGCATGGTGCGCGGCTGGTGGCTCAACAACTACCTCAACAACCCGCGCACCGAGAAGCTGAATGGTCCTCTCGACTGGGAACAATGGCAGGGCCCGATCGCAAACAAGCGCCCCCTCGACCCCGATGTCTTCAAGAACTGGCGCAACTACGCCGAGTATGCCGGCGGCATCATCGCCGATCAGGGCGCGCACGTTTTCGACGGCATTCATCTATTGATGAGCGCGAGCTACCCGCTGGCCGTCACGGCCGCGGCCGGCAAGCCGCACCGCCCGGGCTTTGACACACCAGAATCGGTTGTCGTCACCGCCGAGTATCCCGAAGACTTCATCGGCGTCTTCACGCTCAACTACGCCGCCATGAAGTACATGAGCCGCAACGACCAGATGAACCACCTCGATGGCGACAAGGCTCGCATGGACATTGGGCGGGAGACCTGTCGCGTCTACCGGGCGGGCGAAGAGGAAACAGTTGCCCTCGAAAAGCGATCTGAAAAAGGATTTGGCTGGGCTACGGATTTGCACGTGCAGAATTTTCTCGAGTGCGTGCGCACTCGCAAACGTCCCACCGCCCCCATGGCGCTCGGGTTTCAGGCGGCGCTCGTCGTGCAACTGGCAAACCTGTCGCTCAAGCACGGCCGTCGTGTCCGCTGGAATCATGCGGCGCAGAAAGTAGAAATGTAAGAGTTTTGTTCCACTCGATTTCGGTGATTGTCTTAATGTGCGAGAGGTCCCGAAATGGATTGGAGCGCGCTTATTCTAGAAAGACATGAGCTCATTCACCGACGAAGAGCTCGTCGCGCGGTACCAGGAGGCTGGACGGCCGGCTGGCACCCCGTTTGCAGACGAACTTTTTCAACGCCATTACTCAAAAGTGGCGCTGTGGTGTCTTCGTCTGACCGGAGATCGCGACATGGCCACCGACCTCGCCCAGGAGGTTTTCGTCAAGGCCTGGGGGCATCTCGAACACTTTCGCGGCGATTCCAAATTCAGCACGTGGCTGTTCATGATTGCGCGCAATCATTGCTTCAACACCGTCAAAAAACTGGGCCGCAATCTCGAGGACGCCGTGGAACGTGAAGTTGCCGAACAGATGGCCACCACCGAGGCGGGCTTTGACGCGGCCGTCGAGCGTCGCGAGATGCTCGAGGCGGCGCGGGAGATGATGGCGCGTGAGTTGACGCCCACCGAGGCGCAGGTGATGACACTGCACTACGTCGAAGAGCTGCCGTTGCCCACCATCTCGCGCATGATGCGGCTTGAGAATGCGAGTGGCGCCAAAGCTTTCGTCGTCAGCGCGAAGCGCAAGTTGAAGTCGGCCGTGGATCGTTGGAGGCAGCCATGAGCGAGCAGAACTTTTTGCGATCAGGCCTGAGCGCCGATGAGCATTGCCTGAAGGCGGGCGAACTCGAAGCCGTAGCAGAGGGCCGCGCCAACGCCGACCAGCAAGCGCATGTGGCGGCTTGTGCCCGCTGCACGGCCGAAGTGGAAATGCTGCGTTCGTTTCTCGAGGCCACACCCGAAGCCCATGAAGTTGCCGATGTCCGCGCCATCACGCGCGAGCTTGAAGCTCGCCCCGAATGGCAGGGTGAAGAAGCCCCCGCCCCGACCAGCATCTGGACACGATTCTGGAAGCCCCTTGCGGGCCTCGGCGTCGCCGCGCTGGCCGTCGGCATTTTCCTCAATCAGCCGGATAGCGGCTTTCGCCCCATCGATGGCAACGACACATTGCGCTCGACGAGCGTCGAGATACTGATGCCCGTCGGCGACCTCACAGCGCCAATGACAGAGCTCAACTGGAAGGCCATCCCCGGGGCGGCGCGCTACCGCGTGCGGCTCGAAGAGATTGATCAAACCGAAGTGTGGCTCACCAATTCCGCACTGCCGCAGGTGGCAATTCCGCCCGCAATTCAAGAAAGAATGACCGACCGCAAGACGCTCAACTGGGTAGTTGAAGCCATCGACGCCACCGGCCAAACCATAGCGAGAAGTACTCCACAATCATTCAGGGTGGTTCGGAGCGGAAAGTGAAATTATTAACCCTCGCGGCCCTGTGGTCCGCGACTTGTGTGATGGCGCAAACGGCGATTGAGCCGCGCATCACCTCAGAGACGCTGCCCGCGGGCGGCACCATTCAGCTGAAGCTCGGCCTCACGTCGCCCAACCCGATCATTGTTGGCCACTTCGAGATGTCAGACTTCTCGTTCGACCGCTTTGACGGCGTGGCGCTGTTCAGTCCGCAGGGTGACGCCTATGGTGTCGTCATCCGCCAGGGCACACGCTTTGTCGGCAATTTCTCCTCACCGCTCGGCGGCCTTGGCACACAGCTGGATTATCCATTCTTTGTTGTCGCCGCGAGCATTCCCACAGGCTTGCCCGCTGGACGTCAGATCCCCCTCAATATTGCCGGCCCCACGCAGTTCACGGCGCCAAACGGCGTTGTGTATCCAATGCCCGCCCCCAAGTCGGGAGTACTCACGATTGGTGGCAGCGTTTCGATCAGCAATGTGATCCCTGGTGGCGGGCTGCTGCCTGCGGGTTATGTCGTCCGCGTTCTCGGTACAGGCTTTAACGCCGATACACGTATCACCGTCAATGAGGTCAACACGCGCAATGAGCAATACATCAGCCCGACCGAGATGCAGTTCACCCTTGCTTCGGCGGCCGACCTCACCGGCAAGCGCATTACCGTGCGCAACAAGGACAATTCCGACGCCACCTACTACAGCTACCTCCGCGCGCTCGTCGTGGGCCAAAGCTCAATCCAGTTGCTGAATGACGCTTACCCCATCTTCTCGCCCGCACGCGTGACATCCGCATTGCTCAACACAGGCGCCTCTCCAGCGAATGGCTTTGTAGCCGTCGCTCTGCTCAACAGCACGCTCAACCCCTTTGATGTCGTGCTTGAGCTGACGAGCAGCAGCGGATCCGTCTTGCGGCGCGCCACCATTTCGCTTCCGGCCACCAGCCGCTGGGCTCGCAGCGTCGAAGAGATCTTCAACACCACCGCCCCGGCTGGCAGTTATGTTCGCATCAGCTCCGCCACCGGTGTGGGTGCTCTCGGTCTGCGTGGTGATCTCACCACCGCCAATGTCACCGCCTTTGCCACGGGCGATGCGCCCGCGCCAGCGCCAGCAACTCTATCGGTGGCGCCAACTTCGCTCATGTTCAACTACCAGCTCGGTGGCGCAACCCCTGCTACGCAAACTCTCGCCGCCACCTCAAGCGGCAGCGCCATCACAATCAATGCCAGCTCTGGCGCAAGCTGGCTCACGGTAACGCCCACCTCTGGCTCAACTCCGCTCAATCTTAGCGTCGGCATCAATCCCGCAGGCCTCGCCGCGGGCACCTATAACGGCAACATCACGGTCAACTCCACCACGATCCCGGTCACGCTCAACGTCACTGCCGCACCCACGCTGCAAGTAGCGCCCACATCGTTAACGTTCAACTACCAGCAAGGCGCAAGCAATCCAGCAGCGCAAACACTGGCGATCACCTCCACCGGCGGCAGCCTTGGTGTCAATGCAAGCACCACCACCCCCTGGCTTGGCATCACGCCCACCAGCGGCACCACCCCCGTCAATGTGAGCGTCAGCGTCAACCCCACTGGCCTTGCCCCGGGCAACTACTCAGGCAGCATCGCGATCAACGCCACGAACATCCCGGTAACGCTCACCGTCACCGCCGCCCCTGTGCTCAACGTCGCACCCACATCGCTCAGCTTCACCTACCAGCAAGGTGGCGCCAGCCCTGCCGCGCAAAGCCTCGCGCTCACCGCTACTGGCGGTAGCCTTGCCATCAGCGCCAGCACCAATGCGCCCTGGCTCAGCATCACGCCCGCCAGCGGCGCCACCCCGGTCAACGCGAGCGTCAGCGTCAATCCCGCGGGTCTCGCCCCCGGCACATATTCAGCCGCCATCACGATCAACGCCACCAGCATCCCCGTCACGCTTGCTGTTGCGGCGGCGCCGGTATTGAGCATCGCCCCCAGCTCACTCAGCTTCACCTACCAGCAAGGCGGCGCCCTGCCGGCCGCACAAACGCTGGCTGCCACCGCTACCGGCGGCAACGTGAGCATCACCGCCACTGCGGGCGCGGCGTGGATCACCGTTAGCCCCACTTCCGGGACGACGCCCACCAATCTCAGCGTCGGCATCAATCCCGCCGGCCTTGCCGTGGGCAGCTACTCCGGCAGCGTCACGATAAATGGCAACAGTATCCCCGTCGCCCTCACCATCACCGCCGCCCCCACGCCACCCACACTCAGCGCCAACCCCGCCAACCTCAGCTTTGCCTATACGATCGGCGGCGCGGCACCCGCCTCACAAAGCCTGCAGATCACCTCTTCGGCCGCTCCCATCACCCTCAGCATCACCACCCCCACATCGTGGCTCAGCGTAACGCCCACCAGTGGCGCCACACCGCTGGCTCTCAACGTCACGGCCGACCCGACCGGCCTTGCGGCAGGTTCCTATACCGGCAGCATCACGGTCAACACGTTGACGATTCCCGTCGTGCTGGTCGTCAGCGGCGCGCCCACCATCACCGCATCACCCGCAAGCCTGCAGTTCAACTACCAGTTGGGTGGCGCACTACCCGCCAGCCAGTCGATTAACGCAACATCAGTCAGCGGCGCGCTCAATGCCACCGTAAGCACCCCCACCAGTTGGCTGAGCGTCAGCCCGGCGAGCGGCACCACGCCATTCACGATCTCCGTCAGCATCAACCCCACCGGCCTCGTCGCGGGTAGCTACACCGGCATCGTCAACATCAACACCACGGCAATTCCCGTCACGCTCAACATCACTCAGGCCACAACGCCAAGCTTCTCGGTCACCCCCACGGCATTGAGCTTTGCCACCAATCTCGGCGTTGCCCCCGCGGCACAGACGTTGGCCGCCCGCAGCAGCACACCTGGCCTGGCCGTTAACGCGAGCACCACTACGGCCTGGCTTCGTTTGACCACTTCCGCCACCACCACGCCAGCCGACATCACGGTACGAGTGGATCCTACTGGCCTCACTGCTGGCTCCTACAACGGCTCGGTGCTGGTGAATGCGATCAGCGTACCGGTAACGCTGGTCGTATCCAACAGCGCCACCACGCAATGGACATTGAGCCCGCAGTCGATGGGTTTGTTCCTGATCCAGGGCGCCGCGCTGCCGGAGCTGCCCACGGCCCGCATCAGTTCCACGCCGGCCGGCCAGAGCTTCCGCGTCAGTAGCTCGGCGCCATGGCTCACTCCGACGGTCAATCAATCCACCACTCCAGCCACGCTTTCCCTGGGCCTCAATGTCGCCTCTCTCGCGGTTGGCAACTATACCGGCGTGATCACGGTGACGCCCACCGTGGGCGATCCGCTTTCGCTCACCGTGAATCTGCAACTCGCCGCCGGCGTCACGCCGCAGCCCCAGATCACCGCCATCGTCAACAGCGCCGATCAGCTCGCGGGGCGGGGCATTTCGCCAGGTGAGATCCTCACCATCTACGGCGCGGGCCTTGCCGATGTCGGTGGCGTTAGCGGTGGCATCGCTGGCGGCACAAGCTTTCAGACTCAAGCCGGCAATGCGCGCGTCTTCGTCAACGGTATCGCGATCCCGGTACTGTACGCCTCGCCGAATCAGATCAACGCGCAGGCGCCTTATGATCTGCCCGCGGGCGGCACAGCCCTGGTTGAAGTGGACCATCTTGGCGTTCGTTCCGCGCCATTTGCGCTGACTATTTCCACCGCGCTACCGGCGATCTTCACGGTTAACTCGAGCGGCCAGGGCCCCGGCGCCATTCTGAATCAGGATTACTCGCTCAACACGAGCGCGCGGCCGGCCTCGCGGGGATCGGCCATCATGATCTACGGCACAGGCGCGGGACAAGCCACGCGCTCCCTCATCGCCGGCGGGATCGAAGGCAATCTACCCACGCCCACCCTCGCGCCTGTCGTGGTGATCCTTGGCGGCATCCGCGTGCCCGCGCTCTACGCCGGCACCTCGCCCGGATCGGTCAATGGCTTGGTGCAGGTCAACGTGATCGTGCCGCAGAACGCCCCCAGTGGCGGCGCCATTCCCGTGCAGCTTGAAGTCAACGGACAGCTAAGCCGCGCCGGCGTCACCGTGGCAATCGAGTAACGTATGATCGTGGTTTGTACCGCGTTCCCGTTATTCTGGCCTTGCTCGCATGGAGCGCCCCGGCCCAGCCTCCGGCCACTCTCTTTGCTGATGCCGAAAAGGCGCTGAAGACCGGCGATTACGCCCAGGCCATCGACAAGGCAAGCCGCGCCGCGGCGGGATTTACCCAGGACGGACAGAAGCAGCAGGCGCGCGGAGCGCTCAGTGTTGCCGGGGCCGCCTGCTCGTTCAAAGGCGACTACACGCCGGCGCTGGATTATTTTCACCGCGCGCTCAAGCTCGATCGCGAGCTCGGCGATACCGCTGGCGAGATCACGCGCCTCAACAACATCGCAGGCGTTCATTCCATCCTCGGTCGCTATGCCGACGCCTACCGCGAGTACCGCACGGCCGTGGATCGCCTCGCCGGTAACGAGTCGCGCGATTGGTACATCCGCAGCAAACAGCTCAGCCTGACCAATCTCGCCATTCTCCACCAGACGCTCGGCCAGGACGCGCGCGCCCTCGAGCTCTACCGCGAGATTCGCTCGCTACCCATCGAACTGGCCCCCAGCATCGAGGCGCAACTGCTCACCAACCTCGCCATTGTCTACCGCCGTCTCGGCGATCCGCACAAGGCCCTCGACACCTACCAGCAGGCGCGCAAGCTGTTCGACCGCGACCCTCATGCCGGCGCGCTGCTCTACACGTTGCGCAACATCGGCGTCGTGCTCGCTCGCGATCTCGACCAACCAGCCGCCGCGCTCAAGACCTTTGAGGAAGCCCTCGCCCTCGCTCGCCGCAATGGCAACTCACGCGAGGTCGTGCAAGAACAGCTTTTCCTTGGCGAAACACTCCTGCGCATGAATCAACCCGTCGCCGCCCTCACGCGCTTTGAGGAAGCCGCCTCCGGCGCGAGCACCCTCAAGCTCGTCGATGAACGCTGGACGGCGCTCGCCGGCCTCGGCCGCGCGCTCGAGGCCACCGGCCAAACCGCCGACGCGCGCGCCCGCTACGAAGAAGCAATCCGCATCATCGAATCCGCCCGCGCCAGCTTGACCAGTTCCCTGCGCGAAGAGTTTCTCGCGGCCAAACGCGACGTCTACGACGCCACGATCCGGCTGATGATCAAAGCCCCCTCGCCCGACCTCAACGCCCTGCTCCGCCGCATGGAGCAAGGCCGCGCGCGCAACCTCAAGGATGCCCGTGCCGCCAACGCTCAACCGCTCGACGTCGCCACACTGCAGTCGCGCCTTCCGGCGGGCACAGCGCTGCTTGAATACTGGATGGCGGCGGGCCATGTGGCCGCGCTGTGGATCACTCGCGATCGGGCCGGCGTGGTGGCGCATGAGCTCACCGCCACGCAGGAGGCCGCGCTCGATCGCCTCGTGCGTGCACACGGCGAGTTTGCCGTGTCGGCTGACTTGCGGGCGGCCATCTTCGGCAGCGATCTGCTCGGCCACCTTCAAGGCATTGAACACCTGCGCATCGCCACCGATGGCCTGCTCACCGCGCTGCCCTTTGAGCTCCTGCCCATCGATGGGCCACGCCTCGCTCTCGAGCGCTTTACGATCTCTTATCTGCCTTCGGCCCAGTTCATCTCCCCCAACGCTGTTGTGCCCCGCTGGCGCTGGCCCTGGCAAACTTCGCTCACCATCTTTGCCGACCCCATCCCCAGCGCCGCCGGGGGCCTCGATCTCACGTTGCCCCGCCTGCCAGAAGCGGCCCTCGAGGCACAGGACATCGCGCGCCTCACCCCGGGCCGCGTCGTCAGCTACATTGGCGAGGCAAACCGGCGGACCAGTTTTCTCGGGATCGGCGCGGCGCCTTCACCGCTGTTGCATTTCGCCACTCACGCGTTGGTCGATTGGCGCGATTCGCGCCGTTCGCGGCTCATCTTCTCGGCAAGCGACAGCGTCTTCCGCGACGAGGTGGCGGAGTTGAACCTGAACGGGGTGAAGCTGGTTACGCTGGCCGCCTGTGAGAGCGAGCAAGGCAAGCTTGTGCGGGGAGAAGGACTGCAGGGCTTTAGCCGGGCTTTTTTGACGGCGGGTGCGGAGTCAACAGTTGGATCGCTGTGGAAGGTGTCAGATCAGGCCACGCGCCAATTCATGGAGCGATTCTATGGGCATCTGCGCGCGGGGGATTCACCGGCGGCGGCGTTGCGGGCCGCCAAGCTGGATTTCATCCGCTCGGCCACCGCCTTCGCCAGGCCCACGTATTGGGCGGCATTTGTGCTGAGTGGAGATGGGCAGACGCGGCTCGACCGCGTGGTGCCCTGGTGGGCGCTGCTTATGGTGGCAGCGGTCGTCCTCGGTGGATTGGTTTGGGTGGTTCGAGGCCGAGCGTCTTGAGGAATTCGTCGCGCTCTCTGGATAGCGCGACACCTTCGCCGCCGCTGGTGGCTCCGGCGGCGAGGTTCCACGCCCAATCGGCGCTCTTCTGTCGCGCTGCTTCAGCTTCCTCCTGCCGGCCCTGCTTCTTCAGCCGGTGCCAGCGCTTCTTGTACATCTCAGCGATGCATATTGCGGAATAGAGGTTGTTGATGCGCTTCTCGATCAGCTGTTCGGCTTCTTCCAGCCGATCCTGCCTTTCGAGCAGTTCCACGTCTCGATACCAGTCGGACGAGCTCTCCGGCTCTTGCGCTGGTTCGGCTTCTGGCGCTTCTACCCACTGTGGCTCCGGTTGAGGCGGTAGTGGTTTGTAAGCATCACCCACCACCTCAAGGAACTCCTTCATCCGCCCCGGCCTCAGCCCCTCCGCGTTGGCCGTGGGTGGATAAAGCACCATATCCCGGAACAGCCCTCCCTGTTCCAGACGAATGGTGCACATAAAGGTCTTCCAGTCGAGATCGATCGTGCGAATCTCCGCTTTTTCACCGGCGTAAAACCGGTTGCCAGCGGCATCTGTAAAGTCCTGCAATACTTTGATTGCTTTGTCACTCGACAGATGATCGACTGTGGTCGCCATTGCGTTCACCTTGATAAGCGTCGCAAGGCAACAGATTCGATCACGCCTGCTGAAGATTTTTGTGGGGAAAGAACAGGAAGAAAGATGGCGGTGAGGGTGGGATTCGAACCCACGATACCCTTTCGGGTATGACGGTTTTCGAGACCGTTCGATTCAACCGCTCTCGCACCTCACCGCTCAACAGTATAGCGTATTTGCGGCGCTTTGCCGGTGAAGTTTATGCGGTTGCGCCCATCGCAATCAACTGCTCGGCATACTTGACGGCTTCCTCGGTCAGACGCTGTCCGCCGATCATGCGCGCAATCTCACGCACGCGCTGCTCGCCCTCAATCTCGGTCACCACGCTGTGCGTGCGGCCCTTGGCTTCCTGCTTCGACACCGAGTAATGATGATCGCCAAAAGCGGCGATCTGCGCGAGGTGCGTCACGCACAGCAGTTGATTGGTTTCCGCCAGGCGTTTAAGCTTTTTGCCCACCTGCTCGGCGGCGCTGCCGCCAATACCCGAGTCCACTTCGTCAAACACCATCGTGCGCCCGCCCCTGGCCGCGAGCGATACCTTGAGCGACAACGCGAGACGTGACAATTCACCACCGCTCGCCACTTTCTCAAGCGGTCGTGGATCCTCACCGAGGTTCGTCGAGATCAGAAAGCTCACCAGATCGGCGCCCGTCGCCGACCAGTCGGCTTCCTCCACCTGGATCACAAAGCGGCTGCGCTCCATGTTGAGATCCTTGAGCTCGTTCATCACCTTGGTTGCCAGCTTGTCGGCGGCCTTGCGGCGCCGCGTGCTCAGCTCAGCGGCCGCCGCGCGGAACTGCTCCCGCAACTGTGCCGTCAGCTTCTGCAGCTCTTCACGCCGCGCATCGGCGCCTTCCACCAGATTCAGATCCGCCGTTACCTGTGCGAGAAACGCGAGAATCTCCTCTACGGTGTGGCCATACTTGCGCCGCAGCTTGTCGATCTCGGCAATGCGCGATTCCACCTGGCCCAGGCGCGCCGGGTCGGCCTCGAGCCGGTCCACATAACGTCCCAATTCCCGCGCCGCATCGCTCATCGCATCGCTCGCGCTCTTGAGCGAATCAAGCACCCCATCGAGCGACTCATCAATCCGCCGCAATTCGCCCAGCCGCTTGATCGCCATGCCCAGCGTCGACATCGCCGACTCGGGGCCTTCCTGCAACACCTCAAACGCGCCACCCGCCTGCTCCTTGAGCTTTACAACATTGGCCAGCACGCGCAGCTCCTGCTCGAGCGCCACGTCTTCACCCGGCTTCAGCCCCGCGGCTTCGATCTCCTGCTTCTGAAATGTCCACACATCGCGCTGCCGCAGGATCTCCTGCTCGCGCTGCTCCAGCTCACGCAGCTCCGTCTCGGCCCCACGTAGCGTGCTCCACAGCGACGCCACCTTCTCGAGATGCGCCTCGTTGCCGGCAAACTCATCGAGCATGGCCCGCTGCTCGGCCGGGCTGAATAGCCGCTGCTGATCATGCTGGCCATGGATGTCACCAAGATGCGGCTGCAACTCTTTGAGAAACCCGGCCGCCACGGGTCGCGACCCGACAAACGCCCGGCTCTTGCCGCTGGCCAGAATCTCGCGCTCCACCAGCAACTCGCCATCCTCAAGCTCAAGCCCAGCCTCTTCAAGCAACCCGAGAAACTCCTTCGACTTCGGCGCCTCGAAGATACCGGCAATCCGCGCGCGATCCGCGCCACTGCGAATCACTTCGGTGCTCGCCCGGCCCCCAAACAGCAGGCCCAGCGAATCGACGATCAGACTTTTCCCACTGCCGGTCTCACCCGACAACACATTGAGGCCCCCATGCAGCTTGACGCGCACCCGGTCAGCCACGGCGAAGTTCTCAACCAGCAATTCGACAAGCATCTCGACTTGATTTTACTGGCAGAGGCTTGGGCTTGGTGTTCATAATGAAGTTTGATAATGATTGCTTTAATCCTGCAGGTGAAGCTGGGCGAATTGTTCAACCCGGCCAAGCCGATTCCCTTCGCGGTTTTGCTGCTCCTGGTGGGTGCGTCGCTGTTGAGCTGGTCGATCATTTTTGCCAAGTGGAACGTCCTGCGCAAGGCCATCGACTCCAACCGCGCCTTCCTGCGCGTCTTCCGCAAGGCCACCGGCTTTGAAGCAATTGCCGCCGCCGCCGAGCAAAATCCTCAAGCCCCCATGGTGGCGGTCTTCGACTTTGGCTACGCCGAGGTGGAACGCCAGGCCCGTGGGCGCAATCAACTGCGTAACAAGCCGATGATCGAGCGCAACCTGCAGTTAGGCATCAGCGAAGAGATCCAGAAGCTCGAGCGGTCGATGAACTGGCTTGCCACCATTGCTTCCGTCACGCCCTTCATCGGGCTGTTTGGCACGGTCTGGGGCATCATTGACGCGTTTGAAGCCCTGTCGATGTCGGCCAGCGTCAGCCTACGCACCGTGGGCCCCGGCATTGCCGAAGCCCTGATCGCCACCGGTGCCGGCCTTGCGGCGGCTATCCCGGCCGCGGTTGCTTACAACTATCTCGGCGCGCAGATCAAAGAGGTCGCCATGCGGCTTGAAGATTTCGCACTCGAGTTTATGAACTTCGTCGAAAAAGCATTCGAGGGCTAAATGGGACTTTCAGTGGATCAGGGCGGCGGATTCTCCCGTCGCGGTCGTCGTTATGGCGGCTCCACCATGTCGGAGATGAACATCGTACCCCTGGTGGACGTTGTGCTCGTCTTGCTCATCATCTTCATGCTTACGGCCCAAGCCATGCAGTTTGGCCTCGAGATTGAAGTGCCCAAGGTGAAGACCGAAAAGGCCAGTGCCCAGGATCTCAACGTGGTGAACATCACCAAGACGGGTGAGCTCTACTTCAATGACAAGCCCGTCAACGTCAACGAGCTTGCGCGGATGGTGCTCGCCAACAAGAAGAGCAAAGAGAACATTGTGTTCATTCGCGCCGACAAAGAAACTCCCTACGACCCGATCGCCAAGGTTGTGGCCGAGCTGACTGACGCAAAGATCGGCGTGAGGCTGGTAACGCAGACCGATGACAGCACCCCGCGGCGACGCTAACCCGCACGGCTTCACCAAGTCGATCACGCTCCACGTAGCGGTGCTGGCGGCGCTGGCTGCCTGGCAGTGGTGGTCCAATCGCGAGGTCGACCGCTTTGGCGACAAGACATCGCTCGGCGCCTCGGCTGGTGTTTCGGCTGTCGCGCAAATTCCCATCCCCCGCCGCGAAGGCCCCACCAATCGTGTCGCTAACGACACCACGTCGCAGGTAGCCACGCCCGAGAAAACCGAAAAGAAGCCCGTCGAAAAGCGCGACGATCCTGACGCCATTGCCCTCAAGCGCAAGCCGAAGAAGAAAGAGCTGCGCGAAGTCATTGCCGCAAAGCAAAAGTACCGCGAAGACCCCATCGTGCCCAATCAGGTCACCAGCGACATGGGCCGCGCCGCCGTGTCGCCACTTTATGGCGTGCAGGGCTCGGGCGGTGTCGGCACCAGCGCATCCTCACCCTTTGGCAATCGCTTCGGCTGGTATGAAAAGTTGATCCGCGAACGGGTCGCCCAGCGCTGGCGCACCAACGACGTGGATTCTCGCCTGCGCACCGCCCCACCGGTCATCATCACGTTCACCATCGCGCGAGATGGTAACGTTTCGAACATCAAAGTGTTCCAACCCTCTGGTAACTACGCGCTCGATCAGTCGGCGATGCGCGCCGTTTACGAGGCAAACCCCATGCCGCCCCTGCCGCAGGGCTTTGAAAAGAGTTCTGCGAACATAGAGTTTTGGTTTGAACTGAAGAGGTAACTGCCACTCATGAATCGTCGCTCCGCACTGCTTACGTGCCTTGCTCCCGCTCTTTATGGGCAGAATTCGGATATCATCACGCGCATCTCCGGCGGCAAGCAGCCAGTGATCGCCCTGCCAGATCTGCGTGGTTCCGGCGAAGCCCAGGGCTGGATGCAGGTTTTCAATCTCACGCTGTTTGAGGAGATCAATGGCGCCGCGCTGTTCAAGATTGCGCCCAAGAGCTTTTACCCCCTGGCCGTACCCCAGCAGCCCGCCGACTGGAAGCCCCCCGTGGGCGGCCGCTCTGCTGGCCCCTGGCTCACCGATTGGTCTGGCTCCACCGTCGGCGCCAACTACCTCGCCATGGGCTACACCGCCATCCAGAACGGCCAACTCGTGCTGTTCGGCTGGCTCTATGACGTCACCCAGCCCGACCTCACCAATGCCCAGATGTTCGGCAAGGTCTACTTCGGCCCCATCAACGAAGAAGGCGCCAAGAAGATCGCCCGCGAGTTTGCCGCCGATATCCTTGCCAAGTTTGGCGCCAAGTCGCTGCTCGGCTCCAAGATCTACTTCGTCTCTAACCGCACCGGCAGCAAGGAGATCTGGACGATGGATTACGACGGCTCCGGCCAGCGGTCGATGACGCGCTACGGCTCGATCTGCACCACGCCCTCTCTGAGCCAGGACAACTCCAAGATCGCCTTCACCAGCTTTTTGCAGGGCAACCCGGGCATCACCGTCATGACAACGGAATCGTCCCGCCGCCTCACCTTCGTCAACCCCGTCTCAAGCATCGTCGCCTGCCCGGACTTCACCCCCGACGGCAAGCAGGTGTTCTTCTCCACGAAGATTGGCAACGGTTATGGCAACATTTTCGTAGCTAATGCAGATGGCTCGGGATTGAACCGTGTCACCACCGCGCGTGCCGTAGAGACCGAACCGAAGGTAAATCCGCGAAATTCCTCTGAAGTTCTTTTCATTTCAGGTAGATCCGGGCCCGCGCAACTCTATAGAATGAATAGTAGTGGGTCAGATGTGGAAAGGCTCACGGATGGTACGGGGCAGGTGGCCAACCCGGCGTGGCACCCGAACGGGCGTATTGTCGCTTTTTCGTGGACGCGTGGGTTAGAGCCCGGAAATTTTAATATATTCATGATGGACGTCGCAAAGCGTGAAATTACGCAGTTGACGCACGGCGCGGGCCGCAATCTGAACCCGGTTTGGGCCCCCGACGGTTTGCATCTGGCGTTCTGTTCTACGCGAAACGGCAGCTATCAGATCTGGACCATGCTGGCTGATGGCACCCAGCTTCGCCCCCTTACCACCGTGGGACGCAATGAGATGCCGGTCTGGACACACTAGCTTTTGTCGCTTTGGAAGTTTCAATTCGCTGTCTGTTGAACCTTGGAGGTCTCTCGAAAGTCATGTCACGCAAGCATCTGAGTACCGTTGTACTCGCTCTCACGTTATCGCTGTTCGCGGTCGGCTGTAAGAAGAAAGCGCCCGCACCCGCAACCCCGCCGCCCCCGCCGCCCGCCGCGCCGGCTCCAGCGCCCAAGCCCGCTCCCACCATCCGTTCGTTTACGGTGGCGCCGAGTTCCATCACCGCCGGCCAGAGCGCCACGCTCTCCTGGGCCGTCGAGAACGCTGATAGCGTCAGCATCTCCGGTGGCGTAGGCGCCGTGCAGCCCACCGGCAGCGCCAATGTCAGCCCTGCTTCCACCACCACCTATCGCCTGACGGCGAGCGGCCCCGGTGGCACCACCGAGCGCAGCGTCACGCTCAGCGTTTCGGCCCCGCCCCCGCCGCCCCGCGTCGAAACTCCGACCGTCACCAAGAGCCTGACCGACATGGTCAACTCGATGCTCTCGGACGTTTACTTCGACTACGACAAGTCCGACATCCGTGAAGACTCGCGCGCCACGCTCACCAAGAACGCTGAAGCTCTCAAGCAGATCTTCGCCGCTCACCCGAACGGCATCGTCACCGTGGAAGGCCACTGCGACGAGCGCGGTTCGGCGGAATACAACCTCGGCCTCGGCGACCGTCGCTCGACGTCGGTCAAGGACTTCCTCGTTAACCTCGGCGTCGCCGCCGACAAGTTGAAGGTGATCAGCTACGGCAACGAAAAGCCCACCTGCAGCGAGTCGAACGAAGCCTGCTGGTCGAAGAACCGCCGCGCCCACTTCAGCGGCAACTAACCTGTAAAGAGAGGCTTATCCACTTATGCGTTCCATCGCGCTCTTCATGCTCGTAACACTCGCCGCTGCCCCCGGTTTTGCCCAGAAGGACAAGATCATGGAAATCCAGCGCGACGTCGCTTTGTTGCAAAACGAAGTGCGCAGCATGAAGAGCTCGATGGACGAAAAGTTTGCCGCCATCACCGTGCTCGTGCAGCAGTCGCTCGACACGGCGAACAAGTCGAATACCGCGCTCGCCATCCTCGACAAGACCGTGGGGGATCGCTTGCGTGAGCAGCAGTCGGCGCTCAATGCCCCCGTTGCCGGTGTGAACACGAAGGTCGATCAGATGACCACCGAGTTCGCGCTGATGAAGGAATCCGTGGCCGAGTTGAGCGAAGTCATCAAGAAGCTGCAGTCGCAGTTGACCGACATCAAGAACGCCATCACCGTCATGAACGCTCCGCCCCCGCCGCCGTCACCGGCCGCGCAGAGCGGCCCGCCCGCTGGCGTGACGAGCGAAAGCCTTTACACCGCCGCCCTGCAGGCGCGTAACGGTGGCCAGCTCGAGTTTGCCGCCACCCAGTTTCAGGACTACCTCAAGTTTTTCCCCAACGAACCCTACGCCCCGAACGCGCAGTTCAACCTTGGCACCGTGCTCGTCAGCCTCAACCGCTTTGACGATGCCGTCGCTGCCTTTGACGCCGTGCTCGAGAAGTACCCCGACTTTCCCAAGGCCAACGACGCCGCTCTCGAGAAGGGCCGCGCCCTCTCCAAGAGCGGCCAGCGCTCGGCCGCCGTCACCGAGTTCCGCAACCTGATCAAGAAGGCCCCCACCTCTGCTCAGGCCGCCCTGGCCAAGGATGAGCTCAAGGCTCTCGGCATGCCCTACAGCGCGCCGGCCGCCACCACCGGGAGAAAGAAGCGCTGACCCGCGCCGCCCTCGCTCTCGCCCTCTCTGCTGCCCTGCTCACCGGGCAGACTCGCCCCTCCCTCGACGCCTTCCCCGGCACCACTCCCAAGATCGATGGCAAGCTCGCCCCCGGCGAATGGAAAGACGCCACCCCCATCAGCGGTGTCCTCAACTGGGTGCACACGTTTTCTCCCACCACCGATCCCAAAGATCTCGCGCTCTCCGGCTGGGTCAAGCACGATGGCAAACGCCTCTACTTCGCCTTTGAGATCACCGACGATCTGCTCTACGCCATCGACACGCCGCGCTGGTTGCCCAAAGAGAACCCCAAGGCTCACGAATACATCGACGGCAAGCCCAGCCGCGATGCCTTCCCGTGGTTTGGCGACGAGATGGAGATCCTGCTGAACGCGACCAACACCTGGAAGGCCGACGAATCCGCCGCCGGCAATGGCCAGTCCTGGCAGATGGTCGTCAACCTCACCAAGAGCCGCCTCGGTGGCCTCGGCAAGGGTGGCCTGCTTGAAGGCGAACCCCGCCGCGACGCCAATGCCTTTGCCACCTATTCAAAGTGGATCGACTCGGGCGCCATGGTGGCCGCCACCAGTATCAAGCCCGATCACAAGGGCTACATCATCGAATGGTCAATCGCCTTCAACCCCTGCGTCGAGATCGCGCCCGGCCAGTTCTGGTCGCCGGCGCTGGGAGATCGCGAGGTGGGCATCAACATCGCCGTCGGTGATCTCGATACGCCCGAAGCCGGCGCCGGCAACTTCGGCAACTTCCATCACGAAGACTGGTTCGCCGGGGGCCCCAAGACGCGCACCCAGCTCAACAACTTCGGCATTCTCCGCCTGCGCGCCAAACGCTAGATCCTCCCGGCCAGCCGCTCCCGGCTCCACCACCACCAGTTGCACCGCTCACGATCAAGCTGCGGGTCTTTCGCCTGCGCCACCGCACAGCGGAACACATCGAGCACGCAAGGGTCTTGCCGCACCGCCGTCTTCTTCTCCAGTTGCCGGTAGAGCCGCAGCGGATCACGCCCGGCCAGATCCTCAACCGACTTCACCCCCAGCAACTCAAAGTCCTTCAGCATCGCCTTGCCGATACCATGCAGATCACCCAGTTTTCGCATCACCCGCAGGATATCCCGTAAATTAAAGACATGCTGCTCCGGCGTCACCTGCTTGCTCTGGCCGCCGCGCCGGGCCTTGCCGCCGATACGCGCGAGATCCTCACGCGCAGCGTCGCGCTCGACATCGAGAACTTGCGCAAGCTGCAGGGCTACGTCTGGACTTCTGACGAACGCTCTTCGCGCGCGGGCAAACAAACCCGTCAGCAGGGCTTTGAGATCAATCTCGTCTCCGGCCAGATGTACTGGCGTCTTGTCGAGCTCAACGGCAAACCGCTCGACGGGCAAGCGAAGGCCGCCGAGCTCGCCCGCCTCAAGCGCCACCTGGCCAACCCCGCCCCCGATAACACCTGGATCGAGGAGCGCCGCTACATCGAGGCATTGCCACCCACGCACGATGCTATCTACGCTGGCGCCGAACGCCTGAATGGTCGCGAAACACACCTCATCACGACGCGGCCCAAGCCCGGCGGCTCCGGCCTGCTCGATTCCATCGCCTTCAAGCTCTGGATCGACGCCGAGGATTACCACTGGGCGCGCGTCGAGATGGATTACCTGCGCGGGGCACGTTGGCGGTTTCACCAGTTCACCGTCGGGCGCCTCACGCTGCCGTATTCAAACAACATCGTGAATTCGGGCGACCTTCCCGCCGGCAGCAAGACCACCGTCGAGCTGCAACGCCTGCCCGAAGGCATCTGGGCGCTCTCACGCCACCACACCAATTACGGCGGCAAGTATGCGAACGAGCTGCGCCACTTCAACTTCCGGCGCTTTGCCTCTGAGTCGCAATTGATCGTGGATTGAACACCGCCCAGCTCAGCCCCGCGGCGATCACCACCAGAATGCCCACCCCGGCAAACACGCCGCTCAGGCCAAAATCCTGCTTGAGGTACCCGGCGATGTAAACGCCCACCCCACCCGCGAGCGTGTTGCACGTATTCATGATGCTCTGCGCCGTGCCACGATCCGACTCAGCCACCAGCTCACACAGCGCCGGCGGCTCATTGGCCATCGCCATCGCCTTGAAGAACTGAAACGCCACCACACCCGCCGACAGCGCCAACATGCCGAGATCACCCGGAAACACCATCAGGCACGGGGCGGCGATCAGGTAACAAATCGTCATCATGCGCAACCGGTTGCGCGGGTCAGCCGCGGCAATCTTGTCCGACACCGCCCCACCCAACACCACCCCCGCCACCGTCGACAACTGCAGCACCGCCGTACCCGAGAATCCCGCCACCGCGAGCGACAACCCAAAGCGCTCCTGAAAGTACAGCGGCATCCAGTTGAAGAACATCCACGTGCCCACCGAGATCAGCCCCGCCTGCAGCGTCAACAGCAGAAATCTCCCATTGCCCACCAGCCGTCGCCAAGGCGCCGTAAAGTCGGGTCGGGGCTTGACGATCGTTGCCGGCGCCTCCTTGAGCACAAACCAGCAGATCACCCCGTACACCATTCCCAGCGCCCCCAGCAGCAGCGGCCCGCTGCGCCAGCCGTAGTGCTCCCCGAGATAACCAGCGAGCGTGCCCCCGCCGATCAAACCAGCGTTCAACCCGCATACATGTATCGCCATCGCGCGCCCGCGGCTCGACGAGGTGTGGTGATCCGCCACCAGCGCCACGGCCGCCGGCAGGTAGAAGCACTCGGTCAACCCCAGCAACACCCGTGTCGCATACAGCTCACCAGACGTACGCACAAACGCTGTCGCCAGCGTGACCGCCGACCAGCCAATCAGGCTTAGCGAGATCACACGATGCCGTGGCCACCGGTCGGCCACCGGCCCTGCCCAGAACGATCCAAACGAATACGTCCACAGAAACAACGTGCCGATCCAGGCGATCTGTATGTCGTTCAGCGAAAGGTCGGTCCGCAACAGTGGAAACACCGCCGCGAGCGAAGTGCGGTCCGCGTAATTCAGCGCGACAGCAAACGCGAGCAGGACAACCGTACGCCAGCGCAGGGCCATCAGGGCAACTCAGCGGTAAACGCGGCTTCCACCAGCATGCCCGATTGCAGCTTTACGCCATAAGCGCGCCGCACCACCGGATGCTCGCCGAAGTATTCCTTCCACACCACGTTCACTTCCTTGATGTCGCGCAGCACGTCCTCCAGATAAAGCCGCGCCGTACACACGGCCTTGCGGTCCACACCTGCAGCGGCCAGCAGGATATCCAACTGCCGGAAACACTCGCGCATCTCCGCCGCTGGCCCGCCGGGCACGGGGCTCGAAGACCCATCGGGAATGCCCGTCACCACTGCTTCAAACACGCGTCCGCTATGCACCACGGCGGAACTGATGGGGAACTCTGCGTCAGAATCGATAAACTGCATTAGCATCCCACTTTATGACAACGCATCACGATCTGGAACTCCCCTGGCGCTCGGCAGCACTCGGCGCCCAGTGGCTGCTCGGACATCTGCGCACGGACGGCTCGCTCGCTGGCGGCGACGATCTCCGCGCTTACTACAAAACGCCTGCCGCGTTCCTCGCCCATGGCGACATGCGCGAGGCGCACCGCGTGTTTGATTACATCGAGAGCAAGCTCTTGCTGCCCAATGGCGACCTCGATGGCACAGGCGTGCCCTGGTACTCGATCTACCGCACTTATCCGCATAGCTGGATCTGCACGGCCGCCGTGATGGGTGGCCGCTTTCGCCTCGCCCGTCGCCTCGCTGAGTTTATCGCCACCTGGCACAACCCCGCCTCAGGCGGCTTCTACGCCGGCGAGGCGCGCGACGTCGAAGAGATCATGACCACCAGCATGGCCGGCATCGCCTGCCTTTCGGCTGGCAACACCGCCCTCGCCATCGCCGCCGGCCAGTGGCTTGAGAATCTCTACAACGCCCAGCACACCACCATCGCGAGCGGCCTTTACACCTGCTGGCACAACGGCCTCATTCGCGATTACGACGAGGCCGCCGCCCCCTCCTACAAGATCGATCCCGCCAAGCCCCGCCAATACTACTTCCAGTACGGCATCAGCGCCGCGTTGCTCACCTCGCTCGCCGGCGCCACCGGAGACCAACGCTGGCTCGACCTCGCATCGAAGTTTCTCCGCGCCAGCGCCTTCGCCGGGCCCGATCGCTACCAAACGCCCCAAGCCGGCAAGATCGGCTGGGGCGCTGCCTGGACTTACCGCATGACCCACAACCCCGAAGACCTCGAACTGGTCGCCACCGTCGCCGCCTCGCTCAAAGCCCTGCAAAACGACGATGGCTCCTGGCTCGTCACCGGCGTCTACGGCGGCGCCACCGCGCCCGCCGATAGCGCCACCATCGACATCACCAGCGAGTTTGTCGCGCTGCAATCCTTCATGGCGCAGGTGCCCCGTGTCTAAGCCCTATACCAATCGCATCAAAGAGATCCTCGCCGCCGGCGGTACCGCCTGGGGCGCGAGCACGATGGGCACCTCCGTGCTCGGTGCCAAGCTCGTCGCCACCACCGGCGTCGACTTCGTCTGGATGGACACCGAGCACTCAAGCTTCGCCACCGAGTCGATCGAGCTGCTGCCACCGATCGTGCGCCAGTCGGGCGCCGTGCCGATGGTGCGCATTGCCGGCCTCGACCCCAACCTCATGAAGAAAGCCCTCGACATCGGCGCCCAAGCCGTCATGATCCCCCAGATCGACAACGCCGAGCAGGCCCGCCTCGCCGTGCAGTATGCCAAGTACCCACCCATGGGAACCCGCGGCATCTCGCCGATGTGGACGTTCTACAACGACGTGCCGTGGGGCGATTATCTGCCCTGCGCCAATGACGAGACGATGATCGTCGCCCAGGTGGAATCGGTCGAAGCCTTGAGCCAGGTCGAAGCCATCGCCGCCGTCGACGGCGTGGATGTCGTGCTCGCCGGCCCGATGGATCTCTCGGCCGCCCTCGGCCACATCGGGCAGATCCAGCATCCCGACGTGCAGCAGTTTCTCGCCGATTTCCCAGCCCGCGTGGCCAGCGTCGGCAAGACCGCCGGCATCGCCCTCGGCAGCGTCGAGGCGGCCGAGAAAGCATGGCGCCAGGGCTATCGCTACATCAACTTCGGCAATCTCTTCTTCGATGGCGTGCACGGCATCAAAGCCGGCCTCGCCAAACTAAAGGCTCTCGAGACGGGCGTATAAGGCGTCAAAACGGGCTTCGAGCGCAGGGTTCACACCCCGCAACCCGGCCACCACCGCCGCCGCCGATTCAAAGTAAGCCCGCTTGCGCGCTCGATCCCAGCTCGCCGGTGGCGACTCGAGAATGTCCGTCAGATTGGCGATCTTGTCCGCCAGCTTCACCAACTTGGCCTCGCGCGATAAATGCGGGGCCTTTTCAATTTGTCGCTGCTTCAGCTGATCCTTCGGCACGGTCTTGTCGTTGGTCACCTCAAGCACGATCGCGCAAACGCGCGGCCCAAAACGCGCCTCAAGCTCGGCCGGGGTGATCGTCGTGTCTTCGATCACATCATGCAGCACGGCCGCCTCAAGCAGCTCAAGCTCCCCCTCATGCCCGTGGCTTGCGAGCAGGCGCGCCACCGTGATCGGGTGGTTGATGTAAGGCGAAGCCTCGGCATCCTTGCGTCGCTGGTTGCGATGCAACTCAGCGGCCAGCGCCAGCGCCTCCAGCAGCCGGGCGGTCATCTACTGGATCCCCGGCCCAAACACTTCCGCATTCGGATACTTGCCCTTGCCCGCCGGTGACAGCTCCACCCGCGGCGGCTTCTCGCTGTGCTTCTTCTCGACGCAATAGGTCACGGTGGCGCGCTTCTTCAACCGCTCACGCATTGCCTCAAAAAACTCGGCCCGCACATACTTTTCCGCCCTGCCACCCGTCGCCTCGGCCAGCATCGTGACGCTTTGCCGGCCCACGCTCGCCGGCCGCATCGCCGGGGCCTCATTGCCCACCGTCGGCGCTTGCACGTTCACTCGCGGAATCACCCTCTTGCCCGGCGGGTCGATCGACAGATCGAGCGACACGCGCTCCTCAATCAGGTTCGCCGCCAGTTGCTCCACACGGATCTGCGAGCCGTTATCCTGGTCGTCCCCCAGCATGAAGATCGCCCGCTGGCGGCCCTCCACCGGCTTGTCAAACAGCTTCAGCGCATCCACCACGCCGTAGAAAGGCCGCGCAATCTGCATCGCCCACCCATCGGCCCCGCGCTGCATGCCCTTCAGGATCGCCTGCTTGTCGCTCGTAAACGCCACCTGCCGCTTGGTGCCCGTGCCATAGGTCATCACCGCCACCCGATCCTCGGGCAGCAGGCTTTTCACAAACAAATCCCAGGCCCCGGCCAGCAGCCCGCCGCGCGAACGATCCTCGATCAACACCACGATATCGGCCGGCAATCCGCTCTTCACCGCCACCGGCGCCGCCTCGATGCCTTTGCCGCTCAACTGAAAATCCCCGGGCGCCAGCCCGCTCACCGGCTCATCCACGCTACGCTCGCGCACCTCCACCGTCACCATCGACGGCACAGTTTTGGCCGGACAAGCCGGCGTCTGTGCGTTGAGGCTCACAAGCATCGTGACCAGTAAAAGGCTCATTCTCTTCATCTTCTCGCGTTCTCGCCCAACCACTCCTACAGGTGTGGACGCGCGAGGGGCGCCAATCCGTTCCATGAACGCTAAACTGGGGTTTCCGATGGGCGAAAAAGCACCTTTCATCCACCTCCATTGCCATACTGATTACTCGCTGCTCGACGGCGCCTGCGAGATCTCCCAGATGATGCAGGTGGTCGCCGAACAAAAGTCCCCCGCCATTGCCATGACCGACCACGGCAATCTCTTTGGCGGCTCGGAGTTCTACAACGCCGCCAAGGCGCAAGGCATCAACGGCATCATCGGCTGCGAGCTTTACGTCACCCAGCAGCCCTATACGGTCAAGAACGCCGGCAACCGCTATAACCACCTCGTCCTGCTGTGCGAAAACCAGGAAGGCTACCGCAACCTGATCGAGCTGGTTTCCACCGGTTACATCGATGGCTTCTACCAGAAGCCGCGTATCGACAAAGCCAAGCTCGCCCAGCACACCAAAGGCCTCATCTGTCTTTCCGCCTGCCTGCGTGGCGATGTGCAGGAGGCCCTGCTAGACAACAAGTTTGACGTCGCCCGCAACCTCGCCCACGAGTATCAGGACATGTTCGGCAAGGGCAATTTCTACCTCGAGCTGCAGGATCACGGCCTTGAGCCCGACCGCAAGGTGATCCCCGAGGTCGAACGCCTCGCCCGCGACACCGGCATCCCCTCGGTGATCACCAACGACGCCCATTACCTGCGCGCCTCCGACCCGCGGGCCCACGAAGCGATGCTCTGCATCCAGACCGGCCGCACGTTCTCCGACCCGAACCGCATGCGGTTCGACACCCCCGAGTTCTACCTCAAGACGCGCGCCGAAATGGAGCGCCTGTTCCCCGATCACGGCCACGCCCTCGACGCCACCTGGGACATCGCCCAGCGCTGCAAGGTCAAGCTCGAAGCCGTCAAAGATCCGTTCCCCGTCTTCCAGATCCCCGAGCAGCACACCATCGACAGCTACTTTGAATGGGTGGCGCGCAACGGCTTTGAAAAGCGCCGCGCCAAGCTCGAGATCCTTGAGGCGCAGGGCAAGCTGCGCTATCCGCTCCAGGTCTACGAAGAGCGCCTCACCCGCGAGATCCGCATCATCCAGCAGATGAAGTTCCCCGGCTACTTCCTGATCGTGTGGGACTTCATCCGCCACGCCAAGCAGAGCGGCATTCCCGTCGGCCCGGGCCGCGGCTCGGCCGCCGGTTCGCTGGTCGCCTACGCGATGGAGATCACCGACATCGATCCCATCCCCTACAACCTGCTGTTTGAGCGCTTCCTCAACCCCGAGCGCATCTCGATGCCTGATATCGATATCGACTTCTGCACGCGAGGCCGCGGCGAAGTCATCAAGTACGTCACCGAGAAGTACGGCCGCGAGCAGGTGGCGCAGATCATCACCTTCGGTACGCTCGGCGCCCGCGCCGCCATCAAGGACGTGGGCCGCGTGCTCGACATGAGCTTTGCCGACGTCGACAAGCTCACCAAGCTCGTCCCCACCCAGCCGCTCAACATCAAGCTCAAGCAGGCCATGGAGATGGAGCCCAACTTCGGCGAACTCTCCCGCAAAGACCCCAAAATCAAAGAGCTGCTCGAGATCGCCACGCGCCTTGAGGGCATGGCGCGCAACGCCTCCATCCACGCCGCCGGCGTCGTCATCTCGCCGCGGCCGCTCAAGGAACTGGTGCCCCTTTACCGCACCAACAAGGACGAAATCGTCACCCAGTACGACATGGTGGGCCTCGAGAAACTCGGGCTCCTCAAAATGGACTTCCTGGGTCTGACGACGCTCACGATCATCTCCGACACCATCGCGCTGATCGAGCGGCACCAGAACAAGAAGCTGATCGTTGAAGACATCCCCCTCGACGACAAGCTTGCCTTCAAGATCTTCTGCGACGGCCAGACCTCGGGCATCTTCCAGTTTGAATCCGACGGCATGCGGGACATTCTCATCCGTTATGCCCCCGATCGCCTTGAGGACCTCATCGCTCTCAACGCGCTCTACCGCCCCGGCCCGATGGACATGATCGACGACTTCATCGATCGCAAGCACGGCCGCAAGGAAGTCACCTACGAGATCTCCGACATGAAGTCGATCCTCGAGGAGACCTACGGCGTCATGGTCTACCAGGAGCAGGTCATGCAGATGGCCAACCTGCTGGCCGGCTACTCGCTCGGCGACGCCGACCTCTTGCGTCGCGCCATGGGCAAGAAGAAGGTCGAAGAAATGGCCGCCCAGCGCGCCCGCTTTCTCGAAGGCGCCGCCAAGAAGGGCTACAACGTCAAAAAGGCCGAAAAGGTCTTTGACCACATGGAAAAGTTCGCCGGCTATGGCTTCAACAAGAGCCACTCGGCGGCCTATGCCTACCTCGCCTACGTTACGGCGTACCTCAAGGCCAACTACAAGCTCGAGTTCATGGCGGCGCTGCTCACCTCGGAAACCGGCAACACCGCCAAGGTCGTCCGCTACATCAACGAGTGCCGCGAACGCCAGATCCAGGTGCTGCCGCCAAGCGTCAACGTCTCCGACCTCAACTTCACGCCCTCGGGCGACGGCATCCGCTTCGGGCTGGGCGCGATCAAGAACGTCGGCGCCAGCGCCGTCGAGGCGATCATCCGGGTGCGCGACAAAGAGGGCAAGTTCAACTCGCTCTACGAGTTTTGCGAACGCGTCGACATGCAGGCGGTCAATCGCCGCGTGATCGAATCGCTCATCCGCTGCGGCGCGATGGACGAGCTCAAGGGCACCCGCTCCCAGAAAATGGCCATCCTCGATG
>CAZBTA010000009.1:0-10541 GCA_964494515.1 uncultured Bryobacter sp.
TACTCGATGAGATCCGGTTGAAGGGACACCTGAGCATCAGCATGGAGCTGGAATGTGACCGGTGTCTGACCTCGTATCCGTGGCCGATCGAAGCGGACTTTGACCTGCTGTATGCGCCGACAGGCGAACAGGAGTTGCCGGAGGACGCGGGGCTGAAGGATGAGGAAGCCGAGATGGCGTTCTATACGGGCGCTGGTCTTGAGCTCGAAGATGTGCTGCGAGAGCAGGTGCTGTTGGCCCTGCCGATGCAGCGAGTATGCCGTGAGGATTGCGCTGGGCTCTGCCCGACTTGCGGTGAGAATTGGAACGACCGCGAGTGTGATTGTCAGCCGGTGATTGAAGATCCGCGCTGGAGCGCCCTCCAGGATTTGAAACTGAAGAACAAGTAGAAGGAAGAACGAAATGCCTAATCCAAAACGCCGCCACTCGAAGCGCCGCACCTCGACCCGCCGTGCCCATGACGGTCTGGCCCGCGCCATTGGTAGCGAATGCTCCAACTGTGGCGCCACGAAGCTGCCGCATCGCGCCTGCCCGGCTTGCGGGTTCTACAAGGGCCGCGCGGTTGTTGAAGTAGAGAAGTACTAAGCTCGCAATTCAACGGTAAATGATTCACATTGCCGTGGACGCGATGGGAGGCGATCACGCCCCCAAAAGCGAGGTAGAGGGCGCCCTGCGCGCCGTCAAGAGCTTGAACGTCGCGGTCAACCTGGTTGGCCGCGAAGACGTCATTCGAGAAGAGTTGGACCAGCATGGGGCCTGGAAGCATTTGCCCATCGAGATCACGCACGCCAGTGAAGTGATCACGATGGAAGACAGCGCGGCCAAGGCGATGCGGTCGAAGAAAGATTCTTCTATCCGGGTGGCGGCGCGACTGGTACGCGATGGCCATGCTGCTGGCGTGGTGTCGGCGGGTAATACCGGCGCGGTGATGGCGACCTCAAAAATGGTTCAGGGAATGGTGCCGGGCGTTGAGCGCCCGGCGCTTGCTACTGCTTTTCCGACACTGAAGGGTACGCCGACGGTGTTGGTGGACGTGGGCGCGAATGTGGACGCCTCGGCGGACATGTTGGCGCAATTTGCCGTGATGGGTAGCATCTACAGCCGGGCGATATTTGATATCCACCGGCCGCGAGTGGGGATCCTCTCGATTGGGGAAGAAGAGCATAAGGGCAATGCGCTGGTACATGCGACGACGCCGCTGCTCAAGGAACTGCCAATCCACTTTGTGGGGAATGTGGAAGGGCGAGATCTGTATACGGGCCTGGCGGATGTGATCGTTTGTGACGGGTTTATCGGCAACGTGGCGCTCAAGGTGAGCGAGGGGCTGATCGAAGTCTTCAAGCACATGATGAAAGAAAGCCTGAGCTCGACGATTGTGCGACAGGTGGGGGCGGTGCTGGCCAAGAACGGGTTTGCCGAGTTGAAGCGCCGGACGGATTACAGCGAGTACGGTGGGGCGCCGCTGCTGGGGGTGAAGGGCGTGTGCATCATCTGCCACGGCCGCTCGAACGCGAATGCGATCAAGAACGCCATCCGCGTGGCCGCCGAATACTCATCCAACCGGGTCAACGAGAAAATCATCGAGGGTTTGGGCGCAATCTAGAATCTCGTTAATCCCTCGTAACCTCCAATAGACTAGGGGACAATAGGGTTTACAGATTATGAAGCGTATCGCGCTGCTTGCCGCTGTGTTTGTACTGGGATTGAGCGCCCAGAAGCTGGATCCGATCCAATGGTCGCTGGGGCCGATCCCCGCCGCGAAGGCGGGCACCGAATTCAAGGTACCGCTGCAGGTGAAGATCGATGAGCACTGGCATCTGTACTCGCTGACGACTCCCCCGCCCCCGAAGCCGACGAAGGTGCAGGCGATTGAGGGTGGCGCGGTGGAAGTGGTGAAGGTGGACCAGCCGGCGCCGGTGCGGAAGATGGACGCGAGCTTTGGGAGTGAAACCGAAACGTTTGAAGGCTCGATCGAGCTGACCGTTACGCTGAAGGCACTGAAGGATATCGCCGCGGGGGCGAGCGATGTGATGGTGGAGGTGCGCTACCAGGCATGTGATGACAAGCGGTGTCTGCCGCCGCGGAAGAAGCAGGTGGGGTATGTGGCGGACTTTGGATTCAAGGCGAGTGCGCCGGTGGCGGCCAGCAGTGCGGCTCCGGTGAATGCCGCGCCGGCCAAGCAGCCGCAGACGCTCGGGGAATTTCTGTGGTTGGCGTTTGGGTTTGGTCTGGCTTCGGTGTTGACGCCGTGTGTGTTTCCGATGATCCCGATTACGATGAGCTTCTTTCTGGCCAAGGAGGGTAGCTCGAAGGCGCGGATGCTGGTGGATGCGGTGACGTTCTGCGCGGGCATTATTGTGTTGTTTACGGCGATCGGATTTGCGCTGACGGCGGCGCTGGGGACGGCGGGGGTGACGTCGATCGGGTCGAACGTGTATGTGAACGGGTTTATCTGCCTGATCTTCTTTGCGCTGGCGCTGAGTCTGCTGGGGGCTTATGAGATCACGCTGCCTTCCGGGCTGTTGACGAAGCTAAACGCGGCGAGCGAAGGCGGGGGCATTGTGGGGACGCTGCTGATGGGGCTGACGTTCTCGCTGACGAGCTTTGCGTGTGTGGGGCCGTTTGTGGGGACGCTGCTTGCGGCATCGATCACGGGCGACAAGCTGCAGCCGATGTTGGGGATGATGGCGTTTAGCGGTGGGTTGTCGCTGCCGTTCTTCTTTCTCGCGATGTTTCCTGGCGTGCTGAAGGGGCTGCCGCGGGCGGGCAACTGGATGATCCGGATCAAGGTGGTGATGGGATTCCTGATCCTGGCGGCGATGCTGAAGTACTTTGCGAATGTGGACGCGGTGATGGGGTGGGATGTGTTGCCAAGGGAGAGATTCCTCGCGCTGTGGGTGGTGCTGTTTGCGCTGCCGGGGCTGTATCTGCTGGGCAAGCTGCCGATGGATGGCATCAAGCAGGGCGAGCAGTTGGGCGTAGGCCGGGCGCTGGCGGGGACGCTGTTTATCGCGTTTGCGCTGTCGCTGGTGCCGGGGATGTTTGGGGCGAATCTGGGTGAGCTCGAGGCTTACATTCCGCTGGTGAAAGAGAACGCGAGTCTGTTTAACCGTGGGGGGGCGAAGGAGGCTTCCCTGCCCTGGATGAAGAATGATCTCGAGGGGGCGCTGGCGCGAGCGAAGGCCGAGAACAAGCTGGTGTTTGTGAACTTTACCGGGGTGGCGTGCACAAACTGCCACTGGATGAAGGCAAACATGTTCCCGAAGCCGGAGATCAAAGAGGCGATGGAAAAGTTTGTGCTGGTGGAGCTGTATACGGATGAACTGGATGACCCGAAAAGTGTGGGATTCCAGAAAATGCAGGAGCAGCTCTTCCAGACCGTGGGAATCCCCTACTATGCTGTGTTTAATGCGGATCAGAAACTGGTGAGCAGCTTTCCGGGCCTGACGAAGGACCGGAAGGAGTTTGCCACGTTCCTGAACAACGCATTAGGCAAAGCATGAAGTCTCTCTCTCTCGTTCTGATTGGCCTGCTGTGGCAGCAGGCGTTGATGGCACAGGCGATCCGCGGGTTTCCCGAGGATGAGGCGCGGGCGCGGCAACCGTTTGAGCAACGGCTGCGAGCGACGGCGGAGTCGAACAAGATCCGGGAGTTTATGACGCGGATGGCGGCCGAGCCGCACCATGCGGGTTCGCCGGCGGGCAAGGCGGTGGCGGAGTATGCGCTGGGGAAGTTTAAGGAGTTTGGGCTCGAGGCGCGGATTGAGACGTTTGACGCGCTGATTCCGTATCCGACGCAGAGGTCGCTTGAGATGGTGGCGCCGGTGCGCTACACGGCGAAGCTGCGGGAGCCGGTGGTGAAGGAAGATCCGGATTCGAGCGATCTGAATCAGCTGCCGACTTTTAATGCCTATTCGGGGAATGGGGATGTGACGGCGGAGGTGGTGTACGCGAACTACGGGTTGCCGGAGGATTACGCGTTTCTCAAGCTAAAGGGCATTGATGTGCGCGGCAAGGTGGTGCTGGTGCGCTATGGGCGGAGCTTTCGCGGGATCAAGCCGAAGGTGGCCGCGGAGAATGGGGCGGTGGGGTGTTTGATTTATTCGGACCCGCGGGATGACGGGTACTTTCAGGGGGACATCTATCCGAAGGGGCCGTTCCGGCCGTCGCCCGGGGTGCAGCGCGGCAGCGTGATGGACTTGCCGCTGTATCCGGGAGATCCGCTGACGCCGGGCAAGCCGAGTGTGCCGGGGACGCCGCGGCTGAAGATCGATGAGGCGCGCAGTGTGCAGAAGATCCCGACGCAGCCGATTTCGTGGGAAGATGCGCGGCCACTGCTTGAGCATATTCAGGGCGAGGTGGCGCCGGTGGAATGGCGCGGGGCGATCCCGGTTACCTATCACATCGGGGCGGGGCCAGCGACGGTGAGACTGCGCGTGCAGGCCGACAATGCGACGCGGCAGATCCATGATGTGGTGGCGCGGATCAAGGGGACGGTGTTCCCGGATCAATACATTGTGTATGGCAATCACCATGATGCGTGGGTGAATGGCGCGTCAGACCCGATCAGCGGAGCGGCGAGCGTACTCGAGGCGGCGCGCGTGCTATCGAAGGCCGTGCAGCAGGGGTGGAAGCCGAAGCGGACGATTGTGTTTGCGCTGTGGGATGGCGAGGAGTATGGGCTGGTGGGGTCGACGGAGTGGGTGGAGAAGCACCGGGAGGGGCTGGTGAAGAACGCGGTGGCTTACTTCAACAGCGATACGACGTTGCGGGGGCCGATGAGTATCCAGGCGTCGCCGTCGCTCGAGCGGTTTATCGAAGAGTGGTTGCGCGATTATCCGGATCCGGGCGGGGCGAAGTCGTTGCTCGATGCGGCAGGGAGGCGGGGATTCCGCGCCGGGCCGTTGGGCAGCGGGAGCGATTACACGGCGTTTGTGCACCATGCGGGGATCGCGAGTCTGAATGCGGGCTTTGACGGGAATATGAGTGGGGTTTACCACTCGGTTTATGATTCGCTGCGGTGGTTCCAATACTTTGGCGATCCGGACTATGTGTATACGACCGCGTTTGCCGGGTTTATGGCGACGGGGCTGGCGCGGATGGCGGATGCGTATGTGGTGCAGTTTGACTTTGGGCGGGTGGTGCGTTTCTTGCGGGAGACGACCGATGAGCTGAAGCGGACGTCGAAGACGAAGATTGGTGGGTGGGATACGCTTGAGCGCGAGATCGACAAGGTGCAGCAGGCGGGGCGGGCGTTTGGCATGGCTATGGCGGCGGTGGAGAACCGGGTGGCCGGTGTGGACGTGGAAAAGCTGAAGCGATTGAATGAGGCGGTGTTTCAGAGCGAGCGGGCGCTGACGCGGCCCGAGGGGCTGCCGGCACGGGAATGGTACAAGTATCAGCTGTCGGCGCCGGGGCGCTATACCGGGTATGGGGCGAAAACGCTGCCGGGGATCCGCGAAGCGCTGGAGGCGGGACGGGCGGATGAGGCGCAGGCGCAGATGCGGGTGTTGATCGAGGCGCTGGGGCTGTATGCGGAGAAGATCCGCGTGGCGGCCAAGCTGGCGCAGGAGCTTTAGTTTTTCCAGCGGGCGAGGAAGGAATCCATGGCGAGGTCGTCGAGCTCTTTTTGGAGCTCGCGTTCCCAGCCCTGCTTCTGTTTGGTTTTGACTTTTTCGAGGACTTCGGCGGCCTGATTGGCGCGGGTGTAGAGCAGGCGTTGTTGTTCAAGCTCGGCCTGCTTGAGGTGGAGCTTTTCGGTGAGCTTGAGGGTCTGATACTCGACGACCATGCGGTAACGACCGAGCTCGGCGCGGGCGGTGGGTGTGGCGGCGACAGTGCGCACCTCATCGGCAAAGGCTTGGGCGAGCGACTCAATCTCGCCGCGGATTTTCTTGAGCTCGCCTTCGATGGCGGCGAGCTTGGCCTTCTCGATATCAGCCTGAGTGCGACGAAATTTGAGGACCCGCTCGAGGGGAAAGTGGAAGCGCTTCATCGTAGTGCCGGGGTGGAGACCGACAGCAACGAGGCAAGGCTCTGGAGCTGGTTGAGAGTCTCGTTGATGTTCGATGTCTCTTCAGCGTCCTGACGGAGGAACTGGTCGATGCGAGTGCGATTGCGCAGGACGTTATCGAGCAGCGGATTGGAACCCTGGACGTAGGCGCCGAGCTGGATCAGGTCGGAACTGCGCTCGAGGTTGGCGAGGGCTTCGCGGATGGTGCGGGCGGCCTCCTTGTGTGTCGAGGTGGCGAGGCGGGACTGAAGACGGCTGACGCTGTCGAGGACGTTGATGGCCGGGTAGTGGCCCATCGAGCCAAGCTGGCGCGAGAGGATGATGTGGCCGTCGAGGATGGCGCGGACGGTGTCGCAGACGGGTTCGTTGAAGTCGTCGCCTTCGACGAGGACGGTAAAGAAGCCAGTGATGGAGCCCTTGGGGAACTTGCCGGCGCGCTCGAAGATCTTCGGAAGCAACTGGAAAGCGCTTGGCGGGTAGCCCTTCTGGCCGGGGGGCTCACCAGCGGCGAGGCCGATCTCGCGCTGGGCCATGGCGAGGCGGGTGACCGTGTCGATGACGAGGAGAACGTCCTTGCCCTGATCGCGGAAGTATTCGGCGACGGCGAGGGCGACGAAGCAGGAGCGGAGGCGCAAGGGGGCGGGCTGATCGCTGGTGGCGGCAATCATGACGGCGCGCTCGCGGCCCTCGGGGCCGAGTTCGTGCTCAAGAAAGCTTTTGACTTCGCGGTTGCGCTCGCCGATGAGGGCAACGACGGCGACGTCGGCGAAGTGGTGTTTGACCATGGAGCCGAGCAGGGTGCTCTTGCCGACGCCCGAGCCGCCGAACAGACCGATGCGCTGACCCTTGCCGCAGGTGAGCATGCTGTCGATGACGCGGATGCCGGTGACGAGGGGCTCGGTGATGTTCTCGCGCTCGAGGGGGCCGGGCGGAGGGGCATAGAGATCGTAGAGCGCGTCAGGAACGATGGGCGGACCGCCGTCCATCGGCTGGCCGAAGCCATCGAGGACGCGGCCGAGCAACTGGTTTGATACCGGGACCTTGCCAGCCTCGGGCCGGGCGATGATGGTGGCGCCCTGGGAGAGGCCACCGGTATCCTCAAGCGGCATCGAGAGGACCTTGCCGTTGCGGAAGCCGATCACCTGAGCGCGGATGCGCCGGCCACCGGGAAGACGGACCTCGCAGAAATCGCCGATGGCAGCAGCGGGGCCTTCGCTTTCAAGCAACATGCCGGCGACGTCGGTGACGCGACCGCGCTGCTGGAAGAAGGTGTTGGCCGCGAGAAAGCTTTCAAAGCGGGAGATGTCTAGCGAGTGGGTGTTCATGAACGCCTTCCAAGGAGGTCGATAAAGCCGCGCTCAACTTCGTCGAGCTGGGCCTGGATGCTGGCATCGAGGATGCCGGAGGTGCTTTCAAGCAGGAGCGCGCCGCGCTCGAGGGCCGAGTCGGAGACGATCTCGACGCGGGGTGGCAGTTGCAGGCGCTCGAGGTGGGGCAAGAGGGCCTGGTGGTCTTTGGGGTTGAGGAGGATGCGGTTGAGCTCGCGCAGCTCGGAGCGCTGGGTGGCGGCGTGGATCAGGCCGAAGAGAGCTTCGGTGTCGACCTGGATCTCGCGATAGAGGATGCGCCGGGCGATGGCGACGGCGAGGCGCACGAGCTGGTCTTCGCTCTCTTCGAGGTAGCGCTTTTTGACGGTGGCGATGTCTTCGATGGACTGGGCCATACGCTTGAGCCAGGGCTCGACCTCGTTCTGGAGGAGCAGTTGGGCGCGCGAGTCGCATTCCTGACGGGTGCGCTGGACGGCGGCTTCGAGCTCTTGCCGGTGGCGGGCCTCGAGCTCGCGGAGGCGGGCTTCGAAATCCACCTGGGGTTGCGGCGGGGGCGGCGGGGCCTCCTGGTGGGAGGCAGCCGGCTGGGGCCGCAAGCCGGGGGACTGAAATTCGTCCACCAGCCAGGGCAGAACACCAATCGATACGGCTTCTTCGGCAGCGAACACGCGGGACATGCTGCCCGCGGGGGCGGGAGTACGTTCCTTGTGTGCGGTGTCGTTAGTTGACATATTGTTCGCCGACGGCACCCTTCAGGTTGATGACGCCTTCGTTTTCGAGCTGGCGGAGGACTTCGATGATCTGCTGCTGGGCGCCTTCGACTTCGCGGATCTTGACGGGGCCCATGGCATCCATGTCTTCGCGGAGCATTTCGGCGCCGCGCTGGCTCATGGCGCTCAGGAAGTGATCGCGCAGCTTGTCGCTGGTGCCCTTGAGGGCAAGGGTGAGCAGCTTGCGATCGATGCGGGAGAGGAGTTCCTTGATGCCGATCTCGTCGATCATGAGCATGTCTTCGAAGACGAACATGAGCTGGCGGATATTCTGGGTGAGTTGCGGGTTGAGGCCTTCGAGGCCTTCGAGAATCTCCTTGCTCGTGCCGGAATCGAGGCGGTTGAACATTTCGGCCACGGCCTGAACGCCACCGGTGGATTCGCGGGAGAAGTCGCCGATTTCCTTGAGCTTGAGGCCGATGATGTTGGCGATCTTGCCGATGATGTCGGGCGAGATCTGCTCGAGGCTGGCCATACGGTGGGCGACGTCGGCGCGGATCTCGGACGGCAGGGCGTATAGAAGGCCGGCTGCCTGCGTGGGATTGAGGTGCGAGAGGATGAGAGCGATCGTCTGCGGGTGCTCGTTGTGGATGAACTTGGCGAGCTGCGTGGGATCGGCCTTCTGGAGCGCGTCGAAGGTGAGGTTTTCGCCGCCGAGCTGCTTGAGCAGGCGATCGAGAATGCGCTTGGCTTCTTCGGGGCCGAAGGCGCTGACGAGGACCTTCTTGGCGTAGTCGACACCGCCCTTGAGCACGTACTGGTGGGCGATGGACATCTGGTAGAACTCTTCGAGGACGCCCTCGGCGAGCTCAGCGGGAACGCTCTTGGCGCGAGCAAGCTCCTGACCGATGCGCTGGACCTCGTTCTCGTCCATGAGGCGCAGGACCTCGGCGGTGATCTCGGGGCCCAGGATGATCAACAGGATGGCGCACTTTTTGGCGCCGGGCATGTTGATCTTGAAAGAGGGCTCTTCGGGGATAACGTCCGAGATTTTTGGTGCGGGTGCGTCGGCGAGTTGTTCTTCGGGCATTAGCGTTCCTTACCGGTGTATTCAGAGTGGAGCCAGCTGCGGAGGATCTGGGCGACAACGTTGGGATCCTTCTTCGCTTCGTCGGTAACGTGTTGCTGCAGGATCTTGCCCTTCTGGGTGGTGACCACAGTCATCTTGAGGCGGGCGAGTTCGTTGGCCTCAAGGCGCTTCTGCATGTCCTGGTGCTCGGCGAGGCGCTCTTCGAAGGTGCGGCCATCGTCGGAGGTGATAGCGGCGGCGAGAGCGGCGAGCTCGGGATTGGCGAGTGTGGCGGCGACATCGGCCGGTACACTTTCGCCAGCCTCGAGGGCGGCGACGGCCTTCTGGGCGGCGGCCTTGGCCTTGGCGGTCTTGCGGGCCTTGATCTTGCGGAGGATGAACCAGACCGCGGCGGCGAAGCCACAGAGGGCGGCAATCACCCCGATGATCGCGGCGAGCAGCATGTTGGGGTCATGCAGCGGCTTGGGCAGAACCTTGAGCAGGAAATCGGGAATCTCAAACAGCGGCTTGGGCGGCGCAGGCGGCAGCGGCGCGGCCGGGGCCGGGATGCGCAGGGTGGCGTCAAAGGGCAGGCTCTCGACGATCAACTGGTCGCCACGGTCGTTGTTAAGACCGACGGCGGCGGAGACGACATCGCGAATGGCCTTGAGTTTTTCGGGGCTGGGGACGTCGAAGACGCGCTTGGCCTTGGGGCCGACGCCTTCCCAACGCATGCCCTGATCGAGCAGGACGGAGAGAGAGATGCGCTTGAGCTGGCCCTGCGGAATTTTGGTGCGGCGGATGGAGCGGCTGGCCTGGTAGTTGGTGCTCTCGCTCTTGCGCTGGCTCGAGGTCTGGGCCGAGGCGGGGCGGGAGGTGGGACGGGGGAGATTGGACGGCGTGCCGGGGACGCCGCTGGCGAGCGGGATGCCGGCCATGTCCTCGGTCTTGGTCTCGGAGGTGACCACGGCCTTCTCGGGATCGTAGATCTCTTCGCTTGCTTCGCCGCTCGTCATATCGCACTCGACGGTGATGCCGGCCCGGAACTTGTCCTCGCCAAGCAGGGGCGCAAGCGTGGAATTGACCTTGGCAAGCAGGTCTTTTTCCAGCTTCTGGCGGTACTCGAGGAGGATTTCAGGAAACTCATCGTCCGAAGTGAGAGATTTTCTAGGACGGCTGAGCAACGTTCCGCTCTGGTCGACGATAGAGACGCCTTCGGGAGTAAGGCCTTCGACGGCGCTGGACATCAGGAAAACAATGGCCTGGACGGAGCCGGGCGAGAGACGGGCGCCATTTTTGAGCTTGATGACGACGCTGGCCTTGGCGGGCTGGCGGTTGCTCTCAAAGATGGATTGTTTGGCGAAAGTGAGGTGGACGCGGGCGTGTTCGACTTCTTTGATGCCGGTGACGGTACGTTCGAGC
>CAZBTA010000009.1:10551-43923 GCA_964494515.1 uncultured Bryobacter sp.
AAGGGCACGCTGGAAATTGACCTGTTCGGCGAATTCGGTGAGGGCGAAGTTGGTCTTGTCGAAGATCTCAAAACCGATGCGGCCCGTGTGGGGGAGACCCTGGGCGGCAAGTTCGAGACGAAGCTCATTGACCCTGGCGCTGCGGACATAGATGGAGGTGCCGTCGTCGCCAATGCGAAAGTCGACGTTTTGCTCCTTGAGGCGCGCGGTGAGTTGGCCGGCGTCCTCGGCGGTCATGTCGCGGAACAGCAGTTTGTAGTCTTTTTCCTTCTGGTAGTGGACCATGTAGGCGATCCCACCGAGCAAAGCAACAACGGCGACGCCGATGATGATGCGCTGGCGAAGGGTAAGACGTTCCAGGATGGCGCGAAGCTGGTTCAACAAGGTAATTCAGGCTCCGGGGGCGTCAGATCTGCATTCTCATGATTTCCTGATAGGCCTGCATGGCTTTGTTGCGGACCTCCAGGGCGAGCTCGAAGGTAATGTCGGCCTTCTGCACGCTGGTGGCGATTTGGTGGATGTCGACATCCTCGCCATTCATCCAGGCCTCGAGCTGACGGTCAGCCGTGGCGCGGGTGGTGTTGATGTTGTTGATGGCCGAGTTGAAGATGTTGGCGAAGCTGCCGCCGGCTTCAACGGCCTGCCCGGCGGGAGCCAGGGGCTCGACGGGCTTGACCATCTCGATGGATGGCGCGATGGGTTTGGAAAGGCTGAAGTTGAAGTTGCTCATGAACTAACCCCGCACCATATCGATGGACTTCGAAATCATGTCCTTGACCGCATTGACGGCCGTAACGTTGGCGCCGAAGGAGCGGCTGGCGTTCATAAGGTCGACCATCTCTTCGATGGGGCTGAAGTTGGGGAACGCGACATAGCCCTTCTCGTCGGCGTCGGGGTGACCGGGCATGTAGCGGCGAATCGGCTCGCGATCGTCGACCTGGATCTCGCTGACGGCGACACCCGACTCGGTGGCGCCACTGGCGGACTGAAAGGCCGAGGCGAAGGGGTGGGTGACGCTGGCGGCCTGGAAGACCACGTCCTGGTGTTTGTAGGGACCGCCCTCTTCGGTACGGGTTGTTTCAGAATTGGCAATATTCTGGGCGAGAAGTTCCGTTCTGAAACGCTGGGCGCTCATGCCCGAGGCGCTGACACTCAAACTGTTAAAGAGGCTCATCCGCGTGCATCCTTCATGGCGAGACGAATCTCGCGAACTTCATCCTTGAGCATCGTGCTGACGAAATTGAAGCGCAGGGCGTTCTCGCTCAGCAGACGCATCTCACGATCGAGGCTGACGTTGTTGCCGTCATTCTTGGTTTTGAGGCCCTCTGCCTCAACGACATTGGGGTTGGCCCCCTCGGTGAGGGACTGGAACTCAAATTGAAAGTCGATGTCCTTGGTCTTGTAGCCGGGGGTGTCGACGTTGGCAATGTTGGAGGCCACGAGCTTCTGGCGAGTGCTCAGAAGATCGAGGTAATGAGACATGCGGCCGGATAAGGGATCGAACATACGCGGAGGATGTATGCAAAAGGATTGCCAAAGGGAGATAGAGGGGGGAGGAAGGGTGAAAAAGGGGGTAGAAGTGACAATATATTGGCGCAGGTGGCCAAAGTCCGCCTATCCCTCCGGGTAAGCGTCGGGGTAGGCGGTCTTCATTTCGCTCGCCAGTTCCATGGCTTTCCCGATTTGGATCAGGGGGCCCTGTCCAATGCCGGGACACCAGGTGGCGGTTTGCTGCCAGGCGGCACGATCTTCAACGAGTTCGGGCCAGAAGGGGAAGAGGCGGCACTGGACGGGTTTGACGGGGTGGATGGAGCAACCGCCCGAATCGAGGAAAGGGCACTGCTTACGGCGCTGGCGGGGCTTGCGCAGGCGGCGGCTGTGTCGGGTACGGAAGACGTAGCGCGATTCAAATTCGGCCTGCTCCAGGCCCAGGAAAGCGGCAGCACGGGTGACGTCCTGCTCGGTGAGGTAGACGAAGCCGGAAACGTCGCAGCACTTGCTGCAGCCGGATTGACACTCAAAGCGCAGCATGGCGGGCTAGGCAGTGAAGGGACCGAATTTGGCGGTGATGCGATCGGACTCGTCGGTATTGGCGGTGATGAAGACCTGCCAGGAAGCACCACCGGGGGCGACGCGGACGACAACGTGGCCGAGCGAGCTCTTGAGCAGGCTGAGGCGTTTGATGGCGATGCGGGCTTCGGGCTTGAGGGCGGTCGAATAGATGTCGCGGGGACCGGGGTAGAGCTCTTCGCTGAGCATGTTGTGGAGGGCGGGCATGGTGGGGTGGGCGGAATCCCAGGCGTGGATAATAAAGGCACGGGGCCGCAGGGCGCGGACGACATCGGGGCCGGTGGAATCAATGTAGCCGTGGTGGCTCGCGAGGGCAACGTCGACGGGGCCGACGACTTTGGCGGCAGCGGATTCGACCTGGCGCCAGGGCTGCGTGTTGTAAGGGCTACCGTCGCACAGATCGCCACCGTGGTAGTAATCGAAGGCGCCGTAACGGATGCGGATGCCAGCCGAGCACATGTTCTCGGAGGGGTACTGGGCGGGCTTGAGCGTGGACAGGGGTGGGAAAAGCGAGCGGGTGGTGGAGCCTTTGCCCGTCCAGAGGACGCCGTTGGCGACGATGTTGCGGACCTCGAAGGTGGGGTAGGCTTTGGCGTCGTGAGCGAGGGCGAGCTGGGTGTTGGAGCCGGGAGTGAAGGCTTCGACACGGGTGCCGGATTTGGCGGCGGCGGTGGCCCAGGCGCGGTAGTTGGCGGTGGTCGGATCGGTGAGAGGCGCGGGGTAGTTGTAGTTGGGGAAACCGCGATCGATGAGGTGGTGAATGGGGAGCGATTCAGCAATGTCGGTGATGCCGGTGAGGCGCCAGTCGCCACGTTTGGACTTGGGCAGGTAGGGCTTGAACTCGCCCATGTGATCGCTGTGGAAGTGGGTGAGGAAGAGATGATCGATGGCCGCGCGGCCGGTGGCCTTGAGCTGACGGGCGGTGTAGCGGGCCATCCACTCGCCGGGGCGGCGGGTGAGGTCGGGATAGGCGGGGACGTAGTAGGGCAGCTGCTGCTCGGTGGGCATCTGGGCGCCGGCGTCGATCATGAGCGCGGTGCCATCGGGGCAAATGGAAAGCGTGCAATTGCCGCGGCCGGTGGAGATGTGGTGGAGATCGAGGGTACCGGGGGTCCAGGGTGGGAGGGTTTCGCCGGGCTGGGCGAGCAGTGGAGCAGAAAGAGAGGCGAGAAAAGAACGGCGACTCAGTGGCATTCGGACCATGGTAGCTGAAAGGGCTAAACTGGAGGTTTCCGCATGTCCGAAACCATTCATAGCTGGGTGGAGCAGCACCGTGATCGTCTGCTCGGGGAACTGTTTGACCTGATCCGGATTCCGAGCGTGTCGACGCTGCCGGAGCACAAAGAGGACGTGCGCCGGGCGGCCAAGTTTACCGCCGACAAACTGCACAGCGCGGGGCTGGAAAACGTAACGATTATCGAGACGGAAGGCCATCCGCTGGTGTACGCCGACTGGCTGCATGCCGAGGGCAAGCCGACGGTGCTCTGCTATGGCCACTATGACGTGCAGCCCGCGGATCCGCTGGAGCTGTGGCTCTCGCCGCCGTTTGAGCCGACGGTGCGCAATGGGAACATCTATGCGCGCGGGGCGGTGGACGACAAGGGCCAGTTCTACATGCATGTGAAGGCGCTCGAGGGCCTGATGGCGCTCGGGGGCGGCAAGCTGCCGGTGAATGTGAAGGTGTTAATCGAGGGCGAGGAAGAGATTGGCGGCAAGTCGATCTCAAAGTATGTGCCGGCGCACCGCGAGAAGCTGAAGGCGGATGTGGCGCTGGTGAGCGATACGGCGCTCTATGCCGAGGGGCTGCCGACGTTGTGTGTGGGGCTGCGCGGCCTCGTGTACATGGAGATCGTGGCGAATGGGCCGATGCGGGATCTGCACTCGGGGCTCTATGGCGGGGCGGCGCCGAACGCGGTGTTTGGGCTGGTGGAGTTGCTCGCGAAGATGAAGGACGCCGAGGGGCGCATCCTGATCCCGGGCATCTATGACAAGGTGGCCGAACCGGCGGCGGAGGAGATTGCTTCGTGGAAGCGGCTGCCCTTCTCTGAGGAGGCGATGCTGCGCGATGAGGTGGGCTCGACGACGCTGACGGGCGAGCCGGACCGGATGGTGCTCGAGCGCGTATGGTCAAGGCCGACGCTCGAGGTGCACGGAATCGCGGGTGGCTTTACCGGCGCGGGGGCGAAGACAGTGATCCCGGCGACGGCCACGGCGAAGGTATCGATGCGACTGGTGCCGCATATGGAGCCGGCCGAAGTGGTGGAGGCGGTGAAGCAGTTTGTGGCGGCGAACGCGCCGAAGGGTGTGAAGTTTGAAGTGAACGTGCTGAGCCAGGGGCCGGGGCTGATCGTGGATCCGAATCATCCGGCGATGGATGTGGCGGCAAAGGCATTTGCCGAGACGATGGGCAAGGACACGGTGTTTACGCGGTCGGGCGGATCGATCCCGATCGTGGGCGAATTCCACGAGTATCTGGGCATACCGACAATCCTGATGGGCTTTGGCCTGCCGGATGACGGGCTGCACTCGCCGAACGAGAAGTACAAGCTCGAGAACTACTATCTGGGGATCCGGACGGTGGCCCGTTTCTTTGAACTGTACGGAGCAGAAAGCGCCTGACGTCGATGGAACCACAGAACGCGGCCGAATCGTCCGCGTCAGTATCGAAGGGGGTTGTGCGATCCGCTTCGATCATGAGCTTTGCGGTGGCGCTGAGCCGGGTATCGGGGCTGGTGCGAGAGATGGTGATGAGCCGCCTGTTCGGCTCGACGATGCCGTATGACGCATACCGGATCGGGTTTCAGATTCCGAATCTGACGCGTGACCTGTTTGCCGAAGGGGCGTTGTCGGCGGCGTTTGTGCCGGCGTTTACCGAATCGCTGCAGAACCGCGGCAAGGAAGACGCGGCGCGACTGGCGAATCTGGTGGCGACGACGCTGATCCTGGTGGTGGGGTTGATCTGCGCGCTGGGGGCGATCTTCAGCCAGCAACTGGTGGACATCGCGGTGCCGGGGTTTCGCAATACGGCGGGCAAGGCGGAACTGGCGGCGCATCTGACGCGGATCATGTTTCCGTTTCTGCTGCTGGTGGCACTGGCGGCGCAGGCAATGGGCATTCTGAATGCGATGAAGCAGTTTGCCGTACCGGCGCTGTCGAGCACGTTCTTCAATATCGGGAGCGTGGTGGTGGGCCTGCTGGTGGGCGTGGTGCTGGGGCCGACGCTGGGTATCGACGGCATTGAGGGGATGGCGTGGGGCGTGCTGGCGGGGGGTGCGCTGCAGTTGGGATTCCAGGTACCGGCGCTGGTGCGGGCGGGGTTTGTGTTCCGGCCGCAAATCGACTTTAGCGACCCGGTGCTGCGGCGGATTCTGGTGATGATGGGGCCGGCAATTCTGGGCAATGCGGCGACGCAGATCAATGTGCTGGTGAACTCGAATGTGGCCTCGGAAATCAATGGCGGGGTGAGCTGGCTGAACTACGCGTTCCGGTTTATGCAGTTGCCACTGGGGCTGTTTGGGGTGGCGATTGCGAGCGCGACGCTGCCGGCGGTATCGCGCAGCGCGGCGGCGGAGAACTGGGATGAGTTTCGTCGGACGTTGTCGCGGAGCCTGGGCCTGGTGTTTCTGTTGACGGTGCCGAGCTCGGTGGGGCTGGTGCTGGTGGGCAAGGCGATGATCGGGGCGGTGTATCAGGGTGGAAAGTTTAATGCGAATGATACGCATCAGACGGCGCTGGCGCTGTCGTACTTTGCGATCGGGCTGACGGGATATTCGGCGCTGAAGGTGCTAAGCCCGGCGTTCTATGCGCTTAAGGATTCGCGGACGCCGATGCTGGTGTCGCTGGGGAGCGTGGTGGTGAATTACTTTCTCGCGCACACGATGGTGGACGTGCTGCATATGGGGCACGAGGGGCTGGCGATTTCGACGTCGGGAATTGCGATGTTCAGCTCGGTGACGCTGTTTTTGCTGATGCGGCGAAAGATGGGTGGGCTGTATGGAAGGATGCTGTGGTCGAGCCTGACGAAGGCGCTTGGCGCGACGGCGGCGATGGCGGTGGTGGTGTGGTGGGTGGGAGGATGGACAGAGCATCTGCCGTTTACGGTGCAGTTGCTGGTGGCGATACCGCTGGGCGCAGTAGTGTTCTATCTGGCGGCGCGCGCATTGCGCGTAGAAGAACTCGAGATGGCAACGGATGCGATGGCTGGACCATTAAAACGCCGTTTGCCGTTCTTGCGTGGTAAGGTGTGAGAACTAAATGGCTCAGGAAGTTTTGCTTGCTCTCGAACTGCAACGGATGGACCGGCAACTGGCACAGCTGGAGGCCGAAATCCGGGGATTGCCCAAGAAGATCGCTGAAATGTCGAAGATGATCGAGGCGAACGCGCGGCGGCTCGAGGCCGATCAGTTGGCGCTGAAGGCGAACCAGGCGGAAGTAAGGCGGCTGGCGAACATCAATAATGACCAGCGCGCGCGCATCGAGAAGCTGAAAAAACAAACGATGCAGGCGACGACGCAGGAGCAGTTGAACGCGTTCCAGAAGGAGATTGCGTTCTGCGAGGCCGAGATCGTGAAGAACGACGAGGCGTCGATGGCGCTGATCGACGAGGGCGAGAAGATGACGGCGCGCGTGGCCGAAGCGGAGAAGGCGCTCGAGGCCGAAAAGGCGTCGCTCGACAAGCGAACGGAAGAAGCCAAGGAACTGAGCGAGGCGGATCGCAAGAAGGGCGTGAAGATCTATCGCGCGCGGCAGGAATATGCGAAGACGATTCCGCCGAAGATCATGGACATGTACGACAAACTGCGCCGGAAGCACAAGGATGGAATCGTGGTGGCGGATTGTTCAGAAGGCATTTGCTCGGCATGCATGATGAAGATCCGGCCGGCGCTGATGCAGCAGATCCGCTCGGAAGACGCGAAGATCCATCACTGTGAGGCGTGTGGCCGCATGTTGAATTACAATCCGCCGCAATCGGTGGACGGGACAGTGGCCTCAACGCCGATCTCAAGCTAATGCTGCGCTCTGCGACAGAGCGAATCGAAGACAACCCTGGACAGCGGTACACGGGCATGGCCGTCGTGGATCTTGACGGCGATGGTGCGTTTGAATGCGTGGTGGGAGCGCGCGGCGGACGCAATGTGGTGCTGAAGTGGGGTGGCGAGGCGTTCTATGACGTGGGCTTGGAGCCGCTGCTCGATACGCGTGGGCTGACGATGGGCTTGTGCGCGGCGGATGTGGATGGAGACGGGCGCGAGGAGTTATACCTGGGGGCGGCCGAGGGCAGCGCGGACAAGTTGCTGGCATGGCGCGACGGCGGGTGGAAGGATCTGCTGGCGGGTGTGGAGCAGAAGAATCAATCGACGCAGAGCGTGCTGGCGGTGGACCGTTTTGGGATGGGGCGCTACGGGATGCTGGTGGGGCATGAGGGAGGCCCGTTTCGCTACTGGGAGGTGATGGGACAGGACCGCATGGTGGAGCGCGGGGCGGAGCTTGGGCTGGCGCGCATCGCGGGAGCGCGCAGCATGGTGAGCGCGCCGCTGGTGGGAGAGGGGATGGCGATCTATGCGGGCAATGAGGGGATCGCGAATATGTTGTTTGTGGCGGGCGAGGGGCAGCGGTATCGCGAGTGTGGGGCGAGTGTGGGGCTGGGGGATAGCGAGGTGGCCTCGCGAGGCATGGCCGTGCTCGATGTGAACTTTGATGGGCGCTGGGATGTGGTGTGCGCGCATGCCAAGGGGCCGGCGCGGATGTATGTGCAAGGGGCGCGGGGGATGTTTCAACCGATTGAGATCACGCCGGTGCGGGGAGCGGAGGGCGTGGTGGTGGCGGACTTTGATAACGATGGATTTGAGGAGATTGTGTTTCCCGGCAAGGGCATGCTGGCATGGCGGGATGGGGATTGGCGGCTGGTGGAGTGTGCAGTGGGCAAAGCTGCAGGAGCGGTGGTGGGGGATTGGGATGGCGATGGGCGGCTGGAGCTGATGGTGGCGCATGAGGTGGTGGATCTGTACATTGCGGAGACGCGGGAGCGGGCGTGGCTACGCGTGATGCCGGTAACGGCAGCGGGGGCGGCGGCCCGAGGCGCCGTGGTGAAGATGAGTTGTGCGGGGCGCGTGCAGATGCGGGTGATTGATTGCGGAAGTGGGTATCTGTGTCAGAGCGAACCGGTGGCGCACTTTGGGCTGGGGGATGAAGAAGAGGTGGAGTGGGTGGAGGTGAGGTGGGTGGATGGGACGGTGGTGCGGGTGGAGAGGCCGGCGGCGCGGCAGGTGTTGCGGGTGGGGCCGGGGAGCGTGAGGATTGGTTAGTTCCCCGCCCCACCCATTGAGCTAGAGGTTGTAGACGACTTCCTCGCCCCAGCACAAGGGGAGGACGTGGCCGGGGGCGGATTCCCAGCGGGTGAAGGTTTGGGTCCAGTCTTCGCGGTGGGCGACGACGTGGGCCATCTCGTTTTCATGGCCGGGGAGGATGAGCTTGGCATTGACGCCGCGGGCGAAGCGGGTGGGCTCGGGCGTCCAGCAGTTGGGCAGGAAGATGTCGACCTTGTGGTGGCGGTGGATCTGGTCGATCCAGGCGAAGTCGTCGTCGTTCGACTGATCGCCGGTGTGCATCAGCGTGAGGCCTTCGCGAGTGGTGATCAGGTAGTTGTTGTTGGTGATGTCTTTGCCCTGATGGCCGGGTTGAGCAATGACGCTCACGTTGGCGAAGTCGAACTTCTTTGTGGTGCTGCGCTCGGGTGAGGTGAGTTGTTTCTGCAGCTCGGGCTGCTTGCGGAAAACGTCGGCCGGGGCGATGACGGGTTTGCGCTGGGCGAAGAAGCGGGCGGCGACTTCGGGGTCGGCATGATCGTCGTGAAAGTGAGAGATGAAGAGCGCATCGGAGGCGGCGACGAAGTTGTCGATGGCCTCGTTTGACATGCGGAAGCCGGTGTTGCGCGGGGCGCCGCCGACAAGGTCGATGGCGATGCGAGCGGTGGGCGTCTGGACATGCCAGCCGTGGTCGTAGAGCTTGATGATGCGGTTACCGGCGAAGGTTGATTTGGCGCGGCGCGAGGCATCGAGCATGCGGCGTTGATACCAGGCGTGGATGAGGGGCTTGTTGGGGGCAGAGTCGATGTGGAGGATGTCATCGAGGCGGACGAGGGCGGCGCGGTGGATCGCCTCTTCAGCGCCTTCGAGCTTGCCCTTGTGGAAGACGTAGCGGGGATGGCGGGCGAGCATGTCTTCGACCCACTGGAGGGAGCGATCGATCCACTCATCGGGGGCGTCAAGCAACTCGGGCGCGGTGAGGGCGCGACGGGGCGAAGAAAGGTACTTCTGGGCAAGGAGAGGCGCGGCGAGAAGAGCCAGCGCGGAACGGCGATTCCACATGTTGATGCCATCTTACCTGTCGTTACACTCAGAAAGAATGCAGATTCGTTTCGATGCGATGAAAGTTTTGGTAACCGGCGGGGCCGGGGGGATTGGGCTTGAGACCGCGAGGGTGTTGCGCGATGCGGGGGGCGAGGTGTGGGTGGCGGACCGGGCGGTGGTGGAGGAGCCGGGTGTTAGTTCACGAGCGGTGGACCTGACGGCTGAGGGGGCGATTGAAGGGGTGATCGCCGAGATGGGGCGCGTGGATGTGGCGGTGTTGAATGCGGGGATTGCGCGGGTGGCCAAGCTTGAGGCGACGACGCGAGAGATGTGGGACGCGACGATTGGGGTGAACCTGACGGCGGTGTTTGTGCACCTGAAGGCGCTGGCGATGAGGATGCGCGAGCAGCGCAGCGGGGCGATCGTGCTGACGGCATCGACGAACTCGTTTGACGGGGAGGCGGAGCTGATTGCTTACAACGCGAGCAAGGCGGGGCTGATGGGGATTCTGCATACGGCAGCCAATGAGCTGGGGCCGTGGGGGATACGGGTGAATGCGGTGTGTCCGGGGTTGATCGAGACGAGGCTGACGGCGGAGGCGTTTGCGAATGAGGAAGTGATCAAGCCTTACTTTGCGGCGTTGCCGCTGGGCCGTGGGGGGCAACCGCGCGAGGTGGCACAGGCGATTGCGTTTCTGGCCTCGGAGCAAGCAAGCTTCATTACCGGTACAACGTTAACCGTGGATGGGGGCCAGATGGCGACGAAATTCGGGACTTGGGCGGGATTGGACGCCGAGTTCCGGGATAAGCAGTGGAGGCTGCGCTAGGAAGACTTCTTGCGCTTGGTGCCGCCCCAAATGGCGTCGACCCAGGCGGTGGGCGGATTCAGGAGGATGAGTGCGGGGCAGATGATCACAAAAACGATCACCCCGGCGATGACGAGCTGCGTGGTAGTCATACAGTGGTTTCGATGTCGTGGGTCTCCGGACGATTCAGGGACGCCGGAATGGCGTCAAAAAATCCGTAGAGAGCGGGTACAACCAATAAGGTTAGCGCAGTTGAGCTGATGAGCCCGCCGATAACGACGATGGCGAGGGGGCGCTGGACTTCGCTGCCGGGCCCGGTGGCGAACAGGAAGGGCACGAGGCCAAGCGCGGCGACGCTGGCCGTCATCATGACAGGGCGGAAGCGCAGGGCGGCACCTTCGCGCACCGCTTCAGCGCGGGCCATGCCGCCCTCGCGCAGACTGCGGATGTAGGAGACCAGCACGACGCCATTGAGCACGGCGATGCCCCAGAGCGCGATGAAGCCGACGCTGGCGGGCACGGAGAGATATTCGCCCGTGAAGTAGAGGGCGACGATGCCGCCGATTGAAGCAAAGGGCAGCACGAGGATGATGAGCGAAGCGAGGCGCAAGCAGCGGAACAGCAAGAAGAGCAGGAAGAAGATGGCGCCAATGGTGATGGGGACGATGAAGGTGAGGTGGCGGAGCGCGCGTTCCATGTTCTGGAACTGGCCGCCCCACTCGAGGTAGTAGCCGGAGGGGAGGGAGACTTCCTGCCTGACGCGTTGCTGGAGCTCGGCGACGAAGCTGCCGAGGTCGCGATCTTTGACGTTGACGCCGACGACGAGGCGGCGCTTGCTCATCTCGCGGCGGACCTGAGAAGCGCCCTCGAGCATCTCGATGCGGGCGAGACTGCCGAGGGAGACTTCTTCCCCGCCCGGAGCCGTGAGCAGGATGTTGCGGATGTCGGCGATGTTGCGGCGGAGGGCTTCCGGATAGCGGACGACGGCCTGGAAGCGGCGCTCGCCTTCGTAGATCTCGGTGGCGGAGCGACCACCGACGGCGGCCTCGATGGCGTCGTTGACGTCGGAGGCATTGAGGCCGTGACGGGCGATGGCCTGACGATCGATGGTGACGGTGAGGTTCTGCTGGCCGAGGACGCGATCGACCTTGACGTCGCCGGTGCCGCGGACTTTGTTGGCGGCCTTGGCGGTCAGAGATGGGCTGGGCCATGACGACGTTGAGGCCGGGGAGCGAAGTGATGCGCTTGCGAACGACGTCGGCGATGGAATCCTGGGTGAGGCCGGGACGCTCGGGGATGGGCGTCAACTGGATCATCATGTCGTTTTCGTTGAAGCCGGCAGGGTCTACGGGTGATTCGCCACGACCGAGGCGGGAGACAACGCCCTTGACGCCTTTGAGATCCTTGACGAGGTTTTGGGAGGCGAACTCCATCTTGATCGATTCTTCGAGCGAGATGTTGGGGGCGCGATCGGCATTGGGCGAGATGACGCCTTCTTTCATCTCGGGGATGAACGATGTACCGAGGTAGGGGAAGAGGCTGACGCAGGCGATGAAGAGGGCGAGCGAAGCGACGACGGTGGTCTTTTGATTGGCGGTGGTCCAGCGCAGCATGGCGACATAGGGGCGCTTGAGCATGCGGACGACCCAGGTCTCGTGTTCGCCGCCGCCCTTGAGCAGGAAGAGCGATAGGACAGGCGAGATGGTGAGCGAGATAAGCAGGGAGATGCCGAGGGCGATGGCGATGGTGATGGCCAGCGGGGCGAACATCTTGCCTTCCATATCCTCGAGCGTCATGAGCGGGAGGAAGACGAGGATGATGATGCAGATACCAAAAACGACGGGCGAGGCGACCTCGAAGACGGCTTCACTGACGACCTTGAGGCGGTTGGTGTTGGGGTATTGGCCGAGGCGGGCGTAGACGTTCTCGACAACGACGACGGAGCCGTCGATCATGAGGCCGATGGCGATGGCGAGGCCGCCGAGGGACATGAGGTTGGCCGAGAGGTTGATGTAGTTCATCACCACGAAGGTGAGGGCGGGGGTGAGCACGAGCGTCGCGATGACGATGAGGCTCGAGCGGAGATCGCCAAGAAAGAGGAACAGGATGATGACGACGAAGACGATGCCCTCGACGAGGACGCGGCTGACGGTGGCGAGGGCGGCATCGACCAGCTCGGAACGATCGTAATAGGGGACGATCTTGAGGCCGTCGGGCAGCATGTTGTTGTTATTGATCTCGTCCACGCGGGTCTTGATCTTGCTGACGATGTCCTTGGCGTTGCCACCGGCCACCATGAGGACGATGCCGCCGACCGATTCCGTATAGCCGCCCTTGATCATGGCGCCGTAGCGGACTTCTTCGCCGATCTTGACCTCGGCAACGTCGCCGATCGTAACGGGGGTGGAGCGTTCTTCTTTGAGGACGATGGCGCGGATGTCGTCGAGGCTCTTGATGAGGCCGACGCCGCGAACGAGGAAGACCTCGGGGCCACGGGGCAGGATGCCGCCCGAGGAATTGGCGTTATTGCGAGCGAGGGCCTCGTGGACGTTGTGGATGGTGAGGCCGTAGTAGCGCATCTTGATCGGGTCGACGTGCACCTGATACTGCTTGACGAAGCCGCCGGTGGAGTTGATCTCGGCGACGCCGGGGATGGAGCGCAGCAGGGGGCGGGCGACCCAGTCCTGAATGATGCGGCGATCGATGAGCTCCTGCTTTGAGAGGGCGCGCTGGCCGTCTTTGGTGCTCTCGATGGTGTACTGGTAGACCTCACTGAGGGCGGTGGAGACGGGGCCGAGGATGGGGGTGATGCCTTCGGGGAGGCGACTGCGGACGTCGCTCAAGCGTTCAGAAACAAGCTGGCGGGCGAAGTAGATCGGTGTGGCGTCGGTGAAGACGAGAGTGATGATCGACAGGCCTGGCTTGTTGAGCGAGCGAAGCTCGGTGAGGCCGGGTAGACCGGTCATGCCGATTTCGACCGGCACAGTGACGATGCGTTCGACTTCTTCTGGCGAGCGGCCGGGGACTTCAGTAGCGATCTGGACCTGAACGTTAGTGACGTCGGGGAAGGCGTCAACGGAGAGCTTGCGCGTGGCATCAACGCCAAAGGCGAGCGCGATAGCGGCGAGCACAATGACAACGATGCGCTGCTCGAGCGCGGTCTTGACGATGCGATTCCACATGGGTGGCTACTCGCCTTCGGAGCCGCGGAGATTGAGCCGGCGGCGTTCGTTGTTGAGGTGGAAGGCGCCATCGAGGACGATCTTGCGGGCGCGATCGATGGGATCGAGCAGTACTCGTTTGCCATCAAATTCCTCGCCAAGATTGACGGCGGTGAACTGGAACTCACCGGGCTGGCGCTCGATGAAGACGCCGTCGGTGTTGCCCTCGCGGACGATGGCCGAGAGCGGAATCATGGGACGGCGGGAGGTGGAATCCTTGAGCTTCATGGTGGCGAGCATCGCAGGCTTGAAGCGGCCTTTGGGGTTGGCGATGTTCATGCGGACGTGCACGGTGCGGGTATTGGGATTGAGCGTGGAGCTGATGAAGTTGAGCTTGCCGTTGATGGTGAGCTCGGGGAAAGCGGGGAGTTGGGCTTCAACGGCGAGGCCTTCGACAAGAATGCTGGCCTGTTGCTCGGGTACGTCGGCAACGAGCCAGACGTTTGAAAGATCGGCGATCTCAAAGACGGTGTCGGCGGGCTGGATCATCTGGCCGAGGGTGACCTTGCGCTCGAGGACGGTGCCGTCCATCGAGGCAACAACGCGGGCGACGGAGTTGATGGTGCGCGTGCGGCGGAGGTCTTCAATCGCCTCGGGCGTCATGCCGAGCAGGAGGAGTTGATCGCGGGCGGCATCGCGCTCGGCGGTGGCTTCGGCGAGTTCGGCTTCGCGGCGCTGGAGCTCGGCGGCGCCGATGACGTCGGCCTTGAGCAACTGCTGGGCGCGATCGACGGCGCGCTGGTTGAGCTGGCGCGAGCTGAGGGCCTTGAGAAAGCCAAGCTGGGCGTCGGAGAGCCCGGTGCTGTTGAGCGTGGCAAGCACCTGACCTTTGGTGACCTGCTGGCCCTCATGGACGAGGATGGTGGCGATACGACCGAGCACGGGCGAGCCGACGCGGGTAACCCGGGTTTCGTCGACTTCGACGCGCGCGGCAACGTTGTAGGTAAGGCCGACGGAGGCGGCTTCAATGGTGCCGATTTTGAGGTCTTTGAGCAACTGCTCATTGGGACGGATGATCGAGGGATCGGGAGCGGCGGCTTCGGCTTTGGTGGCGATAGCGGGCTGTTCGGCCTTCTTGCTGCAAGCGGCGAGGAGGCTGATCAAGGCAAAGGCGAGCAGACGAGTCGGCATCTAGTTGGTTCTCCTCAGGTCGGTGGCACGGAGTTCGTCGAGGTCAATCAGGGCGGACTGACGATCGAATTGAGCGTTCAGGAAGTCGAGGCGGACGGTGCGGAGGACGCGCTGGGCGTCGAGGACTTCGAGGATGCCGCGCTCGCCGAGCCGGTAGGCGGCTTCGGCGGAACGGACGGCCTCGGTGGCCTCGCGCAGGAGGCCTTCTTCAAAGGCGGCGAGCTGCTGGGTGGCGAGGTTGTAGCGGGCATAAGCGCTCTCGAGCGCGGAGACGAACTCGAGCTCGCGGCTGCGGGCCTGGGACTCGGCGACGCGGATCTGCGCGGCGGCTTCGGCAATGGGGCCTTCGCGCTTGTTCCAGACGTTGAGCGGGATGGAGAGGCCAATGCGGTAGCTGGGGCTGTCTGGTGGCTGTTCGAACTCGCCGATGACCTGGGGCTGCGGACGGCGCAGGGCAACCTGGTAGTCGACCTCACGGCGCGCGCGCAGGATCTGGGTGCGGTTGTAGGCGATGGCCGGGTTGGTGGCGAGGGCCTGGGCCCGCAGCTCGTCGAGCGGCGGCAGGGTGATGGGGGCGTCGAGTTTGCCTTCAATGTCGAAGTTGGGATCGAGCGTTGAGCCGACGGCGACGCGGAACTGGGTAAGAGCCGAGATGTAGCGCAGGCGGGCCGAGTTGGCAGCGCTGCGGGCGGAGACCAGTTCAGCATCGGCACGGATGAGCTCAAGGCGTCCTGCTTCACCCACATTGACGCGAACCTCGATGCGCTTGCGGAGCTCTTCGACGAGGCGGAGGTTTTCGTTGAGGATGGAGATCTCCTCGCGCCGACGGAGGACTTCGTAAAACGTGCGACGGACGTCAGACAGGACACTGATGCGCGTACCTGCCAGCAGGTGCTGTTGCATCTCCCGCTGGACACGAGCGACCTCGAGGCGCGATGGGCGCAGATTGCCGAGCTCAAGCGGTTGGGCAAAGGTGAAGAACGAAGTAAGGCCCGTGACGTTGCCGGCGACGCGAACCGTTTGGCGTCCCGTGATAGCGCTAAAGGTGGGGTTGGGATATGCGCGCGCCGTGGTAAGGCCGGCCTGAGCAGCCTCGATTTGGGCTATACCGGCACGGAGGAGCGGGTGGTAATCCTCGGCGAGCGCGATGGCCTGGTCCAAGGAAATCCTGGAGGTATCGGCGCGGAGGGAACCAAGGAAAAGGGCAAGGAGGGCAACCGGCGTGAGCAGGCCGCACGACTTCTGCATCTTAAGAATTATACATCAATTAGCTTTTCTCAATAGAATAAGGTGCAAGCCAGCGGTGGATAGCCTGGGCCAGTTGGGCGAGTTGGATGGGCTTGGCGAGAAAGTCGTCCATGCCGGCGGAGATGCAGCGCTCACGTTCCTGAATGGTGCTGCTCGCAGTGAGGGCGACGATGATGCGGTGGATATCGGATTGGCGTTCGAGCTCGCGTAGTACGCGTGTCGCTTCAAGGCCATCCATCTCGGGCATCTGGCAATCCATGAAGATGAGGTCGTAGGGGGAGCGGAGGGCGGCATCGACGGCCTCGCGGCCATTGGCGGCAATGTCGACGTTGCAACCGAGCTTTTCTAGCAGGAGGCGGATGACCCGCTGGTTGGTAACGTTATCCTCGACGACGAGAATGCGCGCCCGCAGGGGCGTGATGGCAGCACGCAACGGCGGAGTGGCCGGGGCGGGACTGAAGTCAAGGTGCTGGCGGAGCACCTGAATCAACTGACCACGCCGCGGTGGACATTCGATCCAGAGGCGATCGAGGGCGGGGTTTGGCACCTCGAAACTGGTGATGAACACCAACTGGCCAGGAGGTGGTGAGAACTCATGGTCTGCAAAGTGGACTTTCGCGGCGGGATCCATGATGGCACCGGAGGATTCGAGCAGAAAGCGGACGGTCTGGCCGAGCCGGGCATCCTGATAGTGAAGCGCGATGCTGAGCCCGAAAAGCGGGGGGCGCGGGGCGCAGGTATGGGTTTGGGCGTGACTGAGAGTGGCGGTGAACCAGAAGCGACTACCCTGCCCCGGGTTACTCTCAACGCCGACCTCGCCGCCCATCAGCGCGGCCAGGCGACGGCAAATGGCCAGCCCCAGACCGGTGCCACCGTAGCGGCGAGTGGTGCTCGAATCGGCCTGGGAGAAGGCCTGGAACAGGCGCGGCAAGTGAGCGGGCTCGATGCCAACACCGGTGTCTTCCACTGTGAAGCGGACTTTACAGGTGACACCATCGCAGGACTCGAGGCGCACGGCGATGGTGATGTGGCCGCGCGTCGTGAACTTGATGGCGTTGGAGAGGTAGTTCCAGAGAATCTGCTTGAGTCGCCCAGGGTCGCCATTGATCTGTAGCGGGAGGCGGGGATCGAAATCGAGATGCAGGGCAAGCCGTTTCTGCCGCAAGGGCTCGCGGAAGAACTCTGTGGTCTCCTCCAGCAGGACGTCGAGGTCGAGGTCGATGTGTTCGAGCTCGAGATGGCCTGACTCGATCTTGGAGAAATCGAGAATGTCATTGATGATCGACAGCAGCGCGTCACCAGAGGCGCGAATGGTGGAGACGCATTCCTGCTGATCGGGCCGGAGGGTGGTCTCGAGCAGCAGGCTGGTCATGCCGATGATGCCATTGAGCGGGGTACGGATCTCGTGGCTCATGGTGGCCAGGAAGTCGCTTTTGGCGCGGGTGGCGCTCTCGGCCTGTTCTTTGGCGCGCCGGAGCTGCTCTTCGGCCTGGTAGCGTTCGCTGAGATCCTGCCAGACGGCGAGCAGACCCTTGCGGCCGCGCAGATTGATGGGGGTTAGAGTGACCTCGCAGGGGAAGACCGAGCCGTCGAGGCGACGGTGGGTCCACTCAAAGCGGTGTTGCCCCTTGGCATGAGCCGCGATGTCCATCTCGAGCGACTTGTCGAAGCTGAGCTTACCGTCGGGCTGGTGAATGGGCGAGAAGACCGCCGGATGAAGACCGAGGATGATCGACTTGTCGCGAGCGCCGAGCATCCGCACGGCGGCATCGTTGCAATCGAGGATGCCCGTGTCATCGAACAAGAGGTGAGCGTGTGAGGAAGAATCGAACAGGACGCGGTAGCGGAGCTCAGCGTAATAGCGCTCGGTCTCGTCGCGGGCAATGACGCGGAAGCCGGTGACCTCACCGTTTTGCCGCAACACGTGAAAGCTCTGAGACCACCACAACTGGTTGCCGCCGGCGCCACGCAGGGGACACTCAATTGAGAAATCAGAGGCGTGGTTGTCGAGATTGCGGCGGATCTCGGCGATGACGTGACGGCGCTCCTTGCGCGGCACCAGGGCGAGCAGATTGCGGCCTTCGAGGCGCACGTGAGGACGCCTGAGCATGCGGCGGAAGGCGGGATTGAAAAACAGAATGATGCCTGAAGCATCGAGCTCAAAGATCGCCTCGGTGGCCTGCTGGAATAGGTCCTGATAACGTGAACGAGCCTCGTCACGATCGCGCTGGGCACGCTCGAAATCAGTGAGGTCGAAGGCTACGCCACCGAGGCGGAGCTGACCGTTGTCCTCATGAAACGGAAACTTGACGACCAGGGCGCGGTAGGAGTCGTTATTGTCAGTGCCGACAACTTCCTTACATTCGAGAGGTTCCAGCGAGTCGAAAATCACTTTGTCGCGGGCGCGCAACTCGGCGGCGACAGCAGGAGGCCAAAGCTCACCATCGGTCTTGCCTACGACATCCTGGGCGGAGACGCGGTGCAAGGTTTCAAACCGCGAGTTGACATAGAGCATGCGCCCGTCGCGATCCTTGATGAAGGCCACCATCGGCATGTGGCGCATAAAGAAATCGAAACGGGTTTGAGTGATCTGCAATCCCGCAATCAGTCGAGAAGTTCGCCGCCAATAGGCCCATAGTGCGACGAGCAGAGCGAATATAGCCAACAGGAGGAAAGCCTGAACCATTGCGTTGCTCCGAAACGCGGAGCATCCTTCGCTAACTTCAGCTTATCGTCGAACCGCGCTATTTCTTCAAAAACTTGTTGCCACGACAAGCTACCCATTCCGTGGGGGTGCGGAAAGTGGTTTCAAGGCCGCTGCCCTGCAGAGAGAAGCGCAGGGGGGCATCAGGCGACTTACTCGATGCTTCAAAGTTGCGAGCTGAAATGTAAATACAATCCAGATTGAAATGTGCGATTTCATGAAGAGCCGTCGCGGTGAGTGCATACTCGCCAGCGGGGTTGCGATAGAAGGCTTGCTCGAGCACCGGCGTGCGCAGGGCACGACGCCGGGTGTGGAGGGCAAGTACGGGGTCGTCGACGGTGTAGAAGGTGGTGTCAGGTGAGGTGTTGTCGCGGATCCAGGCGTAAGCCAGGTGAGTTTGGGCGGCGAGTCGGCGCTCGGTGCGAATCAGGCGTGGCCCGGTGAGCAGCCAGGAGTTCCAGGCGTTGTGAGCGGCCACGATTGGCAGCAAGAGTGCGACGGCGTATAAGGCGCGCGCAAAGAGCGCTTCGCCGCCACCACGAGTGATAGCGCCGCGCAGGACCGTACCGAAGGCTGTCAGCTCGGCGTGGAAGCCCAACAGGAACAAAGGCAACAGCGGCAAGAGCGTACGGGTATCGGGCGGGAAATACCAGGCAAGCATTACTACCGAGGTGAAGGCGCCATAGAGAATGTAGGCACGCAGCGCCGGCTGTCGCCAGAGGCGCACCGTGCCAGCAATGGCGGCCAGAGCCGCCAGACGGGTGAGCGGGAAAAACCCTGGACCATCCACGGGCCGCAGCAACAACGTGCGTGCGATGGTGTCGAAGAAGGGGTTGAGCTGGTTCCACAAATGCGCTGGCAGCTGGTCGAGCGGCACCATGTCGAGCTGGTAGCCAAAGTAATCGGTGTAGTATCGCTCGGTGGGCGTGATGGCCGGATACTTGTTGAGGGCGCTCCAGCCGAGCCAGATCGCGATGACGACGAGCGTGGGGGCGAGCAACAGCACCGCACGACGCCACTGCCGGGCGAGAGCGGCATCGAGAGAAAGGCCCACGGCGAGCGGCAGAGCAGCGGTACGCACGACTGCCGTAAGCGCCGGCAGCCATGCCGACCGAAGCGCGAGCGACCAGGTGATGAGCGCGGCGCACATGAGATCGCTCATGAGGCGCGTGGCCGTAAGCTGGACCTCGGGATGTAGCGCGAGGAAGGCGGGTAGCAGCGTAGCCAGGGGAGGGGGAAGGTCAGTCGTCCGCAACAGGCGATGGAGCCCGAGGAGCCATACCGGCAGCCAGAGCCAGTTCAGGAACATCGCAAGTGGCAAAACATGCGCAAGATCGCCCCCGGCGTGCCACGCGAGGGACAGATAAAGCGGGTAGAGCGGCGGGTATTTGGTCTGCGCGGGGGCCCAGGGCAAGCTGTTGAGGCGATAGGAGCCGTCGGTAGCGAGAGTGCGCGCCGTCTCAAGGTAGATCGCATCGTCGTGATAGGTGCCAAGGTGTGGGAGGTCGCGCCCGTACCATGCGAGGTAGAGCGAGGGGAGTAAGGCGATTGCCCAAATCAGGATGGTCGGAAAACGCCCCATCGTGAGGGAAATCGGCAAATCGCCTGACTTGCTTTAGCGCTCGCTGTCGAGCATCGCCATCTGATGAGGATCATAGCGATCACCGGCAACGGGGGGAAGGTTTGCGTCGAGTTGGTCGAGTTGCTCGGCAGTGAGAGTAAGCGGGAGCGCGGCGAGGGACTCAGCCAGTTGGGGGCGGGTGCGCGCGCCGATAACGGGGACAATGGCGGGGCCGCGGGAAAGCACCCAGGCGATGGCGACCTGGGAGGGAGTGGCAGAAGCGGCTTGAGCGATGTCACGAAGGACGGCGATCAGCTTCTCGTTGTGCGTGAGATTCTCTCCGCTAAAGCGTGGCAAATGCGCGCGAAAATCGCCGGCGGTAGTTGGCTTTGAACCAGAGAGCAAGCCACGAGAGAGTACGCCGTAGGCCGTAACACCGATGCCAAGCTTACCGAGGAGCGGGAGAATCGCAGCTTCAACACCGCGGCTGACAAGCGAGTATTCGATCTGAAGATCGGCAACCGGGTGGACGGCGTGCGCGCGACGGATGACTTCGGGGCCAACCTCGGAGAGCCCCAGATGGCGAACGTATCCCGCAGAGATGAGATCGTGAATCGCGCCAATCGTGTCTTCGACGGGTACTTCACCGCTCGCCAGCATGCGGGCGGGCCGGTAGATGTCGATCGAGTCAACGCCGAGGCGCTTGAGCGTGTAGGCGAGGAAGTTGCGGATGGAGCTGGGGCGCAGATCGAGGCCGATCCAAGCGCCGTCAGGTGCCCGCAGTGCCCCAAACTTGACCGACAGCTGGACACTTTCGCGCCGCCGACCGGCGAGCGCGCGACCGATCAGCATCTCGTTGTGGCCCATCCCGTAGAAGTCGCCTGTATCGAGCAGGTTGACGCCCGCATCGAGCGCGGCGTGGATGGTGGCAATGCTTTCGGCATCAGAGGATGGCCCGTACATGCCGGACATGCCCATACAGCCGAGGGCGAGCGGAAAAACAGTGGGACCAGTAGAGCCTAGCGTGCGGGGAGAGGTCATGCATCCAGCATGCGTCCAATAGTCACTTTTGGGAAGTAGGCACCCGAAAGTGCTATAGTCACCGCAGAGATACAGAATGGAAAACACGGGACTTCTGGCCGAAGAAATGTTGGGTCGGATTGCGGATCGCTGGACACTGATGGTGCTCGAGGCGCTCGAAGAGGGGGAGTTGCGCTTTACCGAGGTACGGGACCGGGTGGGGGGCATCAGCCAGAAGATGCTGACGAAGACACTGCGGCAGATGGAGCGTGATGGGCTGGTGACGCGTAAGGTTTATCCGGTGGTGCCACCAAAGGTGGAATACCGGCTGACACCGCTGGGAATGAGCCTGGGCGAGGCGGCGTGCGCGATCTGGAAGTGGGCGGCGGCGCATGCGGCCGAAGTTGCGGAGGCGCGTCGTGCTTACGACGCGGATCGGGCTACTCCACCAGCCTGACCATGTAGGCGCCAGCGCCGGGGTATGCCGATTCCCTGCCCCCGACCACGCTGGAGCCCATGTAGATGGCGCACCAGGTGCGATTGCCGCCAGTCGGGATAGTCATGGGGAGCAGGAAGGCGCCAAAGCCCAGGACCTGGTTGGGCGGGGCGGTGGTGTTGCCGCTATTGATCGGGAGGGTGACCAGGCGCATGCCATTGCCGGCATAGCTGGGGCGGATGCCGGAGTTAGAAGGAGCGTAGCCGTTGGTATCTGTATCGAGGGCGGCGCGATCCTCAAGCCAGCGCTCGGTGGAGTTCTTGCGGCCGTTGGTCATCGGGAGGGGGTCAAACAGGGCGAGGGGAGAGGTTTGTTTGAGACCCATGACGGCATCGGCGATGTCGGAGGCCGACTGGAACTCAAAATAGCCACGCTCGGAGCCGGGGGCATTGGAATTGAGTGAGAAGTTGTAGCTGGGCCAGTTGACCTGATTGCCGGCGCAGGTGTTGGCAAGTGTCGCGCGGCCGGGCCAGAGGAAGGCGTATTCCTGGCCGATGATCATGCCGAAGTTACCACTTGGGTCAGCGGGATTGAGCGCGAAGGGGGTAAAGGGCAGATAGCCGCCAGCGGGGAAGGTTTGGGGCACCTGGGCGGCAATGGCGCGCCCCATGAGCGTCATGGTGTGGCCACCGCCGAGAACAGGCATGAGGAACGTGGTGACCGAGGGGCGAACGGTGACGCGAAGGAAGGCGAAACCGCCGAGGTTGCCGGTGGGGTTCGATTCCCAGGGCCCGGTGAGGGCATTGGAAAACTCGATGGTGTATTCGGCGGCGGTAACGGTTTGGGTGGCGAAGTTGATGCGGTTGGGGGTGGTGTAGATGCTGTTGCGGGCGGCGATGACGCCGGCAGCGGTGCCATTGAGAAAGCGGGCGGCGGAGATGGCGGCCGCGTCGGCAAGGGCTTGCGTTTCGCTCTTGACGATGAAGATGCGACCGAGATCGAGGGCAAGCGCAAGCATCCCCACCAGCACGAAGATTGAGATCGTGGTGGCCAGGACGACGTAGCCGCTTTGGTTGCTCCTGGTGCGAACAGGAGGTGAAATCACTCGATAGCTCCCTCAAGAACCGGGACACCTAGGAGCAAACTAAGACAAACCCCTTGGTGCCCTGACAAAAAATGCAATGAGACGATTTGATTATTGGAGACAGGGTTACTAAAGTCATTGGGCAGGAAGTCCTAGAAGACGTAAGGAGAGTGAGCTAGGTAGGACGCGGGGTATTACTTAGGGACCTTAGGGTGAGCCTAATGCCAACTCAGGTGATTGGGTTACCCAGGACGAGTAGCCAGAAAGGAAAAGCCCCCTCTTGCGAGGGGGCTTTTGCGTTTGAATCTGGACTGAGCGCGACTACTCGACGTCGCCCATGCCGATCGGATCGTCGTCGTCGAGACCACCAGCGAACAGGCTCTTGGCGTCGTCGTCGTAGGCCGACAACGAATCCATGATGTTCTCCGGTTCCTGCTCGACCGTATCCACCACGTCCTCGCCAGCAATCTTGGCGCGGCGGTAGTATTCCATACCAGTGCCGGCCGGGATGAGGCGACCCATGATGACGTTTTCCTTGAGACCACGCAGGTAGTCGACCTTGCCGTTGATGGCGGCTTCGGTGAGTACGCGGGTGGTTTCCTGGAAGCTGGCGGCCGAGATGAAGCTGTCGGTCGAAAGCGACGCCTTGGTGATGCCGAGCAGGATCGGGTTGCCCCGGGCCGGACGGCCGCCACTCTCGATGGCGCGCGTGTTTTCTTCCTTGAACTTGAAGCGGTCGACAACTTCCTCAGGGAGGAACTCGGTATCACCGATGTCGTCGATCTTCACCCAGCGGAGCATCTGGCGAACGATGACTTCAAGGTGCTTGTCGTTGATGTTCACACCCTGCAGGCGGTAGACTTCCTGAATTTCGTTCACCATGTACTTCTGGAGTTCGGTCTCACCGAGCACGGCCAGAATGTCGTGCGGATTGCGGGGGCCATCCATCAGAGGATCGCCGGCCTTGATCCGTTCGCCTTCCTGGAAGTTGATGTGGACACCGCGCGGAATCGAGTATTCCTTGACCGTGCCGTCATCACCCGTGATGGAAACCTTGCGGTAACCCTTGATGAGTTCGCCGAAGTGGATGACACCGTTGATCTCGGCGATGATGGCCGGATCGTGGGGCTTGCGCGCTTCGAACAGTTCGACGACGCGCGGCAGACCGCCGGTGATGTCCTTGGTCTTTGTGGTGGCGCGAGGCAGCTTGGCGAGCACGTCGCCGGCGTGCACTTCTTCGCCGTCACGCACCAGCATGTGGGCGTGGGTGGGCATGAGATAGCGCTTTTCGTCGGCCTTGGTGCCGCCAGCCGGACGGATGATCACGGCGGGAACGCGCTTGTCGTCGGTCGAATCGATGACGACAAACTGGCTCATACCGGTGATTTCGTCCACCTGTTCGGTGATCGTCACCTGATCGATCATGTCCTTGAAGTGGACCACACCGCTGACTTCGGTGAGGATCGAGAACGAGTAGGGGTCCCACTCAAGGATGACCTGATTCTGCTTGACGGGGGCGCCGTCTTCGAGCAGAACCTTGGCGCCGTAGACGACGGGGTAGCGTTCTTTTTCGCGACCCTTTTCGTCGACGATCACGATGATGCCGGAGCGGTTCATCGAGATCATGTTGCCGTTCTTGTCGCGGACGAGCAAGATACCGTCGTACTTGATAAAGCCATCGGTCTTGGCATCCTGCGTGGACTGCTCGGACTGCGAGCTGGCCGTACCACCGACGTGGAACGTACGCATGGTGAGCTGGGTGCCGGGTTCGCCGATGGACTGGGCCGAGATGATGCCGACGGCTTCGCCGCGTTCGACCATGCGGCCGGTGGCGAGGTTACGACCGTAGCAGAGCTGGCAGACGCCGCGCTTGGATTCGCAGGTGAGCACCGAGCGGATCTTGACGCGTTCGATACCAGCGGCCTGAATGGCCGAGGCGCGTTCTTCGGTGATCTCTTCGTTGGCGTGGACGATGGTCTTGCCTTCGAAGTCGATCTGGTCTTCCTGCGCCACGCGCCCGATGATGCGGTCACGCAGGGGTTCGATGATTTCACCGGCTTCGATGATCGGCTCGACGAAGATACCGTCGGTGGTGCCGCAATCGAGTTCGGTGATGATCACGTCCTGAGCGACGTCGCAGAGGCGACGGGTGAGGTAACCCGAGTCGGCCGTCTTGAGCGCCGTGTCAGCGAGACCCTTACGCGCGCCGTGCGTCGAGATGAAGTACTGCAGCACGTTGAGGCCTTCGCGGAAGTTGGCCGTAATCGGGGTTTCGATGATTTCGCCGTTCGGCTTGGCCATGAGGCCGCGCATCCCGGACAGCTGACGAATCTGCTGCTTGGAACCACGAGCACCGGAGTCGGCCATGATGTAGATCGGGTTGAGGTAGCGGCCGGTGCGGTCGTCTTCTTCCATGAGTTTGAACATGGCGTCGGAGACCTGATCGTTGGCGCGCTGCCAGATTTCGATCGTCTTGTTGTAGCGTTCGCCGTTGGTGATGGCGCCGTCGTTGTACTGCTGCTGGACTTCGATCACCTGCTTTTCGGCTTCGCTGACGAGCTTGGGCTTGACCGAGGGCACGACCATGTCGTCGATGCCGATCGATACGCCGCCGCGCGTCGCATAGTGGAAGCCGAGGGCCTTGACGTCGTCAAGCATGGCGACGGTGGCCTGCAGGCCGAAGCGCAGGTAGCAATAGTGCACCATCTGCGTGAGGCCCTTCTTCTTGAGCAGACCGTTGATGTACGGGATCGGCTCGGTGGTGAGCGGGGCGATGGCGCGCTGGAGCACGTCGTTCATGATGACGCGACCGACGGTCGTGTCCATGTACTGCTTGGCGTACTCGATCGGCTCGGTGTACATGACGTTCTGCGAGTCGAAAGCCTTGGTGAGGTCGATGACCTTACCGGTGTAACGCAGACGGATCGGCGTCAGGGTTTCGACTTCGCTCATTTCAAGAGCGATGAGAACGTCGTCGACCGAGGCGAACGTGCGACCTTCACCACGCGTACCCGGGCGGGCCTTGGTGAGGTAGTACAGGCCCAACACCATGTCCTGCGTCGGGGTGGCGATCGGCGCACCGTGCGCGGGGGACAGAATGTTGTTCGAAGCGAGCATGAGCGTTGAGGCTTCAATCTGCGCTTCGGGCGACAGCGGAATGTGGACGGCCATCTGGTCACCGTCGAAGTCGGCGTTGAAGGCCGTACAAACGAGCGGATGCAGCTTGAGCGCCTTGCCTTCGACCAGCACGGGCTCGAAGGCCTGGATGCCGAGGCGGTGGAGCGTTGGAGCGCGGTTGAGCATCACCGGGTGATCCTTGATCACCTCTTCGAGGATGTCCCACACCACGGGATCCTGCTGCTCGACGAGCTCCTTGGCCTGCTTGATGGTGGTGCAATGACCACGCTGCTCGAGGCGGTGGTAGATGAAGGGCTTGAAGAGTTCAAGCGCCATCTTCTTCGGCAGACCGCACTGGTGCAGCTTGAGTTCCGGACCGACGACGATTACCGAACGACCCGAGTAGTCGACACGCTTACCGAGCAGGTTCTGACGGAAGCGGCCCTGCTTACCCTTGAGGGTGTCAGAGAGCGACTTGAGCGGACGGTTGTTGGCGCCACGCAGCACGCGACCGCGGCGGCCGTTGTCGAACAGAGCGTCGACGGCTTCCTGCAGCATGCGCTTTTCGTTGCGGACGATGACGTCGGGGGCGTGCAGCTCCATGAGCTTCTTCAACCGGTTGTTGCGGTTGATCACGCGACGATAGAGATCGTTGAGATCGGAGGTGGCAAAGCGGCCACCGTCGAGCGGAACGAGCGGACGAAGGTCGGGCGGGATGACCGGCAGCACGTCGAGGATCATCCACTCGGGCTTGTTGCCCGACTTGCGGAAGCTCTCGGTGACGCGCAGACGCTTGGCATACTTCAGCTTCTTCTGCGCGGACTGTTCGGTCTTCATGCGCTCGCGAATCTCGACCGACAGGGAGTCGACGTCGATCTTCTTGAGCAGTTCCTTGATGCCTTCGGCGCCCATCATGGCGACAAAGCCGCCAGGGAATTCCTGGTCGAGCTGCCGCTTGCGTTCGTCGGAGATCACTTCACCGCGCGAAACGGTGCCGTGAGCTTCACCCGGCTCAACGATGACATAGGCTTCGAAGTAGAGCACGCGCTCGAGCTCGCGCAGCGTGATGTCGAGCAGGTAGCCGATACGCGACGGCAGGCCCTTGAAGAACCAGACGTGCGAGCAGGGGCTCGCCAGCTCGATGTGGCCGAGGCGTTCACGGCGAACGCGCGACAGCGTGACTTCAACGCCGCACTTGTCGCAGATTACGCCGCGATGCTTCATGCGCTTGTACTTGCCGCAGAGACATTCCCAGTCAGCGACGGGGCCGAAAATGCGGGCGCAGAACAGACCGTCGCGTTCAGGCTTGAACGTACGGTAGTTAATCGTTTCCGGCTTGGTGACCTCACCGTGGGACCAGTTGATGATCTTTTCGGGAGAAGCAAGCGAGATGCGGATTGAGTCAAAATCCGCGATCAGGTTGCCGCGATCGTAGGGGGAAGAACGATACATATTCTTTTTCTCCTTTCGTCCTCAACTAGTCCGCCGCCAGAGCGGTGTCGACCGGGTTTTCTTCATCGTCCCCGGACTTCTTCATCTTCATCAGTTCGACGTCGAGACAGAGCGACTGGAGCTCGCGGATGAGCACGTTGAAGCTCTCCGGAACACCGGGTTCGGCCGCGGCCTCACCCTTCACAATGGCCTCGTAGATCTTGGCGCGACCGTAGACGTCGTCCGACTTGGCCGTCAGCAATTCCTGCAGAATGTAAGCGGCGCCGTAAGCTTCAAGCGCCCAGACTTCCATTTCGCCGAAGCGCTGACCACCGAACTGCGCCTTACCACCGAGCGGCTGCTGGGTGATGAGCGAGTACGGTCCAATGCTGCGAGCGTGGATCTTGTCGTCGACCAAGTGGCTCAGCTTGAGCATGTAGATGTAACCCACGGTTACGGGCTGCTCAAACACGTTGCCGGTCATACCGTCGACCAGACGGATCTTGCCCGAGCTCGGCAGGTTGGCCTTGGCCAGCTGTTCCTTGATGTCCTTTTCAGTGGCGCCGTCGAAGACGGGCGTTGCGAACTTGACGCCAAGGGCGCGGGCGGCCCAACCAAGGTGGGTTTCGAGAATCTGACCCACGTTCATACGCGAAGGCACGCCGAGCGGGTTGAGAACGATCTCAACCGGCGTACCATCCGGCAGATAGGGCATATCTTCTTCAGGCACGATGCGGGCGATAACACCCTTGTTGCCGTGGCGGCCGGCCATCTTGTCACCCACGCTGAGCTTACGCTTCATCGCGATGTAGACCTTGACGAGCTTGATGACGCCCGGCGGCAGTTCGTCGCCCTTCTTGAGCTTGGCCTTCTTCTCTTCGGTGATCTTTTCGAGAACGGCGATCTGACGCGAGGTCATGTCTTCGATCTCGTCGAGCTTTTCGTTGAGAAGCGGGTCCTTCTTGTCGAGCTTCATGCGCTTGAGGTCGCGCGAGCGCATCTTTTCGAGGATGTCGCGGTTGACCTCCTGGCCCTTGCTCAACAGCTTCTTGTTCGTCTTTTCATCATGCAGGTCGGCCTGGATGATGCGGCCACCGAGCATGGCCTCGAGACGCTTGGCGCGTTCGTCGTTCAGAATGCGCTTTTCGTCGGCGAGGTTGCGCTCAAGGCGCTTGATCTGTTCTTCCTGGATCTGCTTGGAGCGCTCGTCAAGATCGGCGCCCTTGCGGGAGAAGACCTTGGCGTCGACCACCACGCCTTCGATACCGGGCGGGCAGTACAGCGAGGCGTCCTTGACGTCGCCGGCCTTTTCGCCGAAGATCGCGCGGAGCAGTTTTTCTTCCGGCGTCAGCTGGGTTTCACCCTTCGGCGTGACCTTGCCGACGAGGATGTCGCCGGGCTTGACGGTGGCGCCGATGCGGATGATGCCCGATTCGTCGAGATTGCGCAGGAACGATTCGGAGATGTTCGGGATGTCGCGCGTGATTTCTTCAGGGCCAAGCTTGGTGTCGCGGGCCTCGATTTCGAATTCTTCGATGTGGATGGAGGTGTAGTAATCCTCCTTCACCATCTTTTCGGAGATCACGATCGCGTCTTCGAAGTTGTAACCACGCCACGGCATGAACGCGACGAGCACGTTGCGGCCGAGAGCGAGTTCGCCGGCATCGGTGCAAGGACCGTCGGCGAGCACGTCACCCTTCTTCACCCGCTGGCCGACGTAGGCAATCGGCTTCTGGTTGATACAGGTGTTCTGGTTGGAGCGCTTGAACTTGGTGAGCGGATAGATGTCAGCGCCGACTTCGCGCGACATCTGGCCTTCGGCCACGCCACCGCCATCAACGCGAACGATGATGCGCTCGGAGTCGACCGAGTCCACCACGCCCGAGCGACGGCAGATGATGACCGCACCCGAGTCACGCGCGGTAACCTTTTCCATACCGGTGCCGACGACAGGCGAATCGGCGCGCAGCAGCGGCACGGCCTGACGTTGCATGTTCGAACCCATGAGCGCGCGGTTGGCGTCGTCGTTCTCAAGGAACGGGATCAGCGAGGCGGCCACCGAGACAAGCTGCTTGGGGCTGACGTCCATGTACTGGACTTCGCTGACGTTCTTGAGCACGAAGTTGCCGGCCTGGCGGGCATTGACGAGCTCAGCGGTGATCTTGCCCTTTTCATCGAGCGGAATGTTGGCCTGCGCGACGATGTACTTGTCTTCTTCCCAGGCGCTGAGGTAATCGGAGTGCGATTCGAATTCAGCGGCCTGCTTGTCCTTGCCGAGGGCCTTGTTGGCCTTCTCGAGTTCGGAGCGCTTGACGACATCGCCCACCTTGTAGGGGGTGTCGCCCGGGTTGAGGATCTTTACTTCGTCGACCACGATGCCGTCTTCGACGCGGCGATACGGCGATTCAATAAAGCCGTAGTCGTTGATGCGCGCAAAGCAGGACAGCGAGGAGATCAGACCGATGTTCGGACCTTCCGGCGTTTCGATCGGGCAGATACGACCGTAGTGTGTCGTATGGACGTCGCGGACTTCAAAGCCGGCGCGCTCACGAGACAGACCGCCCGGTCCAAGGGCCGACAGACGGCGCTTGTGGGTGATTTCCGATAGCGGGTTGGTCTGGTCCATGAACTGCGACAACTGCGATGAGCCGAAGAACTCGCGGATCGCCGCCATGACGGGCTTGGCGTTGACGAGATCGTGCGGCATGGCCGTCGACATTTCCTGGTAGACCGACATCTTTTCCTTGATGGCGCGTTCCATGCGCACGAGGCCGATGCGGAACTGGTTTTCAAGCAGTTCGCCGACGGCGCGGACGCGACGGTTGCCAAGGTGATCGATGTCATCGACGGCGCCCAGACCGCGACGCAGCTTGAGCAGGTACTTGATCGTGGCGATGAAGTCGTCGATGTCGAGCACGCGACGATCGAGCGGGTTGGTGGCGTAGGGGCGGTTGTCCTTCTTGAGGCGCTCCTGTTCGTCAGCCCAATCGGCCGGGGCGTACTTCTCGTTGTCGTGGATCTTGATGTTGAACTTCATGCGACCGACGCGCGAGAAGTCATACTTGCGCGGGTCGAAGAACATGCCCTGGAACAGCTGGGTGGCCGTGTCGAGGGTGGGCGGATCGCCAGGGCGCAGCTTGCGGTAGATTTCGAGCAAGCTCTCGGCCTGAGACTTCTTTTCGTCCTTGCGGATCGTTTCGCTGATCACCACGCCGACTTCGTCGCGTTCGGGGAAGAAGACTTCGATGCCTTCGATGCCTGCATCGAGGAACTTCGAGAAGTGCGTCTCGGTGATCTTGTGGTTGGCTTCGGCGAGGATTTCGCCGGTTTCCATGTCGATCACGTCAGCGGCAAAGTGCGCGCCTTCGAGATCGTTCGGGGCCACTTCCACTTCAGTGATCTTGTTTTCCTTGAGCGCCTTGAACAGCGAAGAGGTGATCTTCTTGCCCTGGGCAACCACAACTTCGCCAGCCTTGTTGGTGATGGCGTAGCTGAGCTTCTGGCCCTTGATGGCATCGCCGACGCTGAGCATCAGCTTGCCCTTCTTGAGGCTGAGCTTCGAGAGGGTTTCCGTATAGAAAGCCTTGATGATCTGCTCGTCGCTCTTGAAGCCGAGCGCGCGGAGGAACACCGTGCCGTAGAACTTGCGCTTGCGGTCGATACGGACGAACAGGTAGTTCTTGTTGTCGTATTCGAATTCGACCCACGAGCCGCGATAGGGGATGATCTTGCCAAGGTAGTAGCCCTGCGCCGGAACGCGTTCAAAGAACACGCCGGGCGAGCGGTGCAACTGACTGACGATCACACGCTCGGTGCCGTTGATGATGAAGGTGCCGTTGGGCGTCATCAGCGGAATTTCGCCGAAGAAGACTTCCTGTTCCTTGATGTCACGAACGGTCTTGGCCTTCGGATCGGGATTGTCCGGATCCTTGTCGTAGACGGTCAGGCGGATGGTCACCTTGAGCGGGGCCGAGAACGTCATGCCGCGCTCTTCGCACTCGGGGATGTCGTACTTGAGCTGGAGGCCGACCGGGTCACCGCAACGGTTACAGAAGGTAACGATGTTCTTGTTGAACGTGCCGCAGGCGTGGCACAGGACGTCGCCGGCGTGGAAGGGGTCGGTCTTGATGGTCGATCCGCACTGACGGCAGACGCTACGCAGGTGGTTGAGACCCTTGAGCGCGGAGCACTTGCACTCCCAGTTGCCAATGGCGTAATCGACGAAGTCGAGCTGGCTCAGACCGCGGAAGTCCGTGATCGGGAAGACGCTCTTGAAAACACTCTGGAGACCGATTTCGTCGCGTTCGTCGGGCAGCAAATCCATCTGCAGAAAGCGCTCATAGCTGAGCTTCTGCACTTCGATCAGGTTCGGGATCGGGATGGAGGATTTGATGCGGGAGAAGTCGACACGGGTGATCGGCTGATTCGGCCGGTAGACCGGCGTGGAAGTCTGTTGCATTCTCTCAAAACCTCAGGACGGCCGTAGGCCGCCATACAGTCCATTACAGTGATACAGAAGAAAAATCGCGTAAGCGATTGAAGAGAAAAGGTACTGCGAAGGAACAACAGCCGACCCTGGGGGCTAAAACCCCAGCTCTCCGGAACATGTTGCAGGCCATGAACATCAGAAGAAAGAACTTTGGAGCCAGAACGCGCAAAATGAGACAACAGTTCGCACTGCCGTCTCAACACGGGTTAAAAATTTAAAAATTTGTGCAAGAAAAGCGCCTGATCCAGCTCTACCTTCACTAAATTAACAGAATATCCACAAATCGTCAAGAATGTGGGAATCCGGTGGATGGGCCTGGGTCAGCGTTGGAAGTCCGGGATCTTCATGAGTTCCCCGCCCCGCAAGGCGGATTGGTGCGCGACGATGCCCGGCGCCGTCAGGCGCAAAGACGTATAGAGATCCACCGCCGGCTTGCGCTGGTGCGACAGGGCATCGATGAACTCATGAGTCAAAAAGGTGTGTGAGCCATCGTGCCCACTCGGCTTGCGTAGTGGCTCGGGCAACAGGTCGGTCTGCCACCACTGCTTCTGCTCAAAGGGCTGCACACGATGGGATCGATGCGCAAAGCCGGCATCATCCTTGCCGAGCGTGTCGCGATGCTCGACGGTGGTGGCCGGGTTCCAACCAGATGACGCCAGGCTCATGCGTGTACCGAACCACTGCGCCCGTTCGGCTTCTTTATGCGCGCCCTTCCACCACACGGCCAGCCGGTGGGCGTGGCCCTTGTCTGTCTTGAGCATGGCGGTCTCGTTCCAGAAGGGGTTCTTGTAGGCGTTGTCCTTGAGGTAAGGGCTATCGTCGCCCCAGCCGTGGCAGCTCACCTCGGTGAAGTACTCGCCGGTCACGCCGGTGAGGAAGGCCGTGCAGTGTGTGGGGTAATGCATCGGCGCCACGCCGTAGCGCCAGGTGCGCTGCCCGTTCTCCATGTACAGCGATTCCAACCCGTCGTGGTGATACTCGCTCTCACTGTAGAAGATCTCGCCGAACTTGCCTTGCCGGAAGAGCTCGCGGGCGGAGATGGTGGTCTGGCGATACCAGGAGGTCTCGGCCATCATGTAGGTCAGCCCGCTACGCTCGACGGCGTCCTTGAGTTGGTGGCATTGCTCGAGCGTCGCCCAGGCCGCGGGCACCGCCGAGAGCACATGCTTGCCGTGTCGCATGGCAAGGGCCGCCTGTTCCACATGTAGCGGTGCATCGGTGAACAGGCAGACAGCGTCGATCTTCGGGTCCTTGAGCAGCTCGGCCAGTGAAGGATAGGTCTTCGCGCAGCGGTAAGTCTTGGCCAGCGCGGCACAGCGATCGGCACGCAGATCGGATACAGCTTCGACGATGCAGTCGGGATGATCCTGAAACTGGAAGCTCAGCCCGAAACGTCCCCCTACTATGCCCACCCGCACCTTGCGCGGCGATGTATCGGCGGCGGCCATGAACATGCTGGCCTGGAATTCACGACGAGAAAACTGCACCCAGAGAAGTCTATCGCGGGGGATAATCAGGAGCAATTCGAACTGGAGATAAACATGGCCTGCAATCCCGAGATCCTCAAGAGCGTGCCGCTGTTCTCACTGCTCGATGATGAAGAACGTAGCGTGCTGGCGGGGCACATCGAAGTCAAGCACTTCGCCCAGCACCACCGCATCTATCGCGCCGGGGATGCGAACGGCCGCGGGTATGTCGTGGTTCAT
>CAZBTA010000009.1:43933-48263 GCA_964494515.1 uncultured Bryobacter sp.
GGAGGATTCTTCGGGTTTGCCTCCTTACTGGACGGCTCGCCGCATCAGACGTCCGCCACGGCGCTGACGCCCGTCACCTGCCTTGAGATTGATCGCGAGGACCTGCGCCGGCTGTTGTTCACCAAACCTGATGCCGGCATGGACATGCTTGCGGTGGTGGGCCGGCAGTTCCACGCCACCCAGCAGCTTGTGCGCGATCGATCGATGCGCAATCCCAATGAGATGATCGACGAGAAGGAGACCTTCGGCGAGCGCGTGGCCGACAGCGTTGCCAAGTTTGGCGGCTCCTGGACGTTCATCATCATCTTCTTCACCAGTCTGGTGATCTATACGGCGATCAACGAAAGGCTGGGCGCCAAGGCTTGGGATCCTTACCCCTACATCCTGCTCAACCTTGTGCTGTCGATGCTGGCGGCCGTGCAGGCGCCCGTCATCATGATGAGCCAGAACCGGCAGGACGCCAAAGACCGGCTGCGCAGTGAGCTTGATTATGAGGTCAACCGTCGCGCCGAACGGGAGATCCAGCGCGTCAGCGCCAAGCTGCGCGAGATGAGTGAGCGGCTGGCGGATGTCGAAGAGAAGCTGGAGTCGCGCCCGAGCTAGCGCGCGACCCCCATCTTGCATTCAGCATGAACGGCCTTGACGGCACGCTCGAGCCCATCGCGACGCACGACGATCGAGATCGTGAGCTCGCTTGAGCCCTGGGCGATCGCGATCACGTTTACCTTCTCGGCTGAGATCGCGGTGAACACGCGACCGGCAAGCCCCGTGTGCCCGGCCATGCCTTCGCCCACCACCGCGAGCAGGCCGACGTTGTCGTCAACTTCAATCGGGTGCACGTATTCGTGCGCCAGCTCGAGGCTCAGTTCGGCCTTGAGCGCCTGTACGGCGCCGTCGACTTCGTCCTTGCGAATCAGGAAGCAGAAACTCTGCCGGTAGCTCGAGCTGGTAAAGGCCAGCACTTCAGTATTGAGTCGTCCGAGCGCCTCAAGCACGCGGCCCATCAGCATCGTGCCCTGGATGGTGGAGCTGGCCGGCTCGATTGAGATCAGCGCCACGTTTGCCATCGAGGTGACGGCCCGCGGGCCGTTGCCATCGGAGTGGGGGACGATCTTGGTGCCGGGGGCGGCGAGGTTAAAACTGTTCTTCGACCAGACGGGGATGCCCTTCTCAACCAGCGGCGCGATCGTGCGCGGGTGCAACACCTTGGCGCCGTTGTAGGCGAGCTCGGCGGCTTCACGATAGGTGACGACATCGAGGACCGCGGCATCGGGCACCAGGCGCGGGTCGGCGCTCATGATGCCGTCGACATCTGTCCAGATCCACAGCTCTTTGGCGTCAAGGGCGCTGGCGAGAATCGAGGCGCTGAAGTCCGATCCGCCACGGCCGAGCGTGGTGGGCTTGCCATCCACCGTCGCGCCGTTAAACCCGGTTACCACCGGCAACACACCAGCCTTGATCCGCGGCATCAGTACGCGGGCAGCCTTCTCGCGGGTCAGATCCATCAAAGGCGAGGCGTTACCGAACAAGCCGTCGGTCACCACCACCTCGCGCGCATTCACCGCGACGGCGGGGATGCCGCTTGAATCGAGGCAGGCCGCCATCAGCGTGGCGCTGAGACGTTCACCAATCGCGAGTGCTTCGTCAACGCTGCGCGGGGGACGTTCGGCCAGCATCAGAATGCCTTGCGACAGCCGTTCGAATTCTTCAATCAGACTGCGAATTTCGGCCGCCACCGCGGGCTGCCGCTCAGCGGGCAGGAGTTCGCGGCAAGTCTCGAGATGGCGCTTCTCGATGATCTGGATGTTCTCGCGAACACCATCACTATCGCCTTCTTCGGCGGCGCGCATGGTGGATAGCAAGAGGTCAGTGATCTTGCTCATCGCCGAGACGACGATGGTCACGGGTTGCTGTTTGCGGGCATCGGCGCAGATTTGCGCGGCGATACGCATGCGGTCGGCCGAGCCCATCGAGGTGCCGCCGAATTTCATTACAAGTAAGTCGTTCAAGAAACCAAACCCTTTCCGTTGCTCGTTCTCGAGCGGATAATGCGAAGGATTTCCTCTTCCACTTCAAGTGCGGAGAGGTTTGAAGAATCGATATAAACCGCGTCGGCCGCCTGCATTAGCGGCGAAGTGGCGCGGTTACGGTCGCGCGCGTCACGTTCTTCGATTTGCCGGCTCAAATCGTCGAAATCGACCGGGATCTGACGCGCGGCGAGTTCTTCGGCGCGCCGCTGGGCGCGAACCGCGGTGCTAGCGTCGAGGTAGATTTTCACCTCGGCGTCGGGGAAGACAACGGTGCCAATATCGCGGCCTTCCATCACGACGGTGGCGTGGCTGGCGATCTCGCGCTGGATGTTCACCATGGCGCGGCGCACGCCAGGTATGGCGGCCACCTGGCTGGCGGCGGTTGAGATCTCAGGGGTACGAATCTCGTCGCTCACATCCTCGCCGTTCAGGTAAATGCGGTTATCCGGGGGTTGAAACTCAATATGCGCGTGCTGGGCCAGTGCCTCAATCCGCTGCGGATCCCCCGTGGGGATCCCCTGCCGTTGGGCCCACAGCGCAACCGCACGGTACATCGCCCCGGTGTCGATGTAAACGGCGCCGACGCGCTCGGCGATGCGTCTGGCGAGCGTGGACTTCCCCGCTCCGGCAGGCCCATCAATGGCAATTATGAGACGCCTCGACATGATTTCTAACAATTATCGCCGCTGGAGGGGGTGGAGCGCACTATTGGAAGCGATATTCTTCCACTGGGACACCACCGATCAGATGGCTCTGGATGATCTGCTCGAGCACGGCGGGCGTTGCGGAATGATACCAGACGCCTTCGGGGTAAACGACCGCGATCGGGCCCTTTTCACAAACGCGCAGGCAGTTTGCCTTGGTGCGAAAGACGACCCGTTCGCCTTTGGTTAGGCCCAGTTCGTTGAGGCGCGCCTTGAGGTAATTCCATGACTCCAGGCTGGCGGCTTTGTCGCAGCACTTTGCTTCAGTCTGGTCGGCACAGATGAAGATATGGCGCTCGATCGCCGGAATGCCGAGCGCTTTGCTGATTTGCACAAGTCGGTCCATTACTAATCAGGATTCCACAAAGCTTACAATTGAAGCATGCAAAGAACGCTCCTCACGCTAGCCCTTGGCGCGGCGCTTGCCCTCGGCGCCAGCAACCCCGTTGATGACGCCAAGGCCCTGACCAAGAACGGTAAGCACGACGAAGCCGTGGCTCTGCTCGAGCAGGCCTACAAGGAAAAGCCCAAGAACACCGCAATCAAGAGTGCGCTGGTCGAGACGCTGATGGCTTACTCGGACTCCTACATGTACAACGACAAGCTGCCGCCGTTCAAGAAGTATCCGACCGCGCTCAAGGGGTATCGTCGCGTGCTCGAGTATGACAAGAACAATCAGAAGGCCAAGGACAACGTGGCGATGATTGAGGGCATCTACAAGTCGATGGGGCGGCCGGTTCCGCAGTAAGCGTTAACGCCTGGACAGTTTGGTTTCGTAAACGGCGCGCTGGATCTGCGGATCACGGCGCGCTTCTACTTCATCCCCAAACTCGACGCCCAGGGAGAGGTTGGTGATCTCCTGCTCGAGCCGGCTATGGATCCAGTCACGATCCACCGACCATTCCTGCAAGCTCGGCTGTACGTTCTTCTCCGCCAGCCACAGTTGATACTTGTCGAGCACGACGCGCGGCAACCGGAAGCCCACCTGCGGCTTGGGGTTCGTGCGCAGCCATTCTGTGGCATAAGCCGTGATCAGCGCGTTGCCGTCGAGAAACGCCCGCAGCCGCGTGGGCCGATCGGGCAGTTGCTCGACATCAGGCTGCACGCCGGCCTTGGCATCGTTCAACGTCGGGTCGATCTGCGAGCCTTCATAGCGGCGCTGGATCGAGCGGCCTTTGGGCGTGTAGTAGTAGGCGGTAGTGAGGGCAAGGCCATTGCCACCCATCACCGGAAAGACACTTTGCACCAACCCCTTGCCATAGCTGGGCGAACCAATGATGCGGGCGCGCCCGTGATCCTGCAGCGCGGCCGCCACCACCTCTGAGCCGCTGGCCGACTTCTCGTTCATCAACACCGCCACCGGAAACTCGTAGGGCTTGTTGCCCTCCGGGACATCGATGTTCTCTTCCTTCTTGGAGCGGCCTCGCACACTTGTGATGCGCGTGCCGGCCGGCAGAAACAGCGCCGCCGTCTCGAGCGCGCTGGCAAACACGCCCCCAGGATTGTTCCGCAGGTCAAGCACGAGGCCCTTCAGCTTTTCGCCGCCCAGCTTCTCGATGGCGTTTTTCAGATCGCGACCCGTCTTCTCTTCAAAAC
>CAZBTA010000010.1:0-7463 GCA_964494515.1 uncultured Bryobacter sp.
AGGCCCCGCGCTGGGCCATCGCCTTCAAGTACGCCGCGCGCGAAGCCGAAACCGTCGTCGAAGACATCATCGTTCAGGTCGGCCGCACCGGCGCGCTCACGCCCGTCGCCTGCCTGCGCGAAGTCGAAGTCAGCGGCGTCAAGGTCACTCGCGCCACGCTGCACAACGAAGAAGAAGTCGCCCGCCTCGGCCTCAATATCGGCGACACGATCAAGATCGTCCGCTCGGGCGATGTCATCCCCAAGGTCGTCGAGGTCACCCACCACGCCCCCGACGGCAAGCCCTTCCGCATGCCCACCGAGTGCCCACATTGCGCCAGTACGCTCGTCAAGCTCGAGGGCGAGGTCGCGGTGCGCTGCCTCAATGTCAATTGCCCCGCCCGCCTCAAACAATCCATCGAACACTTCGCCTCGCGCGGCGTGATGGATATCGATGGCATGGGCGAATCACTCGTCAATCAGTTGGTCGATCAGGGACTCGTCAAGAGCGTCGCCGATCTCTATGACCTCACCCAAAGCCAACTCGAGTCGCTCGAGCGCATGGGCGCCAAAAGCGCCGCCAAGATCATCCAGAACATCGCCACCTCACGCCAGCGCCCGCTCGCGCGCCTGCTCAGTGGGCTCGGCATCAGCTTTGTCGGCGAGCGCACGGCGCAGATTCTCGCGAACACCTTCGGCGATCTCGATCGCATCGCCACGTTGCCCGCCGAACAACTGCAAGCTGCCGAAGAAGTGGGCCCCAAAGTGGCCGCCGCCATCCGGCTTTACTTTGCCGATGAGCGCAATCGCGAACTCGTCGAGCGCCTCCGCAAGGCGGGCCTGCAGTTCACCCAGGAAATCAAGGTTGCCAGCGTCGGCCCCCTGAGCGGGTTCACGTTCGTGCTCACGGGCACCTTCCCCACGCTCAAGCGTGAAGAGGCCAAGGAGATGCTCGAAGCCGCGGGAGCCAAGGTCTCCGGCAGTGTCTCAAAGAAGACCACCGCCGTCGTTGCGGGAGCCGATGCCGGCTCAAAACTCGACAAAGCCAGAGAATTGGGAATTGAAGTCATTGATGAATCCGAAATGCTGCGAAGGCTGGGCCGCTAACTGATGAAAGCCTTCTTCGCCAAGATCGTGGCCCTCGGGCCGTTTGGAGTTTTTGTTCTCGCCCTGCTTGATTCAATGGGCATCCCCTTACCCGGCGGTGTGGACACGCTGCTCGTGGTGGTGGCCAATCAGGCCCCGACCACGGGTTACCTCTGCGCCGCGCTGGCCACCGTGGGCAGCCTGATCGGCTCGATGGTCCTGTTCACCATCGCCCGTCGTGGTGGCCAGCGCTATCTCGACAAGGTGGCGGGCGGCCCCAGGGGCATGCGCTTCCGCCGATGGTTTTCGCGCTACGGGTTGGTCACGGTCTTCGTGCCCTGCATTTCGGTGATCCCCATGCCGCTCAAGGCCTTCGTCGCCTGTGCGGGAGTACTCGAGATTCCACCGCTGCACTTCGCGCTCACCATCCTTGCCGCTCGCATTCCGCGCTATTTCTTCCTCGCCTGGCTCGGCCAGGAGATGGGCGAGAACGCACCCGCCTGGATCAAGGCCCACACGCTCCACTTTGCTCTTGGCCTCGGGGCGCTCGGCCTCATCCTCTACCTGCTGATGCGTTTCGCCAATCGCAGCGAGGGCAATCGCCCCCTTAGCGCGACAGAGTAAACCGCACCTCAATCGGCGCTTCCACCTCCACCGGCTGGCCGTTCAGCAACGTTGGCCGGTAGGTCCACTGCGCCACGGCATCAAGCGCGGCCTTGGCCAACCACGGATGCCCCGAGATCACGCGCAACTGCAACACGCGTCCATCGCGGCCGATCACGCCGTGCAACTGCACCACGCCTTCGATGCGCGTGCGTCGAGCCAGTTCGGGATACACCGGCTGCACCCGCGTCAATTGCATCGCCGCCAGCACCTGCCCGCCAATCACCGTTGGCTTCGCGGCCACAACCGGCTCGGCGGGCTTCGGTTTGGCCGGCGGTGGAGGCGGAGGCGCGACGCGCCCCACATCAAACGGCAACGGTAGATCGCTGCCACCCGTGGGTGAGTTGGTGCCGACTATCGGCAAGTCATCCGACATCACAAACGCTCCCGTCGGCACATCACTCGTCGCGGCCCTGGGCACAAACGCTCGCCGCACATACTGCAGTGCCGATGGCGATGCGCTCGTCCGTGGCGCCACTTCTGTATGCACCACTCGCACCGCCTTCGGCAACCGTGGCGCTGGCACCGAGATCGCCAGAAGCGGTGGCGCCGGCAGCATCACGGGCCCCAGCAGGCTCGCCACCACCACCCCTCCCACCAGGCAACTCTGCAGTACCAACGAACCCGTCATTCCCACCGCACCGCGCATCCCGTCTTCCGGCAACATTGCTGTTTCAAACATGTGCTCACCTCCCTGCCCCATCAGACACCGGCAATGCCGCGCGAGTTCCCGATTTGGAATGGCATACCGATTGCTCTATAGGAAGGCAGGAGACACGAACTCTGATGAACACCGCACTGCGCAGTACCGATATGGATATTGATCTGAGCCGATTTGATAAAGCCGCGATTCAGTCTGAACCCAAACCCAAGCAACAATACGCCGATCTGCCCGATGGGCGCTATGAAGTTCGCATCGAAGATGTCGAACTCTACAAATCCCCCAATAGCGGCAACCCCGTGCTCAAGTACACGATGCGCGTACTCGGGCCCACCCATACGGACCGCATGCTGTGGAAGCGCAGCGCCATTACCGATCGCACGCGCGATTATGTGTTCGATGATCTCCGTCTCTGCGGTCTTGAGCTCGAGAAGTTCTCCGACCTCAAATTCCACCTGCACGACCTGATCGGTGTTGAGCTCGAAGTCACCCGCCGCACCAAAGAGAACAACGTCAACGTCTACTTCAACAGCACGCTCGATGCCCGCGCCACGCGGCAGGAGCAGGATGAAGACGACGATCTCCCCTTCTAAAGCATCTGGGGCGGCCCACCAGTGGCCGCCCCGTCTTCCTGCCTAGAATCCCATCACCTTGCCGCCACGCCGGCCGTCACTCCAGCCCACGCGCCAGCCGGATTTCTCCTCGATCATCACGGCGTGCACATCTCCCTGGCTGCGATAGCGATTGCTCAGCACCTGCCCGTAGCTTTTCAGCTTTTCGCCCACCTCATACGGGATCGCCCCCGGCTCGGCTTCAATGCGATCCGGCAAATACTGATGATGCACGCGCGGATACTCGATCGCGTCACGCAAGCTCATCTTGAAGTCGATGATGTTCGTAATCACTTCCACCAGCGTGTTCGGGATCGTCGCCCCACCCGGGCTCCCCAGGGCAAACCACGGCTTGCGATCCTTCGTCAGCACCACCGTCGGCGTCATCGTGCTTGCTGGCCGGTTGCCCGCGGGCAACACCTTGCGCCCGCCGTTCGAGAACGCGCCGTAGATGTTCCCCATCAGCACGCCCGTCCCCTTCACCACCACCTGGCTACCGTAGAACCCGCTCAACGTATACGTGTTCGTGATGATGTTCCCTTCCGGATCGATGATGCTGAAGTGTGTCGTATCGGAACTCTCGCCCACCAGCGCTTCCAGATCCTTCGGCAGCTCGCCCAACTCGGCCGAAGGCGTGGCTTTCTCTTCACTGATCCCGCCGGCAAGAGCCTTCGCATATTCCTTGCTCGTCAGCTTCGCCACCGGCACATCTTTGTACGCCGGATCGCCTGCGAACAGCAACCGGTCACGAAACGCCCGCTTCATCGCCTCCACCTGAATATGGCGGTGATGCGCGCTGCCCTCCATACCCACCGGCATCTTGAAGTTCTCAATGATGTTCAGCATCTCGATAATCGCCATGCCGCCGCTCGAGCTCGGCGCGGTCGTCAGGATCGGATACCCGCGATAAGTCGTCTCGAGCGGATCCCGCACAATCGCCTTGTAATCCTTCATGTCAGCGGCTGTGATCAGCCCGCCACTCGCCGCGATATCAGCCACCATGCGCCTGGCCGTCTCGCCGTCATAGAACTCCCGCCCGCCAGACTTCTGCATCCGCGCGATCGTCGCCGCCAGATCCGGCTGCTTCACCAATTCGCCCTGCTTCAGCGGCTGATCTCCCCCATGCAGAAAGATCCGCGCCGAATCCGCATACGGCTTCATCACCGGCACCTGCAACTTGAGAATCAGCTCCATGCGTTGCGAGGCGGCAAAACCATCCTTCGCCAGTCGCCGCGCCGGCTCGAGCACGGTCTTCCACGGCAGCTTGCCAAACATCTCATGCGCCACCGCCATGCCATCCGGCGTCCCCGGCACGGCCATGCTCTTGTATCCCGTCGCCGCTTCCTTCGCGTTGGCGAACACGCCTTGCTTCGACGCCATCGGCGCCCGCGCGCCATAGTCGATCAGCTTCGCGCGGCCATCCGCCATCCGCACCAGCAGATACCCACCCCCACCCAGGTTGCCTGCCTCCGGATGCACCACGGCCAGCGCAAAGGCCACCGCCACCGCCGCATCGACGGCATTGCCGCCCTTCTTGAGCATCTCGAGCCCCGCCGCGCTCGCGTACTCGTTACACGTTGTGACAATGGCTTTCGGTGCGCGCTCCGGCTGCGAGATCATCGCCCGTTCGGCCTCGAGTCGCAAACCCGACTGCGAAACCTCTTGCGCCACCAGCGCCCAAACCAGTAGACCGCTAAGCAGAATCTTTGACGTCATTACCGCTCATGTTCGCATGAGCGGGCGCCGGATTCATAACGCGCGAAATCAGCCGCACCAACTTGCGATACGGCAACTCCGCCCGATCCGCAAACGGCAACCACTCACTATCGCGCCAACTCGAATAAAACCACCGCGCCAGCATCGCCAGATGCTCCTCGCGCTCCTTCAGCGTCGGCCGGCTCACCGCAAAGCCCTCGACGATCTGCCGCAGCCGGCGGTCCATCGATTCTCCCGCCTGCATCTTCATGTCGAATTCCACCGGCGCCTGCCAGATGCCGTCCAGCATGAAGTACAGCCGCACGCTCGTCCCCGCCTTCACCGCGCTCACGCCGTTGGCCTTGCGAATGTCCCCCGTGATCTCACTCGCCATCCGCAACAACCCCTCTACCCGCTCCAACCGCTTGTGCTGCCGCGCCGCTTCTTCAAACTCGAGATTCTCGCTCGCCCGGTCTCGCGCATGCGCCACCGCCTCCCGCAGTGTCACCCCATGCGACTCGATAAACCCCGTCAGTCGCTTCACCTCGGTCGCATACTCGTTCACGCCCACCCAAGCCTGACAGGGCCGCAGGCATTGGTTCATTTCCCCATAGATACACCCCGGATGATCCGGATTCGGCTCGAGATCCTCCTCACACCGCCGCAACTGGAAGAAATCCAGCGTCTCCCCTTCCCACTTCTCCGCCTCCGCCCGGTTGCGAAACGGCCCAAAGAACAGATTCTCCCGCCCGCTCAGCCGCGACGTCACCATCGTCCGCGGAAACTCGTTCGTCAGCAGCACCTTCAGATAAGGCGGCGATGGCAGCCGCACGATCTTGCGATACGTCTCCGGAAAATGCGCCTTCGCCAGCGAATAAAACGTCAGCGCCTGCTCGAGGCGCGTTGGCGTCAGCCACACCTCAATTCGCTCGGCGATCTTGCTCAGATCGAGCAGCCTAGCCCCCGGCTTTGGCGCGAGCAATCGCGCCAGTCTTCGCTTCAGCATCGTCGTGCGGGCAAGATACGGTTGGCCCTGTTTCAAATGAATCAGGAAAACCGCCGCATCCTGCCCCACATTCGGCAATTCGCCGTTCCAGTCCACTGCCAGATGAGGTTCTGCAATCATCTCCTCATCCAGCGTCTCATGGGCTTGGCTAGCGCACCACCACCGACATGCGCCCGGTTGCAAAAACTCCGCGCACGTTAAACCCGGTGAACGCGTTGTACGTGTTGCCGCCGATCAGCTTGCCCACCGGCGCGTCCTTACGGCTGAACAACGTCGGCTTGTCGGCGCCAAATCCAAACTCGATATACGGGATCACCAACTGCATCCGCAGCCGGCCACGATTGCTCTCGTACCACCAGTTCGCCGTAAACGGAAATCCAGTTCCCGGCGTCGGCTCCACCACCGGCCCGCTAAAGAAGAACGCCGGCGCCTCATCCGACGAGATATCGGCAAACAGCTTGCCCGCCGTCACCTCGTACACCAGGTCCTCATCCACCTTCGCCGGCAGCCCCGCGCGCTCCAGGCGCTGCGCCAGCCGCTTGCTGTTCGTCACATAAACGATCGTGTAGTTGTTGATATCACCGGTGCCATCGGGCGAGACAACGCTCACCCCAATCTGCGACAAGCGCACCGCCTCGGGCCGCGCATTATCGATCACCACGCTCGAGCACTCTGACACGCGTGCCACCAGTGTCACCGTGGGCCCAGCGGGCAACTGGAACGTCGACGGGATAAACGGCGTCGCATTCGCGCGCGGAATCTGCCCCGTGCCAACGTATTCTGTGCAGCCGCTAAACTGCACTTCGCTCGTGGGCTGCGCCATCACCGCCGCCGCGCCCACCAATAGAGAGAGAACCAGGTTTTTCACTCGAAAAATCCTCCTTCCCCGTTAACGCGCGATTCGGAGGATTTTTCAATCAGAAATTTGCATTATCAATGCGCTGGGACAATTGCTGATTCAGCGCATCGCGCTTCTTCGTCTCCGCCTCAATCTGATCACGCAGCGTCAGGATCTTTGCATCCAGATTCGCCAGATCCGCCGCATAACGCTGCACGCGCTCCTGCTGACCCGACACCGAGTTCAGGCTCGCCAGATTGCGCCGCACCCGCTCCTGATCTCCAGTCGCCGTGCTCGATTGCTGATTCAGTGTCGCGATCGTGCGGTTCACTTCGGCCACTTGGCGGCGCAGCCCGGCGATCTCACCGAGCACGCGCTTGGCCTCAGCCGAGATCGACTTCGCTGCCACCCAGATCCCGATCTGTTCATCGCTCGCCTGCGAGATCTGATAGCTCTCGCCCAGCGCCTCTTCTTCCTTCACCACAAACGTCTGCCCCGCCTCGCCCGTCAGCTTCACCTCAAACCGGTAATGCGTCTTCGTCTGCTCGGCCGGCTTGGCGCTCTGCAACTTGCGACCCTCAACGATCGCGTGCTCGATGATCAGCGTCTTCGGCTTGCGATCGACATTAGTGATCTTGTAGGTCTTCGTCTGCTCAATCGTGCTCGAAACTGTAATCACCCCCCGATTCGCTTTGATCGTCCGCACGACTTGCTCGCCCCCTTCTTCATCCTCGGTCACGCGCGTCCCGAGATCACTGGCATAGCTCAGCAAACGCTTGTCACCAGCTTTGAAGGTATTCACCAGCGCCTCGCCCGCATACACGCCACCGTCGTAAACGCTTAGCGGCCCGCCATCCAGCGTCTTGCCCGTCGAGTTCGTCAGCTCAGCGGAATTCAGCGGATTCTCCGAATCAGAATCCTCCGT
>CAZBTA010000010.1:7563-47423 GCA_964494515.1 uncultured Bryobacter sp.
TCGAGTTCGTCAGCTCAGCGGAATTCAGCGGATTCTCCGAATCAGAATCCTCCGTATAGATCAGCAGTTTCCGCGCATTCACTTCCTGCTGCACAAACGGCAACATCACGCTTTCGTTGCGCTTGACGCTCACCGGCTGGCCAAACTTGTACTCAAACAACTCCCCAGCCTCGCGCGCCACCGTATCCACCTGCACTGATGACGTGGTTGCCATTTCCGCCATGGCGGCTCGGTTGGCTGAATCAGACATGATCCCGCCCATCACTCCTCCTGGCACACCTCCCACAACTCCTTTAGCCATCGCGGCCGGTGGCGGGGGCGGCGCCATCGCCGCCCGATAAGCCTTAGGCGCCAGCGGCTTGTCTTCCTCCAATTCCGCCACCTGCCGCTGCACAAACTTCGGATCATACAACCGCGAAACAAAGCTCACCGGCCGCCCCGAGATCACACTCAGATCCACCCGCGTCCAATCCTCATTCGTCGTGTTGTCGATAATCGCCCACCCCTCCAGCACCGGCTTCTTCTTCTCCCCGCTATCCAGCACCAGCCGGTAGCTCGACTTCCACACCGGCATCGGGATCGTATACGCCACACTCAGCTTCCGCGCCGCATCACGCGCCGAATCGATATAAACGCTCTTCTGCTCCCGGCTCCGGCTCGCATTCAAGCTGCGCAGATACTCGCTCAACTGCACCTGCAACTCCGGGTCCGCCAGCTTCACCGAGTTCGCCGCCGCCAGATCCAGCGTCACAATCTCGCCATTCCCATTCAGCACACTCACCAGCTCGCTCGACGTCTGCGCCTTCTCACGGCTCTGCATGACACGCGCGCCCACAATCTGCCCTTCCACCGTCGTCGCGCCAAACTTCAGCGCAATCTTCGCGCCCTTCAACTGATCCAGAAAATCCGCCAGCGTCGCCTTCTCCCCCAGCTTGAACGGAAACTCCGCCAGCTTGCTCGCCAGCGGCAAGCTCGAGTCATACCTCACGCCCGCCACCGAGTTGCCCGACTGATCAAAGATCGTCAAACTCTTCAGCACGTCGTTCATCTCCCCGGCCTTGAAATCAAGCCTTGCCGACTGCCCGGCCGGAATCTCTCCGCCCCGCTCAAAGTACCCAATCCCGTGCTTGTACAGGATCACCTTTCTCACCGGCAACTCGGCCGCGAACAAGCCCTGTACCAGCAGGCCCGTCATGAGAACGCACACAGTTTGACGCATAATATCCCTCGACATGATTCTGACACCAGTGAGTCTGGGCGAGTTCCCTATAGACGCGCTCGAAGCCCTTTCCGTTGCCGCGGGTTGGAACCAGACGCCCGCCGACTGGCGCCGCATCCTCCGGCTCACCCCCGATCTCTGCTTCGGCCTCGTCGTCGATGCCACGCTCGCCGCCTCGGCCACCGCCTACATCCATCCGAGCGGCGTCGCCTGGATCGGCATGGTGCTCACCCTCCCCGAGTTTCGCAATCGCGGCCTCGCCCGCCACCTGCTCACCCGCCTTCTCGGCAAACTCGAGCACATCCCCACCATCGGCCTCGACGCCACCCACATGGGCGCCCCGCTCTACCGCAGCCTCGGCTTCGTCGACCATTGCCCCATCGAGCGTTGGGCCCGCCCCGGCGCCCCACTCAACATCGCACCAAGCGCCACCGGTAACACCGACCCCCTCCTCGCCGATCTCGCCCGCGATAGCCAGATCTTTCAATCCCCCGACGCTGCACTCTACCTCCGCCCCGGTCGCCACGCCAACTACCTCGGCCCCTTCACCGCCACCTCAGAGGACGCCGCCGCCTCACTGCTCACCCACATCCCCACCACCGCCAGCCTCTACTGGGATCTCTTCCCCGCCCACCCCTTCGCATCAAAACTCGCCACCGCCCAGGGCCTCGCCCCCGCCCGCGAGCTCATCCGCATGTACCGCGGCCCGGCCATCGCTCCCTGCCCCTCCACAATTGCCATCGCTGGTTTCGAGTTCGGTTGATAATCTTTAAGGACACATGCCCGGATTCCGAGACGAAGCAGAACTGGAAGAGTACCTCTCCCGCCCCACCCCCGCCGATCGCGCCACTGTAGCCGCCCTCGATGGCGACTTCCTCCTCCTCGGCGCCGGCGGCAAAATGGGCCCCACGCTCGCCCTCCGCATCCAGCGCGCGATTCACGAGAACGGCTCCTCCCAGCGCGTCATCGCCGTCTCCCGCTTCTCTGACACGCGCGTCAGGGAAGTGCTCGAGCAAGCCGGCATCGAGATCCTCGGCGCCGACCTGCTCGACCCAGCCGCCCTGCGCGAGTTGCCCGACGCCCCCAACGTCATCTACCTCGCCGGCCGCAAATTCGGCAGCTCCGGCAACGCTGGCCTCACCTGGGCGATGAACGTCTATCTCCCCGGCCTCGTCGTCGATCGCTTCCGCGACGCCCGCATCGCCGCCCTCTCGAGCGGCAACATCTACCCCCTCATGCCCGTCACCTCCCAGGGCGCTGATGAACAGACCTTCCCCGGCCCCATCGGCGAATACGCCCAATCCGTCCTCGGCCGCGAGCGCATGTTCGAATACGGCGCCGACGCCTTCGGTACGCGCGTCATCAACCTCCGCCTCAACTACGCCCTCGAGCCCCGCTACGGCATCCTGTTCGACATCGGCAGCAAGGTCTTCTCCGGCCAGCCGGTCGACGTCACCATGCCCGCCGTCAACTTCATCTGGCAGGGCGACGCCAACTCCTACGTCCTCCAATCGCTCACCCTCGCCACCTCACCCGCCGCCGTGCTCAACATCGCCGGCCCCGACATCCTCACCGTCCGCGAAATCGCCACCGCCTTTGCCTCCCGCTTCAACAAGCCCGTCACCTTCACTGGCCTTGAGGCCCCCACGGCCCTGCTCAACAATGGTTCCCGCGCCCACGAGCTCTTCGGCTTGCCCCTCGTGCCCTGGCGCCAGGCCTTCGACTGGACAGCCGACTGGATCTCCACCGGCGGCCGTTCCCTTGGCAAGCCCACCCACTTTGAAGCCCGCGACGGAAAGTTCTAGATGACCCTACGCTCCCAATTGCTCGAAGGCCTGGTGATCCCGGCCCACCCCCTCGCTCTCAACGCCTCGCGTCAGCTCGACGAATCGCGCCAGCGCGGCCTCACGCGCTATTACGCCGCGGCCAAAGCTGGTGGCATCGCCGTCGGCGTCCACACCACGCAGTTCACCATTCGCAATCACGGCCTGCTCGAGCCGGTGCTCCGTATGGCGCGCGAGGAATGGTCAAGCGGCCTCGCCATCGCAGGCATCTGCGGCCCCACACCCCAGGCCACCGCCGAAGCCGAACTCGCCACTCGCCTCGGCTACGACGCCGGCCTGCTCAGCCTCTCCGCCTTTGCCAAATCAAGCGAGGACGACATGCTGGCCCACGCCCGCGCCATCGCAAGCATCATCCCCGTCGTCGGCTTCTATCTCCAGCCCGCCGTCGGCGGCCGCGTGTTGTCCTATTCGTTCTGGCGGCGCTTTGCCGAGATCGACAACGTTGTCGCCATCAAGGTTGCCCCGTTCCACCGCTATCAGACGATTGACGTCATGCGCGCTGTCGCCGCCAGCGGCCGCGCGGGCGAGATCGCCATCTACACCGGCAACGACGACAACATCATCAACGACTTGCTTACGGTTTACGATTTCAATGGCGTCCGCATCCGCATGGTCGGCGGCCTGCTTGGCCAGTGGGCCGTCTGGACGGGCCGCGCCGTCGAGATCCTCGAGCGCATCAAGGCGCTCCACCGCACCAGCGCCCCCATTCCCGCCGATCTGCTCACGCTCAACGCCGCACTTACCGACGCCAACGCCGCCATCTTCGATGTCGCCAACAACTTCCACGGCTGCATTGCCGGCATTCACGAAGTGCTGCGCCGTCGCGGCCTGCTCGATGGCATCTGGTGCCTGGATCCACACGAAGCGCTCGGCCCCGGCCAGCTCGCCGAGCTCGATCGCGTCATCGCCGCCTATCCCCAACTACAGGATTAAGCCGCCGCCCCTTCATACCGGATCAGGTGCCCTTTGATCAGCGCCTGGTCCGCTTCCGCGCGAAATCTCTCCGCCCCGCTCACCACCACCGTCCGCCCTGCCTCCACCGCGTAACCCACCTCGCCGGCAGCTGCGGCATCGGCGGCCACCGTCACACACCGCGGCGCCAGCCAGCACGATCCCTTCGCCGCCGGCCCTTCCACCGCCTCGCGCATCCGCTCAGCCAGCGCATCCGGCATCAGCGTCGACGAGTCGAGAATCAGGTGATAGTTACGCCAGTCCTCACAGTCAATGCCGTAGTAATGCTTGAAGCGCTCATTCTCGATCGCCTGCCGCTGCGCATTCGCCGCATAGGCATCCTCAGGCGTCGCATACGATTCATCACTGCGCTGCGCGCGAAAGACGCGCTCGGCCGCAATCGCCGTGTCCACCACCAGATGGATCTTGTAGCCGTTCGGAATAAAGTGCCAAGCCAGCCGCGAATCCACAATCAGCGATTCCTCGCTGTTCTGCAACGCGATCAGCTGGTCATCAATCAGCTTGTCGATCGAGGAGTCCGTCTTGGCGATTTCGTTCAACTCAAGCACCGACAGATTCCGCTCCTCGGCCATCCGCCGCAGGATCGTCCCGGCCGACACAACGCGCCAGCCCGTCAGCCGCGACAACTCGCGGCATACGCTTGTTTTGCCACTGCCGATCAATCCGGAAACAGTGAGTATGGTGGGTTTTGAGGCAGAAGCCATGAGATTCGTCAAAAAATTAGCCTAAGTACGCAGTCTAGCCAAAAGCCAGGCCCCGATGAGCGAAAACAACGCATCCGGGCTCCACGCCGCCAGCGCCGGCGGCAATTGCCCCACATTGCCCACCTGTTCAAACACGCTCGACACCGTCCAGTAAGCGATCGCAATGCCAATGCTCACGCCCACTCCGGCCATCGCCCCGCGGCTGCCCGTCATGAACGCAAACGGCACACTCAGCAGCGCCATGATGAACGCAAACAGCGGCACGGCAAACTTCTTGTGATACTGCACCTGCAGCCGCGTCGTATCCAGTCCCGATTGCTGCAGCGTCTGGATGTAGTTCCACAGCTGGTGGAAGTTCATCTGCTTGTCCTGCACCAGTTCCTGCAGAAAGTAATCCGGCGTCTCCGTCAACTCGGCAAACGTCGCCGTCGATTCCAGAAACTCGTTATACGCCACCGCGTGAATGCCCTTGTAGTCGCGCTGGTACCCGCTCTGGAAAACCCAACGCTTCAGGTTCGGCTCCCAGCGGGCGCGCTCGGCGGCGATCATGCGCGTCATCGAGAACGTGTTGCAGTCGAGCTCATATACGCGCGGACTGCCCATTACCTTCTGCACCGGGTCCAGAAACTTGTAGTAGAAAATCCGGCAGCCTTCACCATAGACAAACTTACGGTCCGGCTGCACATACGTCTGCGGCGCTTTGCCCTTGATCTCGCTACGCAGCGCGTCCTGCTTCTTGTTCGCCTCCGGCACGTAATAGTAGTCGAACGCAAACAACCCCAAGCTCACAATCAGGCTCATCACCAGAATCGAGAACGACAACCGGTGCACGCTCACGCCACACGCCTTGAACGCCGTCACCTCGTTCGTCTTGCTCAGAATGCCAAACGTCACCAGCACCCCCACCAGCACGCTCACCGGCGTCGTCTGGTAGATCAACTGCGGCGCGAGAAACGCCAGGTACGTCATCGTCTTCGACGTCTCGATCTTGTTGCGGATGATGTCCCCCAGCAGTTCGAAGAACGTAAAGACCTCCGTCATCATCACAAAGCTCACCAGCAGCATGACGAAGTAAAACAGAAACGTCCGCAGCACATAGAGATCCATGATCATGTTCAGGAACGATACGCCCGGCACGCGCACCACCTTGTAGAACCCGCTCTCAAACGCCTGCGCCGCCGACCGGTGCATCGCCGCCTCGCCCGAGCCGCGCCACCGCGACCACAGTTCATCGATGCGCTGCTGCAGCGCGCCCACAATGTCGTGATCCCCCGGCCGCTCAAGGCGCAACAGCAGCACGCCCGCCAGCAGCACAAAGATCAGATCCGGCCCCCAGGCCGCCAGTTCCGCCGGCAACCCGCCCCGCCGCGCCATCTGCTGCAGCGTGATCATCGTCGTGTAGTAGAGAAACGCGAGAAGCACCGTCACCACAAACGCCGCACTCTTGCCACCCTTGCGACCCGACACCCCCAGCGGCACGCCCACCAGGGCCAGCAGCATACACGCAAACGGCAGCGCCAAGCGCTGGTGCAGCTCAAGCCGTGCGTCCACCGTATCCTTGCGCGGGTTCGCCTTCACATAGCGCCACAGCGGCACCGTATCCATCTCGAGAAAGTTGTTCGACCGCCGATACTCATTCGGCTCCTTGGCCTGCAAGCCAAGATCGCTGCGCGGCGAGTACGAGGTCGCATCCTGCGCCGGGTTCTGCCCGATCTCGTAGGTGCTGCCATTCTTCATCGCGAGCTGAATGCGATTGTTCTTGATGTCGCTAACCGCCAGCGCCTCTTCCCCCAGCAGGATCCGCGGCTCATCCGATCGTTCTCGTGCCCCGGTCGACCGCTCCGATCCCTTGCGCAAATCAGCCATGAAGATCTTGCGCCATTTCACGGTGGTCCCGGCCACTACGTCGCCGACGTACAGCACCGTGTTCGGAAAACCCTCTTCGAACACGCGCGGCTGGATCTCGGCCGTCACCTGCGCCGCCAGCGCCTTGTTCATCAGTTTGGTCGATTGCCGGTAGCTCCAGGGCGTCAGCCATGTCGTCGAAGCCGCCGTTAGCAGAAAGCCCAACAACCCAAACGCGAGCACTGGCCACACCACTCGCCGCGCCGGCGATCCTGTCGCCCGCAACGCGGTAATCTCGTTGTCCCCCGACATCCGGCTCAGGCCGATCAGCACGCCCACCAGCACGCCCACCGGCAGCGTAAACGGCGAGGTCGGCGGCACCAGCAGGAAGAAGAGATAGACTGCCGTCTGCCAGTCCGTCGAGTTGCGCAGCACCAGCTCAAACAGCTTGCCGCTCCCCAAGCGCTGCAGAAACAGCACAAAGGTAAACAGCAGCATCCCCAGCAAGGCGCTTGAGGCTACTTCTCGAAAAACGGCTCGAAAGAGAATTTTCACGCGGTCAACGGAGGAGGCGGCACTACGGGCGTCTTCGGCATTTCCACCTGCGGACGCTCGAGTTCCAGATCTTCAAACAGGATACTCGGCGCGACGGTCGTGCAGCCGAATACATAATTGCCTCCGCCCACCACGGCAAACGGCGCGCCATTGGCGATGTAGTCAAAGTGCGCTTCATCACTGCCGGCCGCCACGATGTCCTTGAGTGCCCGCACGTTCAACCCGCGGAACCGCAAGCCACGCACCAGCTCTTCACGCCCATCCGGAAACACCTTGTACACCAGCAACGGCAGCGGCGCCGAACGTCCGCCTTGCCCCCCCAGCAACGCCCGGATCTCATCAAAACCAGCAGTCGACGGAAAGTCGAGCTTGCGCACAATCAGCCCATACGGCTTGTTGCGCGAAGTCACCATGTCGATCAGCTTCTTCTTCATCTGATCGGCCGGCGTCGTCTCCTCGCTCTTCACAAACAGATTCGAGGCGAAGGCATTGTAGCCGCCAAACGTTCCCGGGAATCGCGCATGGCCATTGGAAGCCTTCGTCTCGCGCGTGGGAATACGGCTCGCCAGATAGTTCTTGAACGTGCCCTTTTCCACCAGCACCACCGGCTGCGGCGGCACGCCTTCAAGGTCCACCGGATAATGGCCCAGCAACGGCTTGCCACGATACTCCGATTGCGTCGGGTCGTCCACCACCGTAAACGATGATGGCAACACGCGCGAGTTCTGCCGGCCTTCAAGCTCGCCCGTCGGCAGATTAAACTGCCGGCCCGGTTCCATCACCGGCTTGCGTGTCGACGCCGCCTGGCTACCCAGCAAGTCCGAGAACAACTGCGCCGCCGCTGTCGCTTCAAACAACACCGGCCCCGAATAGCTCTCGCCAAGCGGCGCATTCACCAGCCCCTTCACTTCATCAGCACAGGCGCGCACCTGCTTTTCAAGTTCGGCTTCGGCGGGGAATCGCGACAACAAATTCGTCACCACCTGCGCATGGCTGCGCAACCGCATGCCGTCGGCGGCCTGCGCGCTCGCGCGCACTCGCATGAACGTCATAAGCTCCGTGTAGCGCACCTCGGTGCCTTCCGTATTCGTGAAGTAGTAGACATCGCGCGACGTTTCAAAGTCGACGCTCGACGTAAACACCTCCGGATAGCTGGCAAACACCTTCGACAGCCGCGTTACCCGCTGCTTCCATTGCTCTTCATCCACCTCAAAATTCGGCACCGGCAGCACCATCTTCACCGCCGCGGCATCCGAAAAATCAGGCAACTCCTCGGCCTGCGTCACGTTGCGCAACGCCGCCTTCTTGCGACCTATGGCCTCGAGCGCCGTCTTGTAGGCGCGATCAATCGCGAGCCAAAACACCTGCCGCAGCGCCGCGCCGGAGTTATCCAGCGGAAACTGGTCCGGGTCAAACCGCGTTCCCATGAACACTTCCGAGAACAGGTAGTTCGTGTTGTCAAACTTCTTGTCCCCAAGCCTCACGCCCACCCGCGGCACGCGGAACGCCGAACTGCTCGAGGAATACAACGCCCCCAGGCTCGCCGTCGTCCGGAACGAAGCCGCGTCATCCAGCGTGCATTCCATGTAGTAAATCGGATTGCCACCAATCACATTGAGTGGCCGCGTACGCGCCATCTCGTCCTGCATCGCCTTCAGGATCGGGTCACCAGCCTGGGCGGGAGCCACCCGTTGAGCCAGCGCGCTCACCGGCAGCAAGAATGCAAACTCACGACGGCGCATTAGTTCAGCCCTCCCCCGGTAATCGTCGGCCCCGTCGGGCGGTCCAGATAAGGCGGACGTTCCTGCGAGCGTTCCCGCAGCGCCACTTCAATCTCGCTCACCAGCAGCGCCGGCGACGATGCCGACACCGGCACCTGTCCACTCTCCGCGCCGCAATAGCCGTTGAACACAGTTACCTCATTGGAGGTCTCCATGATCTTCGAAAAGCTCGTCAGCGGCGTGCCAACGATATCCGCGCCCCGGATCAGCTGATCGGGCCGCCCGTCGGCAAACACCTTGTACACCATCACCGGAAACACGCTAAACGCCTGCAGCCCCCGGCGGCTCGTGATCGTAAATCCGCTCGACACTTCTTCGAAATAAAGCCCGTACGGCTTGTTCTGCTTCTTGATTTCTTCAACGAGTCGCTTGCGCAACTCCGCGCCCGTCACCGCCTTCGAGCTCTCCACCACCAGATTCGATTGCCGCGCCACAACTTCAGCGCCGATCTGCTTGCGGCCATGTCCGTTCGAGGTGGGAAACCCGTTAATCGGCGAGCGCGACATCAGAAAGTTTTCGAGCACCCCGGCCTTCACCACGCTCACCGGCTTGGCCGGCACGCCTTCATCGTCGTAGTCATACCAGCCATACAGATCCGTGTTCGCCAGCCGGTGCAGCGTCGGGTCCATCTTCACGCTTAAGAAGTCCGGCAGAATCTTCTGCCCCACCATCTTGGTAAACGTCTGCCCTTCGCTTTCGTCCTTCTGCCGGTGGCCCTCGATGCGATGACCAAAGATCTCGTGAAAGAACACGCCCGCCGCCTTGCCGCTCATCACAGCCGGCCCGGTAAACGGCTCGGCCAGCGGCGCCGCCAGCAGTGCCGCCAGCTTGCGGTACACCTTTTCCACCGCCGCCTGTACGGCCTTGTCATCCGGCAGCCGCCCCATGTCCTCCGCTTCAAACGTCTCACTTGCCGCGAGATTCATCCCGTCCTGCGCCTTGCCGCGGGCACTGATCAGAATCCGCGCAAACTGCCGTCCATGCTGCAGCTTCGTGCCCTCGGTCGTCACCAGCGTCTTCACCTCGCGCTGGCCCACCACCACCACACTGCTCGACAGCACTTCCTTCTTGTCGGCAAAGAAAGCGCTCCACTTGCGCGCCTTCTCCTGCCAAAGCTTCTTGTCAAACTTGAGCGGCGCGACGGCTTCATACTTCACCACCGGCGGCGCGTCAGAAAAATCGCCGCTCTTGTCTTCGCTCTCAAGCTTGATCTGCTGGTTGGTCTTGATGTTGATCAGCCGCTGCGCCGCGCCCCGGTAAACGCGATCCGTCTCAAGCCACACCCGCCGCTTCACCGCGTTCGGCTCATCGTCAAGCGGCATTGCGATCGCCCCTGAAAACTGTGGCCGGTCCCCGCGGATCTGCCGGTAGTTATCGAGCTTGGCGTCGCCCACCCGCACGCTTACATCAAGCACGCGCCCCTTGCCCGTGGAGGTGCCTTGCAGCGTCCCCAGCGTTGCCGTCACGCTCGTCGCCTCGGTTTCCACCATTTGATAGGACAGGAAGTAAGGCGCCGGGTCGGCTTTCTTGAGCGCTGTGAAGTTGCGATTCAGTTCCTCATCGAGGATCTGCACAATCTTCGGCTGAGCCCCAAGACCACTGGCAATCAGCCCGCCAGTCAGCAAAATACGCAGAAATACGCGTGATTTGAGCACAAACACACCCTGAGCATAACACGCGCATTTTTCTCATCCGCTTCAGCCAATTTGGGATATCGTGTGTGTCATGAAGCGCGTTCTCATGCCCGTGGATTTCTCTCCTCGCGACGCCGCCGCGGCTCACTACCTCGTTCAGCTCCACCGCAAAATCCCGTTTGAGACCATTCTTCTCCATGTTGTCCCCCCGCCCGACTACGAGGCCGCTGTCCTCGAAGCAGGTGGCCCGATCCTCCAGGAGTTGATGGATACGCGCCGCCGGCTCGGCCAGGAAAAGCTCAATTCCACCTGCCTCGGCGATCTCGCCGGCATGCCCGTCGAACGCGTGCTTCTCGACGGCTTCCCCTCCGATCAAATCGTCGCCTATGCCGCCGAACGCGAAGTCGATATGATCATCATCCCCACCCACGGCTATGGTCCCTTCCGTCGCTTCCTGCTCGGCAGCGTCACCAGCAAGGTCCTCCACGACGCCACCTGTTCCGTCTTCACCGGCGCGCATATGGAGGAGCCCCGCCTCGAGGACATCCACTTCGACAAAGTCGCCGCCGCGGTCGATCTCTCCGACAGTTCCCCCCGCGTGATCGCTGAAGCGAGTTCGCTCGCCAGGCAGCTCGGCGCCAAACTCGTCGTCATGCACGCCACCCAGGGCCTTCATTCCCACATCGGTTTCAACTTCGAACGCTCCCACGAGCTCCACTTCGAATCCGCCGTCAAGCAGCGCCTCGAAGAGCTGACCCTCGGCCTCGATGCGGAAGTCATCATGGATTCCGGCGACCCTGGCAAAACCATCTCCAGCCTCGTCCGTCAGACCGGCTCCGATCTCGTCGTGATCTCCCGCAGTACCGCCCACGGCCTTGCCGCCATGCGCTCCTACAGCTACTCAATCATTCGCGAGTGCGGCGTGCCAGTGTTGAGCGTATAGGGCGGCAACTTTTCGATCGCCGCTCGCACGGCATCCATGCGCACCGGCTTCGTCAGGTACCCATCCATACCTGCTGCCCGGCATCGTTCTTCATATCCCGCCACCGCGTGCGCCGTCATCGCAATGATCGGCATGGGCGTCTTGCCCGCTGCTTTCTCTTGCGCCCGAATGCGCTTCGCCGCCTCAAATCCGTCCATCTCCGGCATCTCCACATCCATCAGCACGAGGTCAAACGTCTTGTGCTCTGCCGCGCCCACTGCCTCAAGGCCATTGCTCACCACGGTCACGGCGTGGCCGTCATGCTCAAGCAACCCCAGTGCCACAATCTGGTTCACATCGTTATCCTCGGCCAGCAGGATCCGCAAGCCGTTCGGCTTCACGCCCACCGCCCCGCTCAGTTGCACCAGCCCATTGGACGCCGGCTCATCGTCGAGCTTGCCGCTCACCACGGCTTCAATCGTCTCGAGCAGTTCCGCCTCCGACACCGGCTTCAGCAATACAGCCCGCACGCCGCGATCGCGACAATGCCGGAACCCCGCCTCGGCGCTCATCATCACCACCGGAATCCGCCGCCACGCCTCGCTGGCCTGCAGTTGATCCACCATCTCCCAGCCACACACCCCCGGCATCACACAATCCGTCAGTATCAGATCCACCGGCTCATCACCGCGCCGCAATACCGCCAGCGCCTCCTCCGCTGAATCCACCGTCAGAGGTGACATCCCGGCCCCGATCAGCACACCCTCAAGCGTCGATCGGCTCAACGCGCTGTCATCAACCACCAGCACGCGCAGTCCCTCCACCGCCTCACACCGCTGCGCGGCCACCGGCGCCTCAGCCCTCTTCAGTCTTAGGCGAAAGCGAAACTCGCTGCCTCGCCCCGCCTGACTCGTCACCTCGATCCTGCCGCCCATCAGCACCACCAGTCGCTGCGAGATCGCCAGGCCCAAACCCGTGCCGCCAAACTTCCGCGATGTCCCGCTCTCGGCCTGCGAGAACGCCTCAAAGATCATCTCCAGCTTGTCGCGGGCAATGCCGACACCCGTGTCCCACACCAGAAACTCAAGCTCCACCTCGCCGTCAAACACGCCCATGTTGCGCACCCGCAGCCCCACCTGGCCAGCGTTTGTAAACTTCACCGCGTTACCCAACAGGTTCAGCAGCACCTGCCGCAATCGCCCCGCATCCACCATCACCCACCGTTCCACGTCATCGCCACACTCAAAGGCCACCTCTAGACCCTTCTCCTGCGCCGACCCGGTAAAGCTCCGTAACGACATCACCGCCAGCTCACGGATGTTCACCGGCTGCGGATCAAGCTCCAGTCGCCCGGCTTCGATCTTCGAGAAATCGAGCACATCATTCAGCACTCCCATCAACGACTCTGCCGATGCCCGCATCAGCTTCACCATGCGCGCCTGTTCCCGCTTGAGCCCCGCCTCCTCAAGCAGCGCCGTCATCCCCATCACCCCGTTCAGGGGCGTACGAATCTCATGGCTGATATTGGCCAGAAACTGACTCTTCGCCTCCGATGCCGCCTCGGCCGCTTCCTTGGCCGCCACCAGCGCGTCTTGCTGCGCGAGAAGTGCCCGCGTCTGTTCGCTGACCCGTCGCCGCAGTGTGTAGATCCACAAGGCTCCCAGTCCCGCCAGTAATACCGCCCCCAGCAGCAACCGCTGCATCGGCAATCGTTCATACCACGGCGGCTCACTCACGATCGCCACCCCGTTCGGCTCACTCGCGTGGATCACCGTTCCCACCGGGTCCTGCGCCATGTCGCTCCAGGTGTGGCTCACCATTCCCGTGACTTTCAAGACGCTGCCAATCGGATACTGCTTGCACTGCCCCACCTCGTTCTGCCGCTCGTGCACGGCAAATTGCCTTTCCCCACTTTGCCGAAACCCGCGCAGCATCAGCACACACTCATTCGACTCGCGCCAGCGGTCCACCAACCGCGCCTGCACCGTTACCGCCGCTCCGTCAAATCGCCCCCGCGCCAGCCCCATCGTCGACGCATTTGCCACCTCCGGCGGCTTGCCGTCGCCGATCAGCTTTGCCTGCGATACCTCAATCCGGTACATCCGGTCTTCGCTCCTCGCCAGCCGCGCCACCACTTCATAGCGTTTGCCCGAGTCGATGGCCAGCGGCGCCAACATGCGCACCGCCACCTGGTTGTCCCCCGCATACAGCTCATAGTCAACCGGCGAGAATCCCGCCACCAGCGTCCCCGTCACGCGGAACCAGCCATTTGCCGGGATCACCCCGTGCAGTCGCAACAGCTTCGCCGCATCCACCTGCGGCAGCTTGTGGCTGTCCAAAGTCGCTTGCCCCAGCACTTCCAATCCCGTCTTCCGGTCCACCACGATATCCGCCAGATGACGCTGCAGCCGCGGCATGCGCGTCAGCATCACCGGGCCGGTCACTTTCACCTTGCGATGCAGCAGATCAATGGCATCCTGTGCGTTTTCAAGATGCACCGCCACCGGCACTTCACCATGCTCGATCCGCACAAACAGGCGGTATACCGGCACTGTGTTTCGCCCTTCGCGATAGAGCGGCATTACCCGCTCCACCCAACCCTCGGTCGTTGCCAGCACGTTATCCAGCGCATCCGTATCGAGCACCTGCGTCGCATCCCTCACCACCACCGGCGCCGGCAGTTTGCCATGCCGTAACACCTCAATCCGCTCAGGCAACACCACATTGCCGTAGCTGCCTGGCGCCGTCCTGCCGCTCAGACCCACGACATCCCCCACGGCAACACCAGCAAACTTTGTATACGGAGGCATCACAAACACCCCAACACCCTGCCCGTCCGGCATCTGCTCCTGCAATACCAACTGCCCCTGCAGCGGCGCAAATCGCGTCACCACCGCCTCCACGCGTACCGCACGCCCCTCCTGCGCCTGCTGTGGCGTAAGCGCGGCAATCTCAACCAGATGCTGAATCGGCTGACTCTCCGCGAAGGCGCACAACGACACCACCACGAGAGCCACCACACGGAGACTCGTCACTCTTCGCTCTTCGGCGAAAGTGCAGCTGTCTTTAAATGCAGCTATTTGCTCGACACCAGCAATACCCCGCCCAGCACTAGCCCCGTCCCCGCCAACTGTGTTGCCGTCACCGGTTCGTTCAGAAACAGATACCCCAGCCAGATCGTAAACACCGGCCCGATCGAAGCCACAATCGACGTCTTGTTCGACCCAATCCGCTTGATCGCCTCTGACGTAAAGAAGATCGGCAATATGGTCGAGAAGATCGCCAGCGCCACCGCGATCCAGTAAATCTCCTTCGGCTGCTCAAGGCTCTTCGTCCCGTGCGTCAAGAAGAAGTGCCCCAGCGTAAAGCCCCCTGCCACGCTCACCACGATGCCGGTCAACCGCACACTTCCAATCCGGTGGATCACCTTGCCCGACCCCACCAGATAAATCGCATAAGTGATCGAAGACAGAAACACCAGCCCCGCCCCCTTCCACACCACGCCCGGCTGCGTGCTGTTCACCAGGTCGTTGTAGAACACCAGCCCAATCCCCGTCCACGACAACACCAGCGCCATGTATTCCCGCCGCTGGATCGCCCGCTTCAGGATCACCGCGTTCAGCATCAGCACAATCCCCGGATACGTAAACAGGATCAGCCGCTCGAGCGCCGCCGTGATGTATTCCAGCCCCCAGAAGTCAAAAAAGCTCGCCGCATAGTACCCGTTAAACCCCAGCCACGCGAGCAACGCCATGTCCCGCCGCGACAGCTTCTCCCGATCCGCATTCCCGTGCCAGGCCATCAACACAAACGCCGGCACCGAAAACATCACCCGTAAGGCGAGCAGCGTCGTCGAATCCACCGGCGTCAGTTGATAAGCGACCTTGATCAGAATGGATTTCGCGGCAAAGCCCAGCGCGCCAAGGGCGGCAAAGGCAGAGCCAAGCCAGATACCCCGGGGCGTTGCCATAATCTAAATATGAGTTTGACACTTCCGCAGATGCCCCTGACCGTTGAAGGCTCGGCGCTGCTCCATCAGATGTTCCGTATCAACTGGTCCGCCTGGCGCGCCCTCTCTCCGGAAACCCGCGCGGAATTCACCGCCGAACTCAATTCCACCCTCGAATCCATGGGCCCCGGCTCCGGCATCTTCTCCATGTACGGCCACAAGGGCGACTTCATGCTCATCCACTTCCGCAAGGATTTTGCCGCCCTCAGCGATGCTGAATGGGCCATCCGCAAACTCCCCTTCTGGCAGTTCTGCGAGCAAACCACCTCCTACGTCTCCGTCGTCGAGCTCGGCCTCTATGAGTCCACCGGCAAGGTCTACACCAACCTGCTCAACGAAGGCGTCACGCCCCACTCCGAGCCCTGGAAGACCTCGATCAACGAAACCCTCGATCGCCAGCGCAACGCCATGGCGCCGCGTCTCTACCCCGACATTCCGCCCACCCAGTACGTCTGCTTCTACCCGATGAATCGCCTCCGTGGCGAACACAAGAACTGGTACTCGCTGCCGCTTGAAGAACGCGCCGCCCTCATGCACGAGCACGGCATGGTCGGCCGCCGCTATGCGGGCGATGTCCGCCAGATCATCTCCGGCTCCATCGGCTTCGATGATTGGGAATGGGGTGTTGACCTCTTCTCCGACGACGCGCTCGTCTTCAAAAAGCTGATCTACGAAATGCGCTTCGACCCTGTCAGCGCCATCTATGCCCAGTTCGGCGAATTTTATTTGGGAATTCGTTGCAACCCGGAGCGCCTCAACCAACTCCTAACGGTATGAGGCGTCGTGTCTTCCTGGCCTCCGCCCTCGCGCCCCTGGTGGCGCGGGCGGATTGGCGTCATTCCTCGGCCTTTAACCGGCTCTACAACCTCGATTTCGACGCCGCCATCGCTCTTCTCGAGCAGGACGCCAGTCGCGAACCCCGTAACCCCGACCACCTCAACAACCTCGCCTACGCCATTCTCTATCGCACCCTGTTTGCCGCCGATGCCCTCGACGGCAACGCCGCCCTCAGCGTCTCCGAGTATCTGCGCAAACCCAAGGTCCCCATGTCGGCCGCCGACCGTGCCCGCTTTGAGTCACTACTCCAGCAGGCCGAATCCATCGCCCGTTCCCTCGGCGAAACGCCCGCCGCTCTCTACGCCCTCGGCGTCAGCCAGACCCACCGCGCCAACCAGCTCCTGCTCGTCGACAAGCACTGGCGCACCGCCCTCAAACACGGTGGCGAGGCGCGCCGCCTGCACACGCGCGTCCTCGAGCTCGACAAGAACTTTGTCGACGCCATGCTCGTTCCGAGCTTCCACGAATACATCGTTGGCAGCCTGCCCATCTACCTCCGCGCCCTCGGCTCCATCGTCGGCTTCACCGGCGACAAGAACAAAGGCATCAACGGCGTCCGCACCGTTTCCATTTATGGCGACCGCGCCCGTATCGAAGCCATTGTCCTGCTCGCCCTCATCGAAAACCGCGAAGAGCACCCCGAAAAAGTCATCGATCAGGTACGCGCCCTCGAACGTGACTTCCCCACCAATCATCTCTACCGCAAAGAGCTGGCCCACTTGCTGCTCGCCGCCAAACGCAAGGACGAAGCCCGCACTACCTTCGCCGGTCTCGCCGATTCCCGCTATAAATTTCTCACTCCCGCACAACTCGCCATCTACCAGCGCGCCTTTGATGCCAAACTACGAGCTTGATGCTCCGCCGCCTCCTCTTCCTGTTGCCGCTCCTCACTGCCTGCTCCTCCGGCCCCGGCTCGACGCCAATGGAACAGGACGGCCTCGTCACCCTCGACGCTCCTCACGAGGCGCGCCTGCTCTTCACCATGGATTCGCTCAGTGCCCCGCCGCCCGAGCTCATGCCCGTCTTTGAGGAATACAAGAAGACCAAACTTTTTCTCCACATCGTCTGGCGCACCCCTCAGCCGCCCACCACTGCCTTGCTCGCTCAATTCCCCGGTAAGAAGATCAAGCAATTCTGGGACCCCAAACTCCTCACCCCCTCCACCAACGGCCAACTCCGCGCCAGCGGCCAGCTCATCCCCATGGAGCTGCTCTCCCTCCGCCTCGCCTTCGCCCGTGTCGCCGCACTGCCTGACGGCCTCTGATTTCCTTTACACCTTCTTTGCGCGACTGATTTCAGATGCCCGTGTTCTTCCTTGCAGAAGGCAACCAACTGCCCTCTCAAGGAGCAACACACACTTATGAAATCTCTGCTGCGTCTCTCTCTTCTCGCTGCGCTGTTGATTGGCCTCGGCGCCAACACTTACAGCAATGCCCAGACCTTCTCGGCAGCTTCTCTCAGCGGTAACTTCGTCTTTGAAGAAGACGGCACGCTCGGCGTCAATCGCTTCCTGTCCCTCGGCCTGATCAAGCTCGACGGCAAAGGCGGCGTCAGCGGCTACGCCACCATTCGCAACGGCTCGCTCGACAGCGTCGCCACCACCGTCAGCGGCTCTTACACCGTCAATGCCGACGGCACCGGCGTCATGACCCTCAGCTTCTCTTCATCTGTCACCACCGTCACCGACGCCGACACCGGCGAATCCACTACCGTCAAATCCATCACCGGCTCCACCTACAGCTTCGTGCTCACCTCTGCCGACAGCCTACGCATCATCAGCACCGACGGCGCCAAGCTGGTCACCGCCGCCATCACCAAACAAAACGCTCAGTAACAAGAAAAGCCCCCTGATGCGCTAATGCACCAGGGGGCCCATTTGATCCACCTAGAAGTACAACTTCAAAGCAAGCTGCATTCTCCGCGGCTGGTTAATCTGGTTGCGCCAGGTCCCAAAGTTCGGATCCTGCAGCGTCTGCGCGCCACCCACCGGGCCCCACTGCGTCCGGTTGAACGCGTTAAACGCCTCACCACGCAGATTCAGCCTCACCTTCTCGCTAAAGTTAAAATCCTTCGCCAGCGAGAAGTTTTCAGTCAAGTTCGGCAAGAAGCGGAAGTTCGGGTTATACCGCGTCATGTTGCCAAACCGGTCAGTCGGCTGATCCGGAAACACCGCCCGGTTAATGTAGGTCTCCTTGAACGGATCAAACCGGTCGCCCGACACCTGCGTCCGCCAGCCCTCATAAGTGCTGATCGTCGGACGATTCGCTCCCGCAAAGATCGGGAAGCTCACCGTCGTTCCAATCCCCACCGGCGTGCCCGAGCTATAAGTCTGCACTCCACCCAGCCGCCAGCCACCCAGCACCACGTTCGCCAGGCCACCACCGCTCAGATACTTCTTGCCCTTGCCAAACGGCAGCTCATAGAGGTAGCTGAACTTCAGGTTATGCGTCTGGTCAAACTGCCCGATCGACATCTCCAGCCCGCGGTTGTACATATCCATCGCCGCGCCGCCCACCCACGCGCTATCCGCATTGGTGACGATCTTCGAGTACACGTAGCTCGTCAGGAACGTCAACCCGCTCGAGTAACGCTTTTCGAGCTTCAGCACCAGCGCGTGATACTTCGAGCTGCCGCTGCGATCGCCATTGCCGCCCGCCGTGTCGATCGTGCTGTACTGCGGGAACGGCCGCAGCGCCCACGCGACGCTCAGGTTGTCGCGGAAGTTCGCAAATGGCTTCTGCACGCCTGCCGCCACCGCCGCTGGCGAGCTGATCGCAGAGTTCAGCAATGCCCGGCCGCTGGCCGTAAACGGACTCAGCGCCGCTGGCAGATTGCGGTAGTCCAACTGGTTGTAATTCAGCAAACCCGCTTGCAAATGCGTGCCGCGCACAAAGTTGTAGCCCACCTCGAACACCGTGTTGTTGTTCAACTGCCGCTGGATGTTGAACGTGTACGTCAGGTTCTCCGGCGCCCGGCTCACTTCATTGCCCTGCCACCACGGCTGCGAGTTGTAGTTATTGAAGTCCGGCGTCAGGAACGGCGGCTTCGGCCACGCCGGGAATCCATTGCCCAGGTAGAACGTCGGCACAAACCCCTGCGGGTCCACCTGCGGCGTGTCATAGATCTGCACAAATCCCTGGAAGTGTGTCGACCCGCCCACTGCGCGCACCGCGCCAAACGTCCGCGCCGCGCCAGCCCGAATCACCGTCTTCTCATTCAGGCTGTAAGCCATCGACAACCGCGGGCCCCAGCCCCCGTACCAGGTATCCACCAGCCGTCGCCGGCCCTCACGTCCCTCACCGGTACCCGCAAACACCAGCGCCCCCGGTCGGCCATTGGCGCCCGGGTTTGGCCGCGTTGGATTGAAGTCGCTGAACTGATCATTCGCCGCATAAGGCGACACGTTCACGTCATAGCGCATGCCGAAATTCAGCGTCAGCCGGTTATTCACACGCCAGTCGTCCTGGAAGTACCCGCCGTAGTAAGGGAACCGCTGCGCGATATACCGCGGCGTATGGATGTTGCCGGTCACGGCCCCACCCAGCACCAGGCTCGCAAAGCCCGACCCCGTCGCATTCGCAAGATCACCCAACTGCCCGGTCACGCGACGGTTAAACGACGCCTGGCCCATGATGTTCTGCTGGCCAAATCCGCTGTAGTTCACCATCTCGTACATGCCGCCGATCTTGATCGTGTGCTTGCCCTTCACCCAGCTGAAGTCATCGTTAAACGAATACACCGCGTTGTCCGAGCCGTTATCCGACGGCCCACCCCAGCTCGTAAAGTCAGCGATCGAGACATTCAGCAGGTTGTTATTGCAATCCGGCACATTCGCGAGGCACACCTTGTCCTTCCAGTTCTGTGCCCCCACGGCCAGCGCCCGGTTGATCTCGCGCCAGTCGTTACCACCCGCATAGAAGCGGTTGATCTTGTTCGCCGAGATCGTCCAGTCCCAGCTCATGCGATATTGCCGGCTGATCGTGTTGTTGAAGTTGCCACCATTCAAAAAGCCCGGCAATCCGATCGGCCCCGCCGCGCCCGGTGCCGTCGAACGCGTGTTGCGCGAGAAGTATCCACTCAGCCGGTGATTTGCATTCAGGTTCTGATCCCCGCGAATGCTGAACTTGTCCCACGGCGCCACCTGCGTGCCCGTCTGCACATAGTTGTTCCGGACATACGCCGACGTCCCCGGCACCAGCCCCGCAATGTTCGGCAGCGCCGTCTGTCCGATCGGGCTCAGTGCGCGGAAGATCGGATCAAACCGCGATTGCGGAATCTGGTTATTCGGAAACGGACTCCGTGTCCCCGTCCCGCCCGTCAGCGGATCGAAGATCGGAATCTGCCGCCCCGCGTTATCCACCCAGTTCGTAAAATTGCCATCGTAGAATTCCTTCGGCGCCACCGATAAGAAACTCGGGTTCGCCCCTTCACGATTGCGGAACCCCTCATACGACACAAAGAAGAACGACTTGTTCTTGCCGTTATACAGCTTCGGAATCGAGATCGGACCGCCGAATGTCCCGCCAAAGTCGTGCTGTTTATAGACAGGCTTGCGCGTCGCCTTGTTGTAGAAGCCCGCATCAAGCGCGTCATTCCGCAGGAACTCAAACAGGTTGCCGTGATACTCGTTCGTACCGCTCTTCGACACAAAGCTCATCTGCCCGCCCTGCGCCCGGCCATACTCGGCCTTGAATCCATTCGAGTCCACCGTAAACTCACTAATCGCATCAAGCGACGGCGTATTCATCGCCGCCCACTGCGTCTGCAACGCGCGCCCGGTGTTCGATGACACCCCATCGAGCGACACGCCATACGTGGCCGCCTGTCCGCCACCGATCGCAAAGTTGTCATTCGCGTTGTTCGGCGCCTTCACTTCCGGGGCAAGCAACGCGAGGTCAAACGGCGACCGCAACTGCCCACCCACCACCAGCGGCAACTGGTCCACCAGCCGGTTCGCCACCGCCGTCTGGATTCGCGCGTTCTCCGTCTGCACCTGCACGCCCGCCGCCGATACTTCCACCGATTGCTGCGTCGCGCCCACTTCGAGCGTGATGTCGATGCGCGCCGCGATCGAAGCGCTCACCACCACATCCTTCGCGATCGCGGTCTTAAACCCCTGTTGTTCCACCCTTACGCTGTAAGTGCCAATGTCAACGGTCGGAAACGAATAATCCCCCGACGCCGTGGTTACCGTCTTCAACGTCGTGTTGGTCTCAATACGCGTTGCCGTCACCGCGGCATTCGGTATCAGTGCGCCGGTGGTGTCCTTCACCACCCCTGTGATCGATCCACGATCCTGTTGGGCAAACACAGCCCCAGCAAGGACCAAAGTGAGCAGAAGCAAACGTGACTTCATCCCAGTCTCCTTTGAGTGTCCAAAAGCTGAGGGGAACTCTATCAGAATCTAAACTGGCCAGAAAGGCCAGATATAAGCTCCCAGTCGGGTCCGCTCCTGATACCCCAGGCTTGCGTAGAGCTTCTCGGCCCCGCGATTGCCCGCCGTCACAGTCAGCGTCGAGTACTCAAGCCCCAACTCGCAAAACCTCGTCAGGGCACCCAACATCAATAGCCGCCCCAGCCCCGCATTCCGCGCCTCCGGGTCCACGCACAACTGCGACACATGCCCAACGGTCCCCCCGCTTCCCTCCGACACGCACGATAATGCCACGCCCACCATCCGCCCATCCCGCTTGTCGCTCACCGTATACGACGCCGCCCCATGAAACAACCCACAACTCGGATACCGCAACATTCCCGACAGATAAGCCCGCGCCTTCGACGGCATCCGGTACTGGTCATTGATCTCCGCATCCACATGCCCGCGATAGCAGCGATACAGCAGTTGCGCCGTCTCTTCTTCGCGCCGCCAGTCCCACCCCTCAATCACATAGCCCTCCGGCGCCTTTACCCCCGCCGGCCACTTCACCTCACGCAAGTCCAACTCCATAAACCGTCGCTCATAACGGTCCGCCCGCGGATGCGTATACACATACCGCAACATCATCGGCTGGCTCTCCACCCGGCGAATCTGCGGAAACCGCCGCAACTCCTCCACCGTCATCGCCATCAACAACCGCTCGTTCTCCGCCGTTCCCCACGCCTCCCGCACAAACGCATCCCCCACCAGCCCCTTCGCCTCATCCACCACCAGATACGAATACCCCGCCACCTGTTTGCCATCCAGCAACGCCACCCCCGCCAGGCTGCGCGTCGTCACCAGTTGCTTCACCAGTCGCGCCGTCGCCGCAAAGTCCCACCGATACCACTCCTGATACTTCTCCACCTCTTCAGCAAGAAGGGGCTCGAGTTCATCGAGCCCCACTTCTTCGAGCGCTACTGGCCTCAAACGCATTAGCTGTTCAGGAATTGCTTGATGCCCGCCACTGCCTGCCGCGTGCGGTGATTGTTCTCGATGAACGCAAACCGCACATGTCCCTCGCCCAGCGGGCCAAACCCGATGCCCGGCGAAGTCGCCACCAGCGCCTTCTCAAGCAGCGCCTTTGAGAACTCCAGCGACCCCATCGCGCGAAAACGCTCCGGAATCGGCGCCCACAGGAACATGCTGCCCTTCGGCTTCTCCACTGGCCAGCCCGCGCGATTCAACCCGTTCACCAGCACGTCACGCCGCTTCTGGTAAATGTTGCAGATCTTCACGGCCTCCGCGTCACACTCGCGCAATGCGATGATCGACGCGATCTGAATCGGCTGAAAGTTCCCGTAATCGAGATAGCTCTTGATGCGCCCCAGCGCGTAGATCATCTTCGCGTTGCCCAGCACAAACCCCACGCGCCAGCCCGCCATGTTGTAGCTCTTCGTCATCGAGAAGATCTCAACGGCATGCTCCGTCGCGCCGGGAATCTGCAGGATGCTCGGCGGCTCATAGCCGTCAAACCCAAAGTCGGCATAAGCAAAGTCATGGATCACCATCGACCCATGCTTCGCCGCCATATCGAGCACGCTCTTGAAGAACCCAAGGTCCACCGTATGCGTCGTCGGGTTGTGCGGAAAGCTCACCAGCACCGCCTTCGGCTTCTTCGCCTCGGTCTTGTACACATGCTCCAGCCGGTTCAGGAATTCATCCGGGCTGTTCAGCGGCAGAATGCACGGCGTGCCTTCGGCCATGATCACGCCATACTGATGGATCGGGTAACACGGGTTGGGCAGCGCCACCACGTCTCCTGGCCCAATCACGGCAAACATCAAATGCGCCAGCCCTTCCTTGGCGCCGATCGTCGCAATCGCTTCCTTCTCGGGGTCGAGGTCCACGCCCCACTTGCGCTTGTAGCGTTCCGTAATTGCCAGGCGCAACTGCGGAATCCCCTTCGACATGCTGTAACGGTGATTGCGCGGATTACGAGCGGCTTCGGCCAGCTTGTTCACGATCACGCGCGGCGTGGGCCCATCCGGGTTGCCCATGCCAAAGTCCACCACATCCTGCTGTGCTGCGCGCAGACGTGCCTTCATTTCATTCACGACGGCAAATACGTAAGGCGGCAGCTTGGCGATGCGGTAAAACTCTTCGTTGGATAAAGACATTCTCTCCATTGTAAAAAAGCTCTCGCCACCCGTTGCTACGATGTCAAATATCCATGACAATTCGCGCTCTGGTCTCGCTCACCCTCGTCCTCTCGCTCGCCTTGCCCGTACCCGCGCAACAGAGCAAGCTCACCATCGAAACCATCATGCAGGGCCCCCGCTACAGCGGCTACACGCCCGCTGAGCTCCGCTGGTCTGGTGACGGCAAGCGCCTCTACTTCGCCTGGAAACAACACACCGCCCCCATCCCCGCCCCCATGGATACCTGGGTCGTCAATCGCGACGGTTCCGATCTCCACAAGCTGTCTGAAGCCGAGTCCCGCCTCGCCCCGCCCACTTCCTGCAGCTACAACGACGACAACACCCGCTGCGTCTACACCCAGTCCGGCGACCTCTGGCTCTACGACTTCACCGCCGACAAGGCCAAGCGCCTCACCGCCACCAGCGACGTCGAGTCCCAGCCCCGCTTCATCCCCGGCGGCAAGCAGATCTCCTACCAGCGCGCCAACAATCTCTTCCTCCACTCCCTCGAGGACGGCTCCGTCGAACAGATCACCGACATCCGCACCGGCCGCCCCTCCCCCGATGAAGAAGAGCCCAAGAAGGACCCCAAGAAAGAACTCTCAAGCCAGGACTTCCTCAAGCAGGAAGAAAAAGACCTCCTCGCCATCATCAAGCTCCGCACTGAACTCAAAGAAGAAGCCCGCCAGCGCCGTCTCCGCGAGAATCCCCGCAAGCCCTACTACCTCCCCGCCCGCACTCGCATCGCCAATCTCCGCCTGATGAACAACGGCGCCTACACTATCGCCGCGCTCATGGACACCCCCGAAGCCGCCAAGTCCACCATCGTCCCCAACTACATCACCGAATCCGCCTACACCGAAGACATCTCCGCCCGCACCAAAGTCGGCGACACTCAGGGCCGCTCCCGCCTCATCGTCATCAACAACGCCAATGGCGAAGTTAAGAACGTCGAGCTCCCCCTCGGCGAGAAGCCCAAGCCCAACACCTCACTCGGCCTCACCGTCAGCGACGACTCCACCAAAGCCGTCTTCCTCGTGCGCTCCTCCGACAATAAGGACCTCTGGCGCCTCGCCCTCGACCCCACCACGGCCAAGTCGCGCATCCTCACTCACGATCATGACGACGCCTGGATCGGCGGCCCCGGCATCACCCGCCTCGGCTTCTACGGCGATCAGGTCTTCTATCAGAGCGAATCCGTCGGCGGCTATTCCCACCTCTATCTCCAGCCCTTCTCCGGTGGCGAGCCCCGCGCTCTCACCTCCGGCAACTACGAGGTCACCGACGTCGCCCTCTCGCGCGACAAGAAGCTCTTCTACCTCACCACCAGCGAAGTCAGCCCCTACGAGCGCCACTTCTACTCGCTCGATCCCGCCACTGGCAACAAGGTAAAGTTCACCTCCACCCCCGGCAATCACGAGGTCACCCTCTCGCCCGACGAGCAATGGATCGCCGAGATCTACTCGTTCACCAACAAGCCCGACGAAGTCTACATCGCGGAGAAGAAGCCCGGCGCCACCGCGCGTCAGATCACCACCTCGCCCTCACCGGAATTCCTGGCGCGCAAGTGGGTCGACCCCACCATCGTCGAGATCCCCGCCCGCGACGGCAAGAAGATTCCCGGCCAGCTCATGCTGCCCGCCAATCCCCGTCCCGGCGGCCCCGCGGTCATCTTCGTCCACGGCGCGGGCTACCTGCAGAACATCCACCGCTGGTGGTCCAACTACTACCGCGAATACATGTTCCACCACATCCTCACCGCCGCCGGCTACACCGTGCTCAACATCGACTACCGCGCCAGCGCCGGCTATGGCCGCGATTGGCGCACTGGCATCTACCGCTTCATGGGTGGCAAAGACCTTGAGGATCACCTCGACGCCGCCAAGTGGCTCGCCGACAAGCAGGGCGTCAGCCCCAAAAAGATCGGCATCTACGGCGGCAGCTACGGCGGCTTCATCACGCTGATGGCCCTGTTCACCAGCCCCGACACCTTCGCCGCCGGCGCCGCCCTCCGCCCCGTCACCGACTGGGCGCACTACAACCACCCCTACACCTCCAACATCCTCAACGAACCCCAAAAGGACGCCGAGGCCTACCGCAAATCAAGCCCCATCTATCACGCGCAGAACCTCAAGTCCGCGCTCCTGATCTGCCACGGCATGGTCGACGTCAACGTTCACTATCAGGACAGCGTCCGCCTCGCCCAGCGCCTCATCGAGCTCGGCAAGGACAACTGGGAACTCGCGAGTTACCCCATCGAAGACCACGGCTTCGTCCACCCCACCTCCTGGACCGACGAATACAAGCGCATCTTCAAGCTCTTCGAGACCAACCTCAAGAAGCCCTGAGCCCCACCATCGGACACCGCAACGCAAACCGGCGCAGCAACTCAAACTGCGCCGGTCGATTTCCACCTACATCTCACTCAAAAACGCTGCCACCACTTCATACAGTTGCCGGCGCCTCTCTTCAAGGTGCATCACGTGCGTACCTCGATCTATCAACACATCACGCTTGCCAGCTGCTCTACCAAGCCTGCTCCACAGCCACTGGGCATCATCCGCTCGCGTCACCGTCTCCCATTCCCCTCTCACGATTAGGCTCCGCTGCGTGATCATCCCGGGGTCATAAGCCAGATGCCCCGCCCAAGCCTCAGCTACATCTTGCGATGGCCCATTCGGCACCATCACACAATCTCTTTTCACTTCATCAGACGCGAGGTACGCTTTGCCCCACCTCTCAAACTCACGCGGATCAAGCACAGCCCTCTCGCCCTCCGGCACATACTCATAGAATCGCCTCCGCTGCGCCCCCACACTCACACAGTGCCACGGCTCCACCTCCGACTTCCCCGCCTTCCCTTCCCTCTGTGCTACGGGCCCAAACAACACAAGCTTCCCCACCGGGCGCTGCGCCTGCGTCAGATAAACACCAGCCGCAATCGTCCCCCACGAATGCGCCACGATCGCCACCTCTTTCACTTGACTGCGCTGCCTCAAGTATTCCACCGCACTTTCGATCTGCCCACTCGCCACCCAGGCACGCCCCAGCGGCCCACTCCCCTCCCGATATCGCTCCGATCGGCCATACCCGGCAAAGTCGAGCGCCCATACATCAAATCCCCGCCCCGCCAGGTGATCCATCCACGATCCATCCACAAACCGGTATCCCGCCGCCAGTCCCGAAGCAAACGTCGCACCATGCACAAACAGCACCGCCCCGCGCCGGGTCTTCCCTTCCGGCGTCAATCGCCTCAAATACAGTCTCAACCCCGTTGCCCGGTCCTTCACCCAGTGGTCTTCAAACTGCCGCCAGGCTTTCATTTCTGCCCCTACACACATCAACAGGGCCAGGGGTGTCAACCATCTGCCCGCGCGCATCGTCATCATCGCCCCTCCTCAATTGCCACAAACGACTGAGGGGCCTCAGCCCGCTCGCGCATCCCATAATCCCGTTCCACGTCCCACATCTCGATCTCCGCCTGCGGCCAGCCATCGATAATCTTCTCCACTGATTCCAATTCCTCAACGCCGCTCAACTCTTTCAGCACCCACTCTCGCCCCGCTGAGCGCAAGCTCCGATACCGCTTCACCTCTCCCATCAGCCCCGCCAGTCGCTCACTCTGCTCCGGCGTCACTCGAAGCGCCATCATCAACCGGTGGCTATGCTGATCCCGGCAATACTTCGACATTTCATCCTCTTGCTCATTCCGCCTCACTACTTTCGCTACCCGTAGTCGGTAATCGGCAAAGATCTCTCGCCGCCCCACAATCTGCGCCATATGATGCGTCGTCTCTGCTCGCCACGCCGCAACCGCCGCCTCATCACGCCAGTACGATACCGACAACATCCCTCTGCCGTCACCCACTGCTTTCCCCCTCTCGATCGACACAAAGCCATCGACTCTGTGCACTACCGACCGTAGCCTCTCCGCAATCTCCAGATATCTCGCCTCGGCCATCGGCTTCGGCTCAAGTTCAAAGCAAACCACCGTCGGTAGTTCCACCTTCTTGCGATCCTTCATGCCATGATTCTAGAGTTCTGGGAGACATAAATAGTTCAGCTATCATCGAACAATGGATTCCCAGCTCGTGGCGCGCATCGCGGCCCTTATCGGCGATCCCGCTCGCGCTTCCATGCTTTGCAGTTTGCTGGGTGGCGAATCACGTCCCGCCAGTGAGCTCGCTCTTCTCGCCAACATCTCCCCCCAGACCGCCAGCAACCACCTTCGTCTTCTCGAAGAGAGCGGTCTGCTGGTCGCCACCCGCATTGGCCGCAATCGCTTCTTCCAGCTGAGGGATCACGCAGTTGCCACGGCCATCGAAGCTCTCGCCGGCGCTTCCCATCGCGTCGCGGCGCGTCATCCTCGCGGTGCCTCTGTGCGTCGAGCTCCCGATCTCCTCTTTGCCCGCACCTGTTACGATCACCTCGCCGGCGAGTTGGCCGTAGGCATTCTCCGTCACATGCTCACGAGTAAGTGGCTGACTCTCGGTGCTGCCAACTACGAGCTCACCCCTCGCGGTGAGAAGCAATTCAAAACTCTCAACATCGATACTTCACCCGATACCACCCGCCGCCGCCTCGCCTTCCCCTGCCTGGATTGGAGCCAGCGCGTCCCTCATCTCGGCGGTAGCCTTGGCGCTCGCCTCCTCAAGCACTTTCTCGCCGCCCGTTTTCTCACCCGCGCCCCCAACAGCCGCCTCATCCGCCTCACCGATTCAGGCCAACGCTACCTCGAACAGCATTTCCGCCTGCGGATCCGCCACGATCGCATGGGCCTTGTCTGACATCAGGCCCCTCCGGCGCTCGAGTGTCCGCCCTCCTGCGCCATCACCGTCCCCAATTCGAGCTTCCCCTGCTCCACATACAGCGTCTGGCTCGGGAACGCAAAGTCCGAATCGTGCCGCTTCACAATATCCATCACCTTCAGCAGCAACTCTTCCTGGATCCGCAAAAACTCCGCATAATCGCTCGTCATCACATAGCAGAAGATCTCGATATCCAGCGAATACGCCCCAAATTTCAAAAACTGCACCCTCCGCCCATCCGCCCCAATCCGCGAATCTTCTTCAATCAACTTCCGCAGATCGCTTAGCATCCCCTCCATCTCCCCGCGGTCCAACCCATACTTCACCCCGATCGTGTGCCGGAACAGAATCTTGTCCCGCAGCCCCATGTTCTCGATCGTCATGGTCGCCAACTGCCCGTTCGGAATAAACATCACACTCCGGTTCACCGTTCGGAATCGCGTCGCCCTCAACCCGATATCCTCCACCGTCGCCGGCACCTGCCCAAACATACAGCTATCCCCCACGCGAATGCTCTGATCGCTCAACAGCGACAAGCCGCCAAACACATTCTCAAGCGTCTTCTGCGCCGCAAACGCGATTGCCAGACCACCGATCCCAAGGCCCGCCAGCGCCGCCGTGATGTCGTAGCCAAACCCGCGCATGCCGATCAGCACCGCCCCCAGCAACACCAGCATCTGCACCAGCCGCCGCCCCAGCGACAACACCGATTGCGTCGAGTGCAACTGGTTCTTCAGCAGATACTCGCGCACCCGCTTATCCGCATACCCGATCGCATTGAAGATCAGCCACACATACAGCGCCAGCCACAGCACAATCAGCAGCCGCGTATACCACACGCGATACAGCAGCGGCAGCCCCAGCAACTGCGCAAACAGGTTATGCAGCACCACCCCGATAAATGCCACCGCCGCCGCGTTCGGCCGCGTCGAAATGCCCCACCGCACCGGCAACATCTTCACCGTCATCTTCACCACCAACCACGCGAGCCCCATCGCCAACGGCAACGCCATCAGCACCGCCAGCAACACCCACGTCGGCATCGACAACAGATGCGTATCAATCAACACCCGCGGCAGCCGGTTCTCAATCTGCGGAAATCCCAGCTCCCCAAACATCTGCGGCGTTAACGCCACAACTTCGTTACTCAGCAGCCACACATGCTGCCCCTGCTCCTGCACTCGCACCATCAGGATCCGGCTCGTCGGCTCCGATCCAAGCAGCGCCCCAATGTTCTCCTGGTCCGGCCCCAGCCCGTCTTCCCCGCTCCCCTCCGGCTTGGCGCTGATCGTGTCCAGATTCCCCACAAACCCGCGATCCATCACCACTGACAACTGCCGCGCCAACTCCACCCGGTCCTTCTCCGGCATCTCTGCCGGAAACTGCATGTACCGCGTCGCCCGGGCAAAATTCCCGTCGTGCGTGCTCCGCAGAAACCCCATAAAGCTCGATTTCGGCGTCGTCCGGCCCAATCGGTCAATCGCCGTCTGGCCCACCATCACCCCACATACAAGCAGCAATGCCGCAAAAATCCGCATCATAATTCTCACAATAACAGTGCTCTTGAGACGCAACACTGGGACAAAGTGTGTCCCACCGCCACACCCCAAACTTGTGCCCAACCGGCAAATCTTTTAGAATCAATAAGGTAGTTCGGGCTTTGAATTGCTCCCTTTTCGTACAGCGAAAGCCATGCCTCGTCGTAGCGCCATCGTCCCCCTCGGCTTCCTGCTGCTCGCCAGCTTGACGCTCGGCGTGTCTTCGGCCGCCACGCTCGAACAGCTTTCCGATTCGCGCCTCATTAACGAATCCACCGAGATCGTCCGCGGCACGGTCGTTTACTGCAATTTCTCCTACCGCGCCCCCATCATCTGGACCGTCTGCGAAGTCAACGTCACCGAGACGCTCAAGGGCTCCCCCGCCGCCAAAGTCCAGGTCGCCATCCCCGGTGGCACCGCTGGCGGATACAAGCAGACCTTCGAAGGCGCCCCCAATCTCACCCGCAATTCTGAATATTTGTTCTTCCTCTGGCAGGGCAAGAGTGGCCTCAAGCAGATCATGGGCCTGTCCCAGGGTGTGCTCGACGTCGTGCGCGACCCGTCCGGCAATCTCACCATCGTCCGCGGCAAAACCACCGCGCAGATGGTTAACGCCCAGGGCGAGCCGGTTGAAGACAAGGGGCTGTCGATGCCGCTCGAGACGCTCCGCCGTCGCGTTGCCACTTCCGCCCGCCAGTCGCAGGGGGTACGCCAGTAATGCTGCGCCGCCTGCTTCCCGCCCTGCTGCTGCTTGCCGCCACGGCCACCGGCGCCTACCACTTCGTGCGTTACTCCAATCGCACCGGCTACCAGCTCCCCATCTACGAGAAATTCGATCTCAACTCCCTCATCAATCGCACCGTCCCCTTCTTCATCGTCTCCGACGGTCGTGAGACGCTTGCCAGTGGTGACAACGCAAACGCCCTGATGAGCCAGATCCTGCTCGCCGCTCGCACCTGGAGCGACGTGCCCACCAGCGACCTCCGCCTCGCCTTCGGCGGCTATGCCCCCGCGGCCTCCGGCCCCCAGGGCACGCCCGGCATCGACGTCATCTTCTCTGAAGACGTGCCCCCCGGCGTCATCTCCTACGCCGGCCCCACTGTTAAGGCCGACGCCGATCTCAACGCGGCCACCCCCTTCAGCCCCATCCTCCGTTCGCTGGTCGTCTTCCGCAAAGACCTCCGCAACGTCGACGGCACGGCTTACCCCAGCTACTCCGAGGCCTTCTTCCTCAACGCCGTCCACGAGTTCGGCCACGCCCTCGGCCTCCAGCACACGTTTACTTCCTCGGCCATGTCCACCCAGCTCACGCGCTCCACCACGCGCTCGCGTCCGCTCGGCGCCGATGACATCGCCTCGATTTCGATCCTTTACCCCTCGCGCAACTTCGCCGCCCTCTTCGGCTCGATCACCGGTCGCGTCACGCAGAACGGCAACGGCGTCAATCTCGCCAGTGTCGTCGCCATCTCCCTCAACGGCACCGCCGTCTCCACGCTTACCAATCCCGACGGCACCTACAATCTCCGCGGCGTCCCGCCCGGCCCCTATCAGATCTACGTCCACCCCATTCCGCCCGCCGTTCGCGGCCAGGCCACTCCGGGTGACATCATCCTCCCGCGCGATCCCGACAACAACCCCATCGGCGTCAACAATCTCTTCGACCTCCAGTTCTACCCCGGCGTCCGCGATACCAACGGCGCCCAGACGCTCAACATCGCCGCCGCGCAAACGCTCACCGACATCAACTTTTCGGTCAACACGCGCACCTCGGCCCCCTCGCTGTTCTACCCCACCACCTACAGCTACATCACCAATTCCTCTACCAACACCGGCAGCTACGTCCGTCCGGCCTACATCACGCCACAGGTAGTCAACCCCGGCTTCATCGCCAGCGGCTTCGGCTTTGTCACCGCCGATTCCCGCCCCGTCTCCGGCCTCAAGGCGTCCATCCTCGGTGGTTCCCCGGCTGTGAGCGGTCTGCGCGGCTTCTCGAATCAGTTCATCATCTTCGACCTCTTCCTCTCCGGCTTCCTGAGCGAAGGCGATCGCCACATGCTGCTCGACAATGGCTCTGAAGTCTACGTCCTGCCCTCGGCCATTCAGGTCGCCCGTGGCCGCGCCCCCGATATCACCAACGTCAACTGGCTCCCCCCGGCGTCCGATGGCACGCGCCTCGTCCAGATTACTGCCACCGGCATCTCCGCTCGCACACGCGTCCTGATCGATGGCGAAGAGTCGCCCATCCGCGCTTATGACGAGACGGCCGGCACGCTCCAGGTCGTCCCGCCCACCGCCCCCCTTGGCCACGTGGCCCGCGTCGTTCTGCTCAACCCCGACGGCCAGAGCTCCCTGTTCGTCCGTCCTGACGCGCCTTCCCAGCTTCCCTACACCGATTCCGAAGCTGGCTCCTTCACGATTTCGCCCACTACGCTCGTGCCTGGCACCGAGCAGGTCATCGAGATCTCGAGCCCCGGCGCCCGCTTCCAGCAAGGCCGTGTATCCGTCGGCTTCGGCACCAGCGATATTCAGGTCCGCGCTCTCACGGTCCTCTCTCCCACCCGCCTTCTGGCCAGCGTCGTTACCACCGCTCAGGCTCCCGGCGGCAGCTACGTTGTCACGGTTCAATCCGGCCTCAATCACATGCAGCTCCGCAACGGCCTCACCATCCAGCCCGTCTCGGTTGCCTTTGCTCGCCCCACTCTCCAGCCTGATCCGCGCTGGACCACCGACACCGGCTCCACCTTTGTTCTCCCGGCCACCAACGCCGTTGTCCTTGTTTCCGGCCTGCAGGCCTCCGCCCGTGTCTCGGGCGCTTTCCTCAACGACACCGCCATCAACGTGCTTTCCTCTGGCGCCGGTCGCGTCAACCTCCAGATCCCCGCCGGCTTCCCCGCTGGCTATGCCCAGCTCCGCATCAATGTCGATGGCGAGACCGTCAACAGCGTTCTGGTCTTCATCTCCGCCGCCGCGCCCACCATCCAGAAGGTCGAAGGCGCCGATCAGTTCCTCGTCGACGTCTCCCGCCCCGCCTTCACTGGCGATTCAATTACCGTCACCTTCAACGACCCGGCCCAGTCCACCGATTCCACCATCCGTCCCAACGATCTCCTCTTCACCATCGGTGATTCCCAGCTCTACACCATGCGGGTGGATCGCCTCTCCCCCGGCGTCTTCACCGCCACCATCACCGTGCCTCGCACGCTCGCCGATGGCACTTACCCGCTCGCTGTTTCGATCGCGGGGCGCCCCTCGGTCACCACCTCCATCAACGTCCGCACCCGCTAGCTACAATAGCCAGCAGTGCTGTTACCCCTCCTCCTTCTTACCCTCGCTCAAACCCCTGAATACACGCGCGCCGGCAATCCCGCCGACATCACCACGCGCCCTTCTCCCGGATATCTCCTGATGGGCGGCGGCAAGGACGTCGAAGAAGCCTTCACCTGGCTCATCAACAAGTCCGCCGGTGGCGATTTCCTCATCCTCCGCGCCGCGGGCACACCCGCCTACAATCCCTTCGTCCTCAAGCTCGGCAAGGTCAACTCCGTCGCCACCCTCATCCTCAAAACGCGCGAGCAATCCTCCGACCCCACCGTCCTCGATGCCGTCAACAAAGCCGAAGCGATATTCTTCGCCGGTGGTGACCAGTGGAATTACGTCCGCCTCTGGAAGGACACGCCGCTCTCCGTCGCCCTCAACAAGCGCATCCGCGCCGGCGTCCCCGTCGGCGGCACTTCCGCCGGCCTCGCCATTCTCGGCGAACACTACTTCTCCGCCGAACACGACACCATCACCTCCGAGCAGGCCCTCCCCAATCCCTTCCACGAAAAGAACACCCTCGGCACCGGCTTCCTCCACATTCCCATCCTCAAGCACATCATCACCGATTCCCACTTCACCCCGCGCAAACGTCTCGGCCGCCTCACCACCTGGCTTGCCCGCCTGCCCAAAACGCGCGGCATCGGCATTGACGAGCGCACCGCCCTCCTCGTCGAACCCTCCGGCGAAGCCCGCGTCGTCGGCTCCCAGCAGGTCTGGTTCCTCCGCCCCACAAAGAAGCCCACCACCATGCAACCACTCACCTTCCCCGCCATCGAGCTATACACGCTTTCTCCCGGCCAGACCTTCAACCTCAAGCGCTGGTCCACCACCGCCGTCACCCCCACCACCCTCAACGTCAACTCAGGCCAGCTCGCCCAATAGAAAAGGCCCGCGGCCGCCCAGTTCAGGGCAAGGCAACCGCGGGCCCACAGTCAACGATCACCGCCACCGCTACTTGAGCGGCACCGCAATCGTGCTGATCCCACCAAGGGAACTCAATACCGTCACACGCGGCGCATTCCCCAGGTTCACCGTAAAGGTCCCCGAGTACTTGCCGCCTCCGCCATTGCGCAGCGTGCCGATCACCGCGCCCGTCGCCGCGTTCAACACCGTCAGCGTCGCCGTCGCATTCGTGCTCGTCGCATCCAGCCGCAACTCAAAACTCTTCGCAACGTACAGCGATTTCGCCACGCCCACCACATCTCCCGCTGGCAACACCGTCACACCGCTTTGCCGCGTCACATTCTCAAACAATGCCGCCATCCGCACAAACGTGTTGCTCACCACCGGCTTCAACACCACCGGAAAACTCACACTCGTCTGTCCCGCCGGCACCGCAATCGTCGCCGGCGCCCCCACCAGCGCCGGGTCCGCCGTCAGAATCGTCACCACCGTCGAACTCGCCGCCGGCCCATTCAGCGTCACCGTCGCCGTGCTCGTCAGGTTTCCATACTGGCTCGACGGGCTCACCGTAAAGTCCATCAACACCACCCCCGGCACCACCGTCAGTCCGGCCCGCTGCTTCACGCCCGCCGCTACTGCCTCTACCGTCACATTACGCGCCTCCATCACCGCCGTCGTCGCCAGCTCAAAGCTCGCGCTGCTCGCCCCCGCCGCAATCACCACTCTCCCCGTCCCCACCACACTCGCCGCCACATCCGTCGTCGTCACCACCACCTCGATGCCGCCCGCCGGCGCCGGCCCACCCAGCACCAGCGTTCCCGTCACGCGTTCCGCCCCACCAATCACCGCACTGGCACTGAGTGTCATTTGTGCCAGAAGTGGCGGCACGCCCCGCACATTGCGAAACACCGCAACCTGCGGATACGACGACACCACCACATCCGGCGAACCATTCGCGTCAACGTCTGCCCCCATCAACGCAAACGGCCCATTCGCAACCGGCGCTTGATACAGCACGCCGCCAAACGCCCCACCCACTCCCCGCAACACCGTCATCATTCCGTTCCCCGTCAGATACGTCGCCACATCCTTCTGCCCGTCGCCATCAAAATCCGCCACTACAATTCCGGAAAATGGCTGCGCAAAAACATGGTTCGAATACTGCAGAAACTGCCCGTTCCCCTGCCCCAGCAACACCGTAATTGCAAAGTTCGACCCATCCTGTCGCGGCTGCGCCGTCTGCATCACCACATCAAGCCGCCCATCCTGATTCACATCTTCCGCCACCGCCCCAAACGGAATCGCCGCCGTCGGCACCGCCGCCGCAAACGTCCCATCCCCATTGCCCACAAACAGGTTCGCCGCCGTTAGCGAGTTCACCGTCGCAATCGCATCCAGCTTCCCATCCCCCGTAAAGTCCCCCACCATCACATACACCGTCGTAAACGTCGTCGCATACGTGCGCCACGCCCCAAAGCTCCCGTCACCATTGCCCAACGCCACGGCCATCCCGCCCGCACCTGGCACCAGCACATCCACGCGCCCGTCGCCGTTCACATCGCGCACCACCAGGTTCGCCCCCGCCGCTGGCGACACCGGCGCCCCCAACATCCTCAACCCGCCAAACGTCCCGTTGCCATTGCCCAGAACCAACCCCACCCCACTTGCCCCCACCATCACCACGTCCATCTTGCCGTCCCCATTCACATCGGCCGCCGCCAGATTGCTCACCTGCATCAGCCCCGCCATGCTCACCACCGCTCCATACCCGCCCTGCGGCCGCGACGGCAACAACGAGAATCCAAAGCTGTTGTCAAACACCCGGTTATCCGGCGCCACCAGGTCCACCCGCCCATCGCCATTAAAGTCCGCCGCCACATTGAAGTACGTCGACGGCCCGGTCACCCCCGTGCCATTCGTCACCGTCACTTCCACCGGAGCAAACTGCCCCAGCACCACCACCGCCGTCATCGCCATCGCGCCGAGCATTCTCATGCCCGTTAAGACAATGCCCCCGCCCCACTGGAACAACAATCTTCATTGCCTTCATACTCAGATGTCTGTATACTCAGACCACTGAGCATGGCAAAACCAGATTCCCTCCAGGGCTCCCTCGACCTCCTGCTTCTCAAGATCCTCAGCCGCCGCCCCGGCCTCCACGGCTACGCCTTGATGGTCAGCATCCGCGAGATCTCCGAAGACGTCCTCCGTGTCGAAGAAGGCTCGCTCTACCCCGCCCTCCATCGCCTCGAAGAATCGGGCGCCATCAAAGCCACTTGGATCACCCGCGAAGACACCGGTCGCCGCGCTCGCATTTACACGCTCACCGCCGCCGGCCACAAGCAGCTCGCCGCCGAGCTCGCCCGCTGGACCACCGTCACCTCCGCCGTCAACCGCGTCCTCTCCATGGCCTGATATGTCGTTACTCTCCCGCCTCCGCAACGTCTTCCGCCGCCACCAGCTCAATGCCGAGCTCGACGAAGAGCTCCGCCTCCACCTTGAAGACGCCATTGCCGCCGGTCGCGACCCTATCGAGGCCCGCCAGGCCCTCGGCAACATGCTCCGGCATCGCGAAGCTTCGCGCGACATCTTCGTCTCCCGCTGGCTCGACAACCTCCGCGGCGACATCACCTTCAGCCTCCGCCAGATCGCGCGCAACAAGATCACCTCTGCCGCCGCCATTCTTTCCCTCGCCCTCGCCATCGGCGCCACCACTGCCAGCTTCCACTTGATCGACGCGCTCTTCCTCCGCCCCCTGCCCGTCCCTCACCCCGAGCGCCTCCACGTCATCACCACCTCCTACCGCACGCGCACCGGCGGCACCGATTACAGTTGGAGCTGTTCCTACCCGCTCTTCAAGATCCTCCGCGCCGCCGTCAAGGACGACGCCGAGCTGCTCTCCATCGAGTCCTCCCACCGCATCGACCTCACCTACGGCTCCGATGCCGACATGGAGCGCGCCTATCAACAACGCATCTCCGGCTGGACCTTCACCACCCTCGGCCTCGCGCCCGCCTATGGCCGCCTCTTCACCGCCAGCGATGATCAAACCCCCGGCGCCCACCCCGTTGCCGTCATCTCCTTCGACTATTGGCAAACCCGCTTCGGCGGCCGCCCCCAGGCCCTCGGCACGACATTCCGCATCGGCAACACGCGCTACGAAATCATCGGCGTCGCCCCCAAGGGGTTCACCGGCACCGAGACCGGCTCCCCCGCCGCCATCTTCACCACCTCCATGATGATGGACCCCAAAGCACTCTCCCAGATGGGCTGGAACTGGTTCCGCCCCTGGCTCGTCATCAAGCCCGGCGCCAGCCTCGAGGTCGTCCGCCAAAAGCTCACCGCCGCTACGCGCGCCGTTCGTCTCGAACGTTCTGGCCTGCTTCCTCCCGGCTCATCGCCCGAGCTACGTCAGAGCTTCCTCAATCCCGAGATCAAGCTCCTTTCCGCTTCCGCCGGCGTCTCCGGCGCCCAACGTACCTACGGTCAGGCCCTGCTGATCCTCGGCGTACTCGTCCTGCTGCTGCTCGGCATCGCCTGCGCCAACGTCGCCAATCTCATGACGGCTCAGGCTTGGGCCCGCGCTCGTGAGATGGCCCTCCGCGTCTCCATCGGCGCTGGCCGCCTCCGCCTCATCCAGCTCGTCATCACCGAGAGCTTCCTCATCGCCTGCGCCGCCTCTTTATTGGGCTTCGCATTCTCGCTCTGGTCGGCGCCACAGGTCATGAGTCGCATCAATCCTCCCGACGATCCCCTCCGCCTCACCCTCACGCCCGATCACCGCCTCTTCCTCTTCCTGATCCTGCTCACCTTCGCCGTCACCCTGCTATTCGGCCTCGCGCCGGCTCTGCGCGCATCCTCCGTTCGCCCCTCGGCCGCGCTCAAGGGCGGCGAAGATCCCCACGCCCGCCGCCGCCTCATGCACGTCCTCATCGCTGCCCAGATCGCTTTCTGCTTCATCGTCCACTTCACCGCCGGCCTCTTCTTCTCCTCCTACGACCGGCTCACCGCCCAGCCCACCGGCTTCAACTCCGATCGCCTCCTCGCGCTTTCCATCGATTCCAAAGAGCCCCTCGCTCTAGCCCATTGGGATCAGGCCACCGCGCGTCTCCGCCAACTGCCCGGCGTGGCCTCCGTCGCCTCCGCCAGTTGGGCCTTGCTCAGCCGTTCCAACTGGACCAACGACATCTCCGTCAACGGCGCCAATCCGCTCCCGGGCCCGCCCTTCTTTCTCGCCGTTTCCCCCACCTGGTTCGACACCATGCAGATCCCTCTCCTCGAGGGCCGCCACTTCCGCCCCGCCGACTCCTCCGCCAACGTTGCCATCGTCAACCAGACCTTCGCTCACAAATACTTCCCCGGCCAGAACCCCATCGGCAAATCCTTCGACCAGCTCAATCGCGACCAGCGTCATCGCATCGAGATCATCGGTATCGCTCGCGATGCCCGCTACGACTCTCTCTCCGAGACGATCAACGCCACCGTCTACATCCCCCAACAAAGCGCCGGTGGCCTCAACCAGGTCAGCGACATCTCCTCACTCACTTTCCTCGTGCGCACCACCGCCGCCGATCCCCTCTCCCTCGCCGCCATGCTCCGCCACGAGGTCCACGCCGCCCACCCCTCGCTGCGCTTGAGCAACCTCATCACCCAGCAATCCCTCATCGACGAGCAGTGCATTCGCGAGCGCCTGCTCGCCATCCTCGGCGCCTTCTTCGCCACAGTAGCTCTCGTGCTGTCCGCCGTCGGTCTTTATGGCGTCCTCCACTTCACCGTCCAGCAGCGCCGTCGCGAGCTCGGCATCCGCCTCGCCCTCGGCGCCCAGCCCGCCCGCCTCATCCGCCACGTTTCTCTCGAGGTCTGCTGGATGCTCCTCGTCGGTTCCGTCTCGGGCCTTGCCCTCGGCCTCGCCTCCGATCGCTTCCTCAAGGGTCTCCTGTTCGGCGTTAAGACCACCGATTGGCGCATGATGCTTCTCCCCTTCTGCACCATCCTTCTCGCCGCGCTCATGGCCGCCATCCTCCCCATCCTCCGCGCCCTGCGCATCGACCCCGGCTCCATGCTCCGCTCCGAGTGATCGCCCTCACTGCTTTACCGCCCGCGCCTCACGCCACCGCAGCGCCACCACCTTCCCCGCCACTTCTTCAAATTCAATCCGCGTCTCAAACGCCCCCGCCGGCGCAAACGCCATTCCCCCCAACCACCGCAACGGCCGCCGCGCCGCTCCGCCCACCCGCTCAATCCCCAACTGCCCCTTCACCACCGCCACCACAAACCGCTCCCCTCCCTCAAACATATACTGCCCCGTCACTGCCGCAATCCTTTCCTCCCCCGGAGCTTCCACTTTCCACCCCTTACCCGCCTCCCCGCGCTCCCGCAAAAATTCATACACCTGCTTCGCCGCCTCCCCACCA
>CAZBTA010000011.1:0-46677 GCA_964494515.1 uncultured Bryobacter sp.
TATGCATAGCGATATCGAAATCAATGCCCTGATCCGGCCAGCCCAGCAGCCACGGCACCAGAAACAGATGGGCGGAACTGCTGACGGGAAGAAACTCGGTGAATCCCTGGACGATTGCCAGGACCACCGCCTGGTAGATGGGCATAATGATAATTGTAAGGGCCGACTTTTTATTCTCGAATGCCAAGTACAAAAATCGTAGCGACGCTGGGTCCCGCCACAGACTCGACGGAGATGATTCGCAAACTGCTGGAAGCAGGCGTGGATATCTTCAGACTCAACGCCAGCCACGGGCAGCAGGAGGAACACGCACGGCGCATCCGGCTGGTGCGGGAAACCGCAGCGGAGCTGGGCATCCATGCCGGCATTCTGCTGGACCTGCAGGGGCCCAAGATCCGGCTCGGCGTATTTGAAAACGGCGGCTGTGTGCTTGAGACCGGCGCCATTTTTACCATCACCACCGAAGAGGTGATGGGCAACGACAAGATGGCTTCGACGGGCTATGCCGAGTTTGCCCGCGACGTGAAGCCGGGCAACACGGTGTTGATCGCTGACGGGCTGGTGAAGCTGCGGGTGTTGTCGAGCGACGGCGTGGCGGCGCGGTGTGAAGTATTGGCCGGTGGGCCAATCGGCAACCGCAAGGGCATCAATCTGCCGGGAGTAGCAGTGAGCACGCCTTCGCTGACGCGCAAGGACAAGTCGGACCTGCAGTTTGGCCTCGAGCAGAAGGTGGATTTCATCGCGCTGAGCTTTGTGCGCCAGCCGAGCGATGTCCTGCGGCTGAAGCTCTATCTCGAAGAACACGAGAGCAAGGCGCAGGTGATCGCCAAGATTGAGAAGCCCGAGGCGGTGGAGAACCTGAACGCAATCCTCGCCGAGAGCGATGGCGTGATGGTGGCGCGCGGGGATCTGGGTGTGGAGATGGCAATCGAGAAAGTGCCCGCCATCCAGAAGACGATCATCCAGCGGGCCCGCAGCATGGGCAAGTTTGTGATCACGGCGACGCAGATGCTCGAGAGCATGATCGAGAACGTGTTTCCGACGCGGGCCGAGGTGAGCGACATCGCCAACGCGATCTACGACGGCACGGACGCCGTAATGTTGTCAGCGGAAACATCGACGGGCAAGCACCCCGTGGAAGCCGCGAGCGTAATGGACCGCATTGCCGCCGAGACGGAGGCGAACCTGCGCTATCGCGGGTATCAGGAACTGCCGCCGATGGCGAACCCGACGCACGCCGAGATCATTGCTGACGCGGCGTATCGCGCGGGCCGGTATCTGGGAGTGACGGCGATTGCCGTGTTTACGGCATCTGGAGCGACGGCGCGCCTGATCAGCCGCTTCCGCCCGCCAGTGCCGATCTATGCATTTACGCCACATGAGGAATCAGCCCGGCAATTGTCGATGATCTATGGCGTGGTGCCGATTGTGGTGCCCAATGCCGGGTCGACGGACGAGATGCTGCTACAGATGGACCATGAGCTGCAGAAGCGTGGCCACATCAAGCCGAATGACCAGGTGGTGTTTGTGAGCGGGCAGCCGATTGGCGAGCCGGGCAGCACGAACATGCTGAAGCTGCACCGGGCCAAGGACTTGCGCCAGGCCTAACGCCGCACGACGATCTTGCGCAGGGAGACGTTCATCAGCGCGTCAAAGGCGCGCACGGTGATGACGCTTTCGCCCGGGCCGAGCGTGAGGCCAACGGTGGCTACTTCTTCAAGCGAATCAAAGATGCCATCGGTGGCATCGACCACCACCCACTTGCCGGCGTTGACGGCGTACTCGATGCGGCGGATAGGCGAGGCGGTGTCGCGACAACGGATGTTGAGCTTCTGATCGGTGAGCGTCACCTCAAGCTGGGGCGGGGTTTGGTCGAGCTGCACGGGGACGCTCTGAAACACGGCGCTGCGCGTGGTGGCCGAGGAGTTTGACAAACCGTCGTTGGCGGTGACGCGAAACAGATAGCGGCCGTCACCAAGCGTGTCGGCATCGATGCTGTAGTTGGCCTCGGTGAGATCGGCCTTGAGCAGCTTCCATTCGGTTTCGTCCTCGGCGCGGAAGTGCAGCGCATATTGCAGGACGTCGGAATCGGGGTCTTCGGCCGTCCAACTGAGAATCAGCTGCCGGCCGGCGGGACGCGTGGCGAGCAGGGAAGCCGTGCCGGCGCTGATGGTGGATGAGGCTTCGCCGGTATCGGTGACGGTGAGCGTGTAGGTAGAGCTGGCGGCGGTTGCCGACTGGGGCTTGGGAGCGTTGCTGGGCACCATGGCTAGCACGGCGGTGAGCGATTTGACCAGCGGGGGCTGGTTGCGCGGCAGGTAATTGAGCGTGGCGGCGCGCAGCTTGAAATCCTGCGTCGACTTGAGGCGCCACTGGATGTAGCGGGCGGCGGGGCTCGCGATATTCAAGCCGGTGAGGGGTTGCCAGTCGCTCCAGGTGGCGTCGGGGCGGGCAGCATTGCCGCTGCGCGATTCAAGCGTGTAGGCGCCGGTGGCGGAGAGATGGAGCGCGCCCCAGCGGGCGATGTTGGCGGCCTCGTGGACGGGCGATTCGTATTCGTAAGGCCCGGTGGCGCGCCCCGAGAGCTCGAGCAGCTTGGGCGAGGTGGTGGCGGTGATCAGCCAGCCGGCACCGGAGCTGGCCATGCGGCCCAGCTCGCCATGGCCCGTCTCGGCGAGCAGCGTGGCGATGCGGTCGCCATCGAGGCGATAGATGCGGCCCTGCTTGTCGGTGGTGAAGTGGATGCGCCCCTCGCGCTCGGCGATATCGAAGATCGTTTCTTCTTTGGTGGTGTAGAGATTGTCAACGGTGAGATCGGCGTTGAGCCGGTAGATGGCCGAGCGGTCAAGCCCCGGCACATCGAGCGAGCTGGTGACAACGGGCGTGGAGCTGGCTTGCGTGGTGGGCGTGGTCTGGGCGGCGGGCTTGGGCTTGAGGTCGATGCCGGCCTGGGCGTCCTCAGTGACGGTGATCGTGGTGGTGACCTGCGGGACGCCGGTGGAGCCGCCAGAGGCAGGCTGTGCGACATTCTGCGTGCGCTTCGCCGCGGCGCCGCCCATGGCGAGAAACAGCACTTCGCCGCCGGGGCGCGACACGATGGAGCGGATCTCGGTGAACGGCGCGTCGTAGAGCAACTGGGCCTTGCCCTTGGCGGTGACGCGGTAGAGCATGCCGTTGGGGTCGGAGCCGGCGAGCAGGGCGCCATCGCTTGAGAAGGCGAGTGAGGTGATGTTGGACTGGCCGCTCTCGTAGTAGACCTCGTTGGCGGTGCCGGTGAGGCGGAAGATGCGGCCATCGTCTGCGCCCGCGAAGACATCGGCGCCGCGGACGGCGAGGGACCAGATGAACTTCGCGCCCGTCTGGCCGTAGAGCTTGGCCTCTTTGCCCACGATGCGATAGACGTTGCCGCCGGGGGAGCTGGCGGCAAACAGGGCGCCATCAGCGCCAGTAGCAAGCGCGAAGACATGAGCTTCGGGCAGGGTGGCCAGCAGCTCGGCGGTCGCGGCGCCGGCGGGGCGCTTGTAGATGCGGCCCTTGGGGCCAGTGCCGAGATAAGCCGCACCATCGGGGCCGACGGCGAGGGCCCAGAGTGAGGTGTCTTCAACGGTGACAACGGTCTTGACCGCGGGGCCGGGCTCAAGAGCGCCCTCGCGCGTGAGCGAGATGTTGGTGAGCTTGCCTTTGATGAAGTCGCTGTACTGCGTCAATTCCCACGTGGTGGGCCCGGCGGCGGAGGCGGCAAGCGCCACGGCGCAGGCGGCTAGGATTCGCTTCATTTTTCGATTTCCAGAGTGAGAGTTTTCGAGCCCGAAACGACGCCTTCGGCGAGCAGTGTTTCGACGTCCAGCAATTTGGACTGATAGAGCGGCAGGTAGGTGCCGGGGGATTTTTGGAGTTGTGCGGCGATGGAGGGGGGAAGGTTGCCAAGCTCGCGGCCGCCGGACTGGTAGCCGGGGCTGGCGCGGAAGGCGCGGATGTAGAACGCATTGCCGGGGTGGAGCGCGTTGATCGTCTCGATGAGGTGGGCGGCGGAGCGGAAGACCGGGCCGCCGGGCTGGTAGAACGAGCGGAAGTCGAGCAGGTTGGTGGTGAATGAATCGGAGACGGTGAGCGTGAGTGTTTCGCCCGCGCCGACCCAGGCGGGGATGGGGAAGGGCTTTTCGACCACCTTCTCGCGGCCATCGGGCGTGGAGAGGACGGTGCGGATGGTGACGGTGTCGCCGGGGCGCGCGGTGCGGCGGGAGACGGTGGCCGACTCGATCACCCATTGCTCGCGAGCGGTGCGGGCGATGAGGTCAAACTCGATGGCCTCGGGCAGCGCGCTCTGCTCAACATGCTGCTCATAGAAGGCGAAGGGGATGGCCGCGCCAAGCGAGGCGGCGAGGGGGATATTGTTATCGCCGGCATAGCGGCCTTCGATGACGAGGGGCTTGGGGATGCCGGCGTAGCGGAGCGTGCCCTTGATATCGACACTGCCAAGACCGACGCTGCGGAAGTGATGGTCGAGCGTGGAGAAGATGGCCATCTGCAGCAGCATGGGGGAGAGCAGGGGGTGGCGGACGAGATCGATGTTGTACTCGCGAGATCCGGAGCCATCGCGGTAGCGGATGCGCAGCGGGGTCATACGGGCGGCGCGGCCGATCTCACCGCGGACAGCGGCATCGCCATCAAAGACGATGGCGCCGGCGTTGCCGAGCGCCTGGCTGATCTTGAAGCTGGTGTTGAGATTGGCGAGCGGGGTGATGACCTCAGATTTGGCAAAGGGCATCTCGACGGCACCGGCGCCAAGAAAGCGATGGCCGAAGGCATGGATGCGGTTGCCATCGACGTGAGTGACCGTGCCATCGGCGCCGGCGGCCATATCGCCACGCATGAGCTGGACGGAGATCATATCGCCGGGGCGGATGGTGGGCGAGGCGGGGGCGTTCGACTGATTGCCGGTGGCGCCCTGCTGGAGCGCAAAGCCCATGCGACGCCATTGGGGGGCGAAGTGAGCGAGGGTTTGGGCCGTAAAGCCACCGAGACTGATGGGGGTGAGCACGGCGACGGGGGCATCGGCCGTTGTGGGCGAGGCGGAGTCGGCCTCAAGAGTGGTGGAGCCGAGATGGAGGCGGGCGAGGCGGAGCGGGGTGGCGCTCTCGATGTTGAGCATCTCGCCGATGGGGCGGATGCCAGCGATGGGATCTTTGGCGAAGGGGAAAGCGAAGGCGATGGCGCCGACAAGCTTGCCGTCGATATAGACAGGGCTGCCGCTCATGCCCTGCATGACGCCGGTGTGCTCGAGGCGGGCGGTGAGCAGGCGGGCGAGGATGATGTCCTGGCCGGGGCCGCTGTTCTTGAGCACGCCGAGGATGCGCAGAGGGAACTCTTCGCTGTTGGCGCCACGGAAAACTGTGCGGGCAACACCCTCGAGATCGGGCTTGAGGTCGGCCACGGGGAAGAAGCGTGGCTGGGCGGCTAGCGTCGAAAGAAGCGCAAAAGAGGCAAGAAAGATCCGACGCATGGCCCCATTGTACTAACGTGTGTTGGTTACCTACGTCCTATAACCTGTCACGCTGTTGTACCTTGAGAAGAGGCAAAACGAAATGTTTTGCTGAAACGTGCGCATTATGGAAACCCCTGTGGAAACCACGCCTCCTCAATCTGCCTCGCCGCAGAACCCGGCGCCCGCCAGCCCGGCAGCCCTGTCGTGGACCCAGTGGGGACCACTGGCCTGGGTGTCGGCCGTCATGCTCGCTTCGTTTTATCCCATGCTGGAACGGCTGGTAAATCAGTGGATGAACGACGACGACATGGGCCATGGCTTCTTTGTGCCAGCAGTGGCGGCCTATATCGCCTGGCAGCGGAAAGATGAAATTCTGAGCATACCGCTGAAGCGGAACTATCTCGGGATTGCGATCATGCTGTACGCGGCGGTGCAATACGTGCTGGGTACGGTAGCGGCGGAGAACTTCATCACCCGCACTTCGATTATTTTTTCCATCGCCGGGGCTGTTTACTTTGTGGGCGGGCGGGCGTTGATGCGCCTGCTGGCGTTTCCGATCTTTCTGTTGTTCTTCATGGTGCCGATCCCTTCGGTGATCTACAACCAAATCACGTTTCCACTGCAGTTGTTTGCCAGTGCGGTGGCGGAGAAGTCGCTGCTGCTGCTGGGGATTCCGGTGTTGCGTGATGGCAACGTGCTGGAGCTGAGCGAGCACAAGCTATCGGTGGTGGAGGCCTGCAGCGGCATTCGTTCGCTGCTTTCACTGACATTTTTGTCGCTGGTGTACGGGTTCTTCTTTGAACCGCGTGCCTGGGTGCGCACAATCCTGCTGTTTGGCACAATCCCGATTGCGATTGCCGCCAACTCATTTCGCGTTTCGGTTACGGGCGTTCTTTATGAATACAAGAGCGAATGGGCCGAGGGTTTCTTCCATACCGCGGAGGGCTGGGTGATCTTCATGTTCGCTTTGGCCATGCTGCTCGCGTTACATCAATTCATCAACTGGTTTACCAAAGGCATCCAAAATGCAAGAGCACAAGCAGCCCAGCAACAACTCGAATCTTAAGTCGACGCTACTGATCCTGACCGGCGTGTTTGCCGTGCAGACACTGGCCTACCAGACGTTTACGAAGTCGGAGAAGGTAGCGGCGACGCGTCCGCTGGTCGAAATGCAGGAAACGCTTGGAACGTGGGTCAAGGTGCAGGAAGGCATCATGGACGCGGAGACGGCGGCGGTGCTGAAGGCCGACGATACGATCAACCGGAGCTTCGTTTCGCCCAATCACAAAGTGACGGCAAATTTGTTTGTCGCCTCATTTCGTAGCCAGCGACATGGCGCCGCACCGCACTCGCCAAAGAACTGTCTGCCGGGTAGCGGCTGGACGCCGCTGGTGAATGATCGCATTCAGGTCAAGCTGAACGAGCGTCCCGAGCCGATCGAGATCAACCGCTACATCATCCAACGGGGTGACAGCCGCAGTCTGGTGCTGTATTGGTATCAGAGCCGTGACCGCGTGGTGGCCAGCGAATATGCGGCGAAGCTGTACACGATGGTGGATGCGATGAAGGACAATCGCACGGATACGGCCCTGGTGCGGGTGGTGATTGGTCTCAATCGCCAGGAAGACCAGAAGGCTGCCGAAGCGGCGGCAGAAGACTTTATTCGCGCATTTTACACACCACTGCGCCGCATGTTGCCGTCTTAAGTGTAGAGGGCCGGCCAGTGGGGCCGGTGCTATACTTTTGACACGTTAAAGGGCGAGGTCCAACCATGTTCAGGCCAGCAATTGAAGCATCACGCTTCGCCTTTCTTCTCTCTGCATTTCTAGTCGCTCTCGGTGTGTTCGCCGCCGATGACAAGGACAAGCCGGGTCAAAAAAAGCCTGAAGCCCCGCCACCGCCCGCCCGGGTAAACATTGAACGCCGTGAAGGACGCCCGGTGCGGCCTGAAGACGCTGAAGCGTCCCGGCCCGCCAATCTCCGCATTGATACGAATCTGGTGCTGATCCCGGTGTCGGTAACCGACCCGTTGAACCGCTTTGTGACGGGGCTCGAGAAGGAACACTTCAAGCTGTTTGAGGACAAGATCGAGCAGAGCATTTCGCAATTTGCCAGCGAGGATGCGCCGTTGTCAGTGGGCCTCGTGTTTGATACCAGCAACAGCATGGGCGCCAAGCTGCAGAAGAGCCGGCAGGCGGCCGCGCAGTTCTTCAAGACGGCCAACCCGGAGGACGAGTTTTTCCTTGTACAGTTTAATGACCGGCCGGAGCTGGTTGTGCCGTTTACGAGTAACACCGAGGAGATCCAAAACCGTCTTACCTTTACCCAGGCCAAGGGCCGCACGGCGCTGCTGGACGGGATCTACCTCGCTATGGCTCAGATGAAGAAGGCGAAGAACCCCCGCAAGGCAGTGCTGGTGATCTCTGACGGGGCGGACAACTCAAGCCGCTATACCGAAAGTGAAATCAAGAACCTGGTGCGTGAGGCGGACGTCCAACTTTACGCGATCGGAATTTTCGAGTCGATCGGCGCTCGCGGGCGCACGGCGGAAGAACTTTCCGGGCCGCAGTTGTTGAATGATCTGGCTGAGCAGACCGGTGGCAAGCACTTCGCGATTGAGAACGTGAACGAGTTGCCGGACGTAGCGGCTAAAATCGGGATTGAGCTCCGCAATCAGTACCTGCTGGGCTATTCCCCCAAAAACCAGGAACGTGACGGTAAATACCGGAAGGTTCAGGTGAAACTGATACAGCCAAGGGGCTTGCCACCGTTGCGGCCGACTTGGCGGCAAGGATACTATGCGCCACTACAATAGCCGCCGCTCCTTTTTGGCGGCCGCCCTCGCTGCTCCCGGGCTCTTAGCCCAAGACCAGGACCCTGTTTTCCGCAGCGATACGCGCCTTGTAGTTCTGCACGCAACGGTAGTGGACGCCAAGGGCAACATCGTCATTGACCTGCCCCAGTCGGCCTTCAAGGTGTACGAGAACAACGCCGAGCAACCGATCAAGATCTTCCGGCGCGAGGATGTGCCGGTATCGCTTGGGGTAATCGTCGACAACAGCGGCAGCATGCGGCTGCGCCGCAACAAAGTGGAATCAGCGGCGCTGCAAATGGTAAAGGCGTCCAACCGGCAGGACGAAGTGTTTATCGTCAACTTCAACGACGATGCGTTTCTCGATATCGACTTCACCGCCGACGTCAAGAAGATGGAAGAAGGCCTGACGCGCATCGACGCGCGTGGCGGCACGGCCATGTATGACGCTATCAGCATGTCGATCGACCACCTGAAGGCGAAGGCCAAGCGCGACAAGAAGGTGCTGATGTTGATCACCGATGGCGCGGATACGGCCAGCCGGACGTCGCTTGAAAAGCTGGTGAGCCAGACGCACACGACCGACGCCGTGGTTTATGCGATCGCGCTGTTGAATGATGAGATTCCGCGTGAGGCCAAGAAGGCCAAGCGCGCGCTCGAGACAATTACGAAGGCCTCCGGCGGGTTGTGCTTCTTCCCGAAGACACTCGAGGAAGTGGACGCGCTGGCGCTTGAGGTGGCCAAGGACATCCGCAACCAGTATGTGATCGCCTACTCACCCACCGTGCAGGAGCTGGATGGCACGTTCCGGCAGATTCGCGTGACGGCGAACGGCCCCAACCGGCCGATGGTGCGTACGCGTTCGGGCTACTATGCCGGCTCGCCGCGCGCGGGCACGAAGACGAGTTTTCAGCCATGATCGCCTTTATGTGGAAGGCCTCGCGGGGCTACCGGCTACGCCCGTGGGCGAGCCCGTACTTGCGGTGGCGGATGGAAACTTACTGGGGGATGCACGCCGAGGACATTACGTTTGGGGAGTTCTGGCGGTTTTTGTGGGAGCACCGCGCGGAGATGTGGCGGTTTCTGAAGTGGGCTGGCCGGATGGCCTAGCCCACTTTTTCGTTTCAACTAGAGGTTTTGCGTGACCTTGCTGAGCGAGCGCGGCTGGTCGGGGTTGAGGCCCTTTTCAGCAGCAAGGTAGCCAGCGAACATCTGCCCGGGGATGATGTAGGGGATGGGCGTGTAGAGCTCGGGGATGGCCACCGGGATGCGGATGCCGCGGCGCTTGGCCTCATAAGCCGGCTTGTTGCTCTTGTCGGTGATCACCAGCGACTCATGCGTGGTGGAATCAACTCGAGCCAGCAGCTCGGAGATGGGGCCCCAGGTGACGCCAGAGGGCGCGAAGACAAAGGCGGGGAAGTGCGGGTCGACCATCGCGATCGGGCCGTGGAGGAGATCGGCGCTCGAGAAACGCTCGGCGATGACGTAGCAGGTCTCCATCATCTTGAGAGCGAATTCAAAGGCGTTGGAGTAGTTGAGCCCGCGGCCCACGACGACGGCATGCTGCATGAAGCGATAGCGTTCGGCCATCTCACCGACTTGCGATTCGAGCTTGAGAGCCTTGGCCGCGAGGTCGGGCAGCTTCTCGAGATCCTTCTGCGCGAGCTTGGCGCCGAGGGCGTAAGCAAGCAGATACATGGCCATCATCTGGCCGGTGTAGGTCTTGGTGGCGGCGACGGATTTTTCCTTGCCGGCGCGCACGAGGATGGTGGCGTGGCCGAGCTTGGCGAGCGTCGAATCGGGCTCGTTGGTGATGCCGAGCGTAAAGGCGCCCTGTTCTTTGGCGCGCTCAAGCACGATGTTGGTATCGGTGGATTCGCCAGACTGCGAAATGCCAACGACGAGCGTGTCTTCCAGCTCGAGCTTGGCCTTGTAGAGCGTGTACATGCTGGGAGCGGCCAGCGAGACGGGAATGCCCGTCATGAGTTCGAGCAGGTAGCGGCCAAACTGGGCGGCATTGTCGCTGGTGCCGCGGGCGGCGAGCACGATCAGGCGGGGCGGGTATGCCTCAAACTGCTTCTTGAGCTTCTCGATCCCCTTCCACTCCTGCTTGAGGGTGCGGGCCAGCGCTTCGGGTTGCTGGCGGATCTCTTCGAGCATCTTCGACATGGATAAAAAAGGCCTCCATCAAGGGAGAAGGGGCGAACCAGTGGAAGACCACCAGTCGCCCCTTCGCCGCGTCGTTCGGGAATATCCCTGGCTTTTGTACTTCTTTGTCCCCTTCTTGTCGGGGTACTTTCAGAATAACATTTGCTGTTTGGTGGCAGGCTTCTTTTTGCGTGCGGGGGCGCGCTTGCGGCTGCCGTGGCGACGCATGACTTCGGCGGCTTCGCTGCGGGTGATGGTGCGCTTGCGTACCTCGCTGATGCGGGTGCGGGCAAAGGCCACCGCCTCCTTGTGATCGACAATCGGCGCGAGGTCGCGATCGCCGAGCCACTCGCGAACGAACTCGCCGGTGGGGTCCTGATCGAGCTGCTGCTTGATGGGCGAGTAGATGCGCAGCGTGTTGATGCCGGTGGTGCCGGATTGCATTTGAAACTGGCTGTAGTGGATGCCGGGTTCGTAATCCACAAACAGCCGGGCCATGTAGACCGCTGGCTGTCTCCAGTGCAGCCAGAGGTGATACGAGGCAAAGCTGGTAAGCATGGCGCGCATGCGGAAGTTGATCCAACCGGTGCGGTGTAGCATGCGCATGCAGGCGTCGATGAAGGGGTAGCCGGTGCGGGCCTCACACCAGGCGGCAAAGCGTTCTTCGTTGAAGTCGTTCTCGCGCATGCCGTCATAGGCGCGGACGAAGTTCTCAAACTCGACGCGGGGGGCGTCTTCGAGCTTCTGCATGAAGTGGCAGCGCCAATGCAGCCGGGCGTCAAAGGCGCGGAGGGCGCGCTTCCAGGTGGCGGGCTCGGCGGGGTCGAGCGTGGCGATGCGACGGCGGGTGGCCTGTACGACCTGCTTTGTGGAGAGGTTGCCGTAGGCGAGGTACGGCGACAGGCGGCTGCAGCTTGCCTCGGCCGTGATCGGGCTCGACATTTCGGCGTGATAGCGCACGCCGCGGAAGGATAGAAAGCTCCCGAGCGTATCCTCGGCGGCGGCGATGCCGCCACGCTGGGCAAGGTCGCGGGTGTCGTGACCAATACCAAGCTCGGCAGCAGAAGGGATGGCGGTGGGGGTGATGCTTGGCACGAGATGTGTGGGCTCATCCAGCACTGGCTCGGCCATGCGCGATTCCCAATTGCGGCTCCAGCCGTCGCGCGAAGTGAGGCGACGCACAACGCCGCCGGCGGGGAATTCGGTGAACGGCGTGTTCGTCTCGCGCGCCCAGCGGCGTACACGACGATCGCGCTGGTAGGTGATCCAGTTGCCGGTTTCCTCATGGGCCCAGAGGTGCGCTATCGGCAGCTCGCGCAGCACCTCGACGGCCTCGCCCACCTTCACCACAAGCCCCTGGCCGAGCCGGCGCAGACGCTCATCGAGCTCGATCAGGCTCGCACGGAGAAAGGTCCAGTGGCAGGGGTCGAAGTCTGGCGCGTGGATCACCTCGGGCTCGACGATGTAGAGCGGCAGCACGGGGCCGCGCCGCGCCGCCTCCACCAGCGGGCGGTGGTCGGCAACGCGCAGATCACGCTTGAACCAAACCACCTGATACTTCATTTGTCGAAGACGACGGGCTCTACCCGCTTCCAGTAGCGGGCAAAGCGCTTGAGGTCAAGATTGCCGCGAAAGTCGACGAAGGGTACGGCGGGCAAAACCTCCACGCGGGCGCCACGCTCGAGCTGGCGCACCTGTTCGCGAAAGCGCGGGTTCACGCTTTCGACCGTGATGATGCGGGAGGGACGCCGGGCGAGAACGCGTTCCACCACGTTGCCACGGTCGATCTCGGCGGGCATCTCGAGCAGCGTCTCGTAGAGAAACGCAATGCGCTTGAGCGTCCAGGCCTCGGCGGCGATCTCGTCTTCGTCGAAGACAAAGAGCGCCGGGGCTTGCGGGTACTTGAGGTAAGCCGGATTGTCGGCGGCGAGACAATCGGCGTGGAGCCAGATCAGATCACTCATCGGAAGAGCTTCTCCTCGAGTTGTTCGTAGCTGCCTTCAAACGCACACTTGCCGCGCACCGGGCAATTGCGGCAGTGGCTGCCGCCGGTGTATTTCTCGAGATTCTCGCGGTTGAAGAAGTAAGGCTTGTGCGCGAACGTGCTCGCCACCCATTGCCAGGAGAGATTGTTCGATGCGGGGTCGCCATCAAGCAGGTGGCTCAAGAAGAACTTTGCGCCCGCCTGCCAGCGCACGCGGCGGAAGTGCACCACGTAGGCGGCAAACCACATGCGGGCGTGGTTGTGCATGTAGCCGGTGGCGCGCAGCTCGGTGACAAAGGCGTCCATGCAGGCAAGGCCGGTGCGACCCTGCTCGATGTCCTCGGGCAGCTCGGTCTTGTAGGCGGCGGGGGGCAGGCCGGTCTTTGATTCCTCACGGTCTTCCCACACGCCACGACCCATGACGGCGTAGAGGCGTTGCCAGTAGTCGCGCCAGGCGAGCTCGGTGACAAACTTGGCGGCCTGCAGGCGATCCTTGACCTTGCTGAAGGCGATGTCGCGGGCATGCTTGAGAGTGATCACGCCATGGCGGATGTACGGAGAAAGACGGGTGACGTTGCCGTCGAGGTAATTGCGGCTGAAGGCGTAACGGCTTGGGTCAATCCCGGCGAGCAGACGCTCGGCCTCGCGCCGGCCACCGGGCATCGGGCTGATCGAGGCATCGCGGGCGGCCGCCTGCGGGAACTCCAAAGCAAGATAAGCGGCCATGTCGTCACGGCTTGAAAACTCGCGACGCATCATGACCGCTCCTGCTTGTTACGCCGGCAGCGTTCGCTGCAATATTGCACTTGATCCCAGTCGCGTTCCCACTTCTTGCGCCATGTGAACGGCCGCTGGCAGACGCGACAGATCTTTGTCGGTAGATGTTGTTTCTTGACGCCCTGCATTCCCTTGGTCGATTCCAGGGACGGGGGCGAAGCGGCTAGAACTCGACGTTGCGCGCTTGACGGATGTTCGGATTCTCGAGCAACTGGGCGATCACATGCTCAGGCACCGCGCCATCGCAGGAGATAATCGCCGTTGCGCGCGCCGGACCATCGCTGGAGGCGCCTTCCTCACGGCCGAGCGAGAAGTTGGCAATGTTGATGCCATTCTTGCCCATCACCGTCCCTACGTATCCGATGACGCCAGGAACGTCGAGATTTTTTAGATACAACAAATGCCCGTCAAGTGGAGCTTCACAATAGATGCCATCGACGCTCAACAAGCGGGGCTTATCGAGAATGACGGCACCTTCGACGCTAGTCTTGCCGGCTGAGGTTTCCACCTCGATCCGGATCGCATCGATGTGAGTGGAACGCAGCAGATGATTCTCGTTGATGTTGAGGCCACGATCGGCGGCGATCTGCATGGCGTTGATCAGGTTGGCCTTGCTGGCCAGCGAACGGGCGAGCAAGCCGCTGAGGCCGGCATTGCGGACGAGCGTGGTGTTGAGCTCGGCGACGCGCCCCGTATAAGTAAAGCGCACGGTAACGGCGTTCGAATCGCTAATGAACGAGGCGAAGGTGCCCAGGCGTTCGGCCAGCGCGATGTACGGCCCGAGGGCGCGATACTGTTCCGGCGAGAGCGCGGGCATGTTGACGGCGTTGATGGCGACGCCATTCAGCAGGTATTCGGCCACCTGCTCGGCAATGCGGACGCCGACGATTTCCTGAGCTTCTTCGGTAGAGCCGCCGATGTGCGGCGTGGCGATCAGATTTTCCTGCTTGAAGAGCGGGTGATCACTCGGGAGCGGTTCGGGGTCGAACACGTCGAGGGCAGCGCCGCCGAGCTTGCCGCTGGCGAGGCCTTCTTCGAGGGCTTCGAGATCGATCAGCTCGCCACGGGCGCAGTTGACGATGCGGGCGCCCTGCTTCATCTTGGCGATCGTTTCGCGGTTCACCATCTTGGCCGTCTCGGGCGTGAGCGCCACGTGCAGCGTGATGTAGTCGCTCTGGGCGAACAGCGTGTCGATGTCGACCAGCGTAACGCTGAGGTCTTCGGCCTGCTGGGCGTTGACGTAGGGGTCGGCAGCGATGATCTTCATGCCGAAATTGCGGGCACGCAGCACCACTTCGCGGCCGATCGAGCCGAGGCCAGCGATGCCGAGCGTCTTGCCGCGCAACTCGTTACCGATGAACTTGCGCTTTTCCCACTTGCCGGCCTTGGTGCTGGCGCTGGCGTTGGGGATGGAGCGCGCCATGGCAAGCATGAGGCCCACGGTGTGTTCGGCCACGGAGATGGCGTTGCCACCGGGCGTGTTCATGACGAGGATGCCGTTGTTGGTGGCCGCGGGCAGATCCACGTTATCCACACCCACACCGGCACGGCCCACCACGCGCAGCTTGGGGGCTTTTTTGATGAGTTCGGCGTTGACCTTGACGGCGGAGCGCACGAGCAGTGCGTCACAATCCGCCAGGTGTTCCTGGTAAGTCTTCGGGTCGGCCTGGATCACGGTCCAGCCGGGCTGCTTGGCAAGGAGTTCAAAGCCAGCCTGAGCAATCGGTTCAGCTACGAGAATCTTCATTCGGGTCTAAACGGCAACGGTTTCTTTCTTGAGGGCAGCAGCGGCATAAACGTTCTGCACGGCGGCGACGCCGGTGCCAAACGTAACGGGATACCCGTTGGCCGCCAGAATGATCTCGAGTTCGGCGACCATCGCAAACAGGTCGGCAAAATCGAAGTAGCCAAGGTGCGCCACGCGGAAGATCTGTCCCTTCATGGTGCCTTGGCCGTTGGCAATGATGGACCCAAAGCGGTTGCGGAAGTCCTTGACGATCACGCTCGAATCCATGCCCTGTGGGGCACGGATCGCGGTGACCGAAGAGCCGGGGTTATTCCCGGAAAACAACTCAAGACCCAGCGCCCCGGCGGCCGCGCGGGTAGCTTCGGCCAGCATCTGGGCATTGCGGATCAGGTTATCCATGCCGAGAGCCTTGATGTATTTGAGGGCTTCGTCCATGGCCAGCAGCAAACTTACGGCGGGCGTCCAGGCGCTTTCGCCATTGACGGCGTTCTTGCGCTCCCGCTTCAAATCAAAGTAAAAACGAGCGTTCTTGGCTTCGTCCATGCGCTTCCACGCCTTCTCGCTCACCGACAGGAAAGCGAGGCCCGGGGGAATCATGAATGCCTTCTGCGAGCCGCCAATCACGATGTCGAGGCCCCATTCGTCGATCTTGAGGGGCATCGTGCCGAGGCCGGTGATTGCGTCGATCACGAACAGCGCATCGTGCTCACGGATGACTTTCGCCATTCCTTCGATGTCGTGAGCCGCGCCGGTTGACGTCTCGGAGGCCTGCACGAAAACACCGCGGATATTGGGGTTGGCCTCGAGGGCGGCCTTGACCTGTTCGGGCTTGACGACGCTGCCGTAGGGCTCTTCAATGACGGTGGGCTTGAGGCCGAAGGCCTTGGTCAGGTTGACCCAACGTTCGCCAAACTTGCCAGCCGTCAACACCAGCACTTCTTCTCCGCACGAGAAGCAGTTCTGGATGGAAGCTTCCATCGCCCCGGATCCACTCGCCACCAGCACGATCACATCGTTCTGGGTCTGCATCACCTCTTTGAGATTGGACAACACGGATTTGTAGACCTTCCGGAAGTCTTCTGTACGGTGATGAATGTCCGAACCCATCATTGCGTGCAAAGCCTGCGGCAGCAACGGCGTCGGTCCGGGAGTCAGTAGGCGTTGTTTTTTGATGTACATGAGGAAAAACGGGGGGTGATACGACTAGAATAGCAAACAGCATGAGTCTGGCAGAGCGTATTCAGAAGGACATGGTCGAGGCCATGAAGGCCAAGCAGGAGGTGCGTTTGTCGACGGTTCGCGCCATCAAAACGGCCCTGCTCAAGTACAAGGCCGACAACATGAAGGACGCCGATGAAGCCGCCGAACAGGCCCTGCTGAAGACGTTGGCCAAGCAGCGCGTGGACGCCATGGAGCAGTTCCGCAATGCGGGCCGCAACGAATTGGCCGACAAGGAAGCCGCCGAGCTGGCCATCATCGAAAGCTACCTGCCGCAAAAGGCCACCGCCGAAGAACTGGCCGCCGCCGTGGAAGCCGCCATCGCCGAAACCGGCGCCACCGGCAAGGCCCAGATGGGCCTCGTCATGAAGGCCGCCAATGCCCAACTCGCCGGCAAAACCGTGGACGGCAAAGCGCTTAGCGAGCTGGTTAAAGCCAAGCTGCCCTAAATGATTGCGGGCTTTCTGCATGCCGTCGGCACGGGTGAGATTGACATCGTCAAGGCCGCCCTCGCCGCCCATCCCGAGCTCGTCAACCAAAACGGCCCCCACCCCTTCTGGGGCGGCCAGCCCCAAGCCCTCCACCTGGCGATCGAAAGCAAGCGCCTCGAGCTGATCGACCTGCTGCTCGCCCATGGCGCGGACCCGAACGGCACCAATGACCAGTACGATCTGTGGTCGCCCGTCATGCTGGCGATCGACCGCAAGCTTCCGCAGGTTGTCGAACAACTGAAGGCGCATGGCGCGCGTATCGGGTTGCTTGAGGCCTTGCTGTTAAGCGACGATGCCACTGTGGCGGCGCTGCTCGCCGACGGGCTTCCCGATATCAAGCCGAATCTGGGCTCGCTGCTCAATTTTGCCCGCACACGCTTTGCGCTCGACCGGATGCTTGAGCTTGGCGCGCCCACCGACGTCAAAGATCGCTGGGGCTCGACGCCGATCGATTCCTTCAGCCGCATGGGCGCTGCTGGCGAGCCGCTACTGCGCCGCATGGCTGAGTTGGGCCACACGATCCGCCCTGAATATCTGGCGCGCCTGGGTGATCAGGTAGCGCTCGCCAAGCTCGATCGCGCGGTGCTCGATGAGCCGGCCGTGATGATGGGCGCGGTGGACTTTCGCCGGCACGAACTGGTGCGCTGGTTGCTCGCGCAAGGCGTTTCGCCCAATGCCCGCGCGGTGGCCCAATCACGCCAGACGGCACTGCATTCGGCCGCCTGGAATGGCGACCTTGAGATGGTGAAGATCCTGGTTGAAGCCGGCGCCGACCCCAATGCCCTCGATGAAGAGTACAAGGGCACGCCCCTGGGCTTTGCCGAAGCCTCGCGCGAGATGACGAACAACCCCGCCGTCGACGACGTCATCGCCTACCTGCGCGCGCTCACCTAGCAGCCAAGCTGGGTGGCGAGGTCTTCGAGATCGCGCGCGACGTAGTCAAACTCCCCCGCCAGTGGTTCTTCAGCCCGCCCTGCTGGGCCATGCTCAAAGGGTCGGGCCACGAACGCCGTGCGCAAACCACACGCCCGTGCCGCTCTGAGATCGGCGACATGGGCGGCCACGAGCATCAGCTCATCGCCAAGCAACTCGCGCGCCCCCTCATACACCTCGGGATCGGGCTTGTAGTGGCGGAACAGCTCCGCTGACAACACGGTGTCAAAGGGCAATGCCCCATGTCGCACGAGATCCACCAGTAGCGATACGTTGCCATTAGACAACGTGGCCAGCACGTAGCGCTGGCGCAGGCGCTTGAGCCCCGCACAACTGTCGGGCCAGGGGGCAAGCCGGTGCCAGACGTGGTTGAAGTGCTCGCGCTCGGCGGCGCTCCATGCGCCAAGGCCAAACTCGGCGATGAGGTCTTCAAGCGTGGCCCGGTGCAGGGCATCGAGCTTTGTCCACGGCAACTCGCCACTGCGCACTCGCTGCATCGATGGCGCGTAGTTGGCGCGCCATCGATCGGCAAAGCGGCCCCAGTCGATCGTGATGCCCGTGGCTTCGCCTTCTCGCACGATCGACCCGCGCCAATCGACCACCGTGCCAAAGATGTCGAACACCAGCGCGCGCACGCTCATTGCGGATGCGCCCCACAGGCGAAGCTCGCCGCATCGTTCACATCGCCGCTGCCCTTGTAAACAGCCACCTTTGGCCAGGCGCAGATGGGCCGCGTCCGCACCACTTTGCCATTCACGCGCTGTGCCCCCACAATGCCCGCCGGCGCTTTGCCCTTCTCCACCCAGTCGATCAGGTGGGGCAGGTAATCGACACTGCCGCATCCCGGCCCGCCGCCGCAATGGTAGACGCCCGGCATGGTGAAGAACTGAAAGAAATCACTGACATCTCCGCCCAGCTTCTGCTCGACGGCCGCATGGTAGCGGAAGGCCATGTTGGCGTTAAGCGCCGGGTCGGCCAACCCGTAGTAGACGATCAGCTTGCCGCCACGCTTGCGAAAGGCGCTGAGGTCAGGGTCGGTGGCATCGAGCAACGGGCGGATCCAGTCGGCGGCCGCATCGGCCTCGGCGGCGTTCACGTCGAGAAACTTCTGCTCGGGCCGCGGCTGCGGCCAGGCGAGATAGCGCATGAAGCTTTCGCCAAAACCGAACGAGATCGAAGGGCCGTTCTCCTTGAGGATCCATTCGCCCCAACCCGCCTCACCACCCACCGGCCAGCCCTCCATCAACACGCCCTTGACCCCGCGCACCGGGGCATAAATAGTCTCAAGCGCTTTGACCTGCGCCTCGGTGACACAATCGGCCTCCTCGGCGGCAGCGCAGAGCTTGAGATCGCGACGGGGTGAGAAATCACAACGCGCGGGATCGGTGATCAAGCCATCTTTCAAGCCGTCTTTGGCGTCACAACGGGCGAGTACGGCGTCTTCGATTACGCGGGCCTTGGCAAGTGTGAGGGGCCCGGCGGCCAGGGCGCGCGAGGTCGACAGATACTGAAACATCGTGCCCGTAAAATCGAGCACCGGCGCCCCGGCGATGATGCCGTCAAAGTCTTGCGGATAGCGTTGCGCGAGCATCAACCCCTGGCGACCACCGGTGGAACACCCGACGTAATAGGACTTCTCCGGGCCACGGCCATAAAAGGTGCGGATGATCCGCTTGGACACGGTGGCAGTCAGATGCAGCGAACGAAATGCATAGTCGTAGACCTTTTGCCGCTCGACGGCGAACGTCCCCAGCGGCTGCCGGCGCGCGTCATGCCCGGTGTCGGTCACCCCGACGGCCCAACCCTGTTTCATGCTGGCCTCAGCGCCGTTCATGTCCATCGTGCCGGCATAGCCACCATTGCCACGCATCAGAAACTTGCCGTTCCAATTGGCCGGCAGCAGCACGTCGATGCGCACCTCGGGGCTCACCATGGTTTCCACACGACAGTTGCCGTCGGCGGGCGTGGCCCTGATGATAGTGAGGCTGCCATCGGTCAGCTCGCGCAGGGCGCGACACCGCTCGCCCAGATCCTGCGCCAGGCCAAGGCCAGTAAACGAAAGAGCAAGCACAACTGTGACAATCCGCATGGTCAACATCCTAACGCTTGCAATTGGTTTAGTCTGATAGTCACGCAAAGGATCACTGCCATGAGCGCCAAGCACACACCATACGTACCCGAGCATTTGAAGATGAAAGAGTTCTCCTGGGCCGCGCTCGCCCTGGGGCTTGTGATGACGGTTGTCCTGGGGGCGGCCAACGCTTACCTCGGTCTCCGCGCCGGCATCACCATTGCCGCCACATATCCGGCTGCCGTAATCGGCATGGCCGTCATTCGCACCTGGCGCGGAACGATTCTCGAAGAGAACATCGCGCGCACCGCCGGATCCATTGGCGAAAGCGTCGCCGCGGGCGCCATCTTTACCCTACCCGCCTTTGTCATCGCGAAGGTCTGGCCGAGCTTCTCGGGGCCTGAGGCCTATTGGAAGTCCACCGTATTGATGATCATCGGCAGCCTGCTCGGCGTGCTGTTTGTCAGCCTGGTGCGGCGCGCGCTGGTGGAAGACCCCGAGCTGCCTTTCCCCGAATCTGTCGCCGCCAGCGAAATCCACAAGGCCGGCCAGCAGGGCTCGGGCGCTGCAAAGTTTCTGTTCTGGAATATTGGCACCGGCGGGCTGGTTTATCTGCTTGGTGTCTTCAAGCTGTTTGCGGTGGACAAGGAGTTCTTTATCCACGTCGGCCAGCTTGGCAAAAGCCTGCTGCGGCTGGGCCCGGCGGGCAGCACGCAGACGGTCAATGTCGGCGGTACCTCGATGGTGGCCGGCCCTTCGGTGAGCCCGGCCTACCTTGGCGTGGGCTACATCATCGGGCCCAAGCTCGCCGCACTGCAATTCTCGGGTGGCGTCATCGCCTGGGCGGTGCTGGTGCCGCTGTTGCTCTACATCATGGGGCCCAACATCCAGCAGTATCTGCCCGCGGGAGCGACCGAAGAAAACTGGGCCGGCCTGGCCACCTCAGTGTGGCGTTACATCGTGCGCCCGATCGCCATCGGCGGCATGTTGGTCGGCGCGGCTTACACGATGTTCAAGATGCGCCGCAATCTCGGCATCGGCCTGTCGCGCGCCTTCGGTGAGCTCACGGGCCCCAAGGTGGATATCGAAAAGCTGAACCGCACCGAGCGCTACATGAGCTCGAAGGTTGTGCTGATGCTGATCGGCGTGCTGTTTGCCGTCCTGTGTGTGCTTTACAGCTACCTGGCCGATTCGATCGGCGGCGGCGTAACGGCGGCCATCGTCATGCTGATTGTCGGCTTCTTCTTCGCCACGATCTCCGGCTTTCTTGTGGGTGTGATCGGCTCCTCGAACAACCCGATCTCGGGCCTCACGCTTTCCACCCTGATCATCGCCGCGCTGCTGATGGTGGCCCTTGGCGTGACCGGGCCGCAGGGCGTCACCGCCGTGCTGGGCGTGGCGAGCGTTGTCTGCGTCAGCTCGGCCGTCGCCGGTGAGCTGCTGCAGGATTTCAAAGTCGGCTGGCTGCTGGGCGGCACGCCGCGCACGATTCAGCTGGTTGAGCTCGTCGCCGTGATCGTCGCGAGCGCCGCCATGTATTGGCCGCTATGGATCCTGAATGAAGGCAACATCAAGTCGGGCGGCATGGGCTTTGGCGACAAGGCGCTCCCGGCGCCGCAGGCCGGCCTGATGGCCTCGCTCGCCCAGGGCATTGTCGGTGGTGAGATGGCCTGGCCGCTCATCCTGGTTGGCATCGGGTTTGGCATCTCGCTGATCATGGTGCAGGTCAAGAGCCCGATGCTCGTCTCGGTGGGTATGTATCTCCCCTTTGCGACAACGTTCGCCATCATGGTGGGCGGCGTGGTGCGCTGGCTCAACGATCTGCTGGCCGAACGGCGTGGTCTCAACGAAGCGCAGCGCGCTCGTGTGGAGAATGCTGGCGTGCTGGTGGCCTCGGGCCTGATCGCTGGCGAGGCACTGTGCGGCCTGATCACGGCCTACTTTGCCTGGCAGGAGATCAAGACGTTTGAGTTCTTCAAAGACCCCAGCTTTGCCCTCGGCATGGTCGTTCTCGCGCTGCTGGGCTTTCTCCTGATTCGCATCCCGCTGAGTGCCGCGGGTCGTCCAGATGAGCCCGCGCCCCCAACGGCTATGATGTAGGGTTGACGAGAATATCCACTTCCCCACAGTCTCCAGTTGCGACCAACTGGCCCACGATCTATACCGGCGTGGCCCTCACCACGATGGCCACGCTGCTGCTTGAGCTTACGCTCACGCGCATCTACAGCGTTATCTTCTACTACCACTTCGCGTTTCTCGCCATCTCGGTGGCGCTGTTCGGCCTTGGGGCCGGTGGCGTGTTCTCCTACATCGTCAATGGCTGGTCGGGCGGGTTGTATAAAAAGCTCGGCCGCCTCGCCGCGTTCAACAGCATTTCGGTCATTACCTCGCTGGTTTTTCTGCTCACGCGCAAGGGCAACCCGGGCAATCTCGAGCTGATCGTAATCTACTTTTTCTCCGCCTTGCCCTTTCTGCTGGCGGGGGCGATCGTCTCGCTGCTGATATCTGAAACCATCGAACGCGTCGACCGTGTCTACTTCTTCGACCTCATCGGCGCGGCCCTCGGCTGCCTGCTGCTGATCCCCCTGCTCGATACCTTTGGCGGCCCCAACACGCTTATTGCCGTGGCCGTGATCTTCGCCGCCACCTCGGCCATCTGGTACAACCTGGCGCGTGAAGTGAGCGGCCGCGTGGCCGCGGTCGTGCTGGCGCTCGCCCTGACGGCGCTGTTTATCTTCAACATCCGCCTCAACTGGATCGACGTGCGCTACGCCAAGGGCCAGACGCTCGAGAACGAGCAGTTCGTCAAGTGGAACAGCTTCTCGCGCATTGCCGTCTCGCGCGAATCGGGCACCAATTTGCCCAACATCGTCATCGACGCCGACGCCGCCACCGGCATCTTCACCAAAGACCACAGCAAGATGACCGACGAAGATCGCAAAGCGATCCTCAAGGGTGGCCCGGCGCTCGCTTACAACCTCAAGCCCGGCGCCAAGACATTGGTGATTGGCCCCGGTGGCGGCTGGGACGTGTCGCGTTCGCTCGCCAGCGGCAGCAAGGACATCACCGGTGTCGAGATCAACCCGATCATCGCCACCAACATCATGCGCGAGCGCTTTGCCAACCTCAGCCACAATCTCTACCACCGCCCCGAGATCCGCATTCAGGTGGAAGATGGCCGCAGCTTTGTGCGCCGCAGCCCCGAGAAGTATCAGGTGATCCAGGCGACGCTGGTCGACACCTGGGCTTCCACTGCCGCCGGCGCCTTCAGCCTGAGTGAGAACAACCTCTATACTTCCGACGCCTTCTACGATTACCTGAGCCACCTCACCGACGATGGCGTGCTCGCTTTCACGCGCTGGGGCTTTGATCCGCCGCGCGAATCGCTGCGTCTGCTCTCGCTCACCATCGACGCCCTTGAACGGCTTGGGGAAGGCGATGCCGCCCGCCACGTCATCGTGGCGCGCGAAGGCTCCAACAAGATCCAGGGTTGGGGCGCCACCGATACCGTCATCCTTTCGCGCCGGCCCATGTCGGAAGACTTCGTCCGCCGCGCCGTCGAAGCCATGACCGCGAGCAACATGGAGCAGATCTACTACCCGGGCACCAAGCACGTCACGCCCTTCAGCCAGTTGCTCACCACCAACGATCGCGAATCGTTCTACGCCAACTACCAGTACAACGTCACGCCGGTGAACGACAATCGCCCGTTCTTCTTCTACACCGTGCAGCCGAAGGACATCTGGAACTTCCTGCTCTCGACGCAAAAGGAGAACGCCGACTACAAGATCAACCGCGCCGTGCCGATGCTGTTCGGCGTACTGTTTGTCAGCCTGGTGGCCACGCTGGTTACGCTGGTGTTGCCGCCGCTCGTGCTCGGCCAGCGCCTGCCGCAGGATCGGCGCCTGCGCCTGTTCCTCGTATACTTCATCTGCCTCGGCGCGGGATACATCATGATCCAGGTCGCGCTGATCCAGAAGTTTGTGCTGCTGCTGGGCCACCCCACCTATGCGCTCACGGTGATCATCTTCTCGATGCTGCTCTCGAGCGGCATCGGCAGCTACATGTCAAAGCGCATCGTCCACGGCAGCGCCGAACGCCTGCGTATTGTGCTGCTGCTGATTGTCATCCTCGTGCCCGTGCTGGGCTACTTTGCTGGCCTCGCGAGCGACCTCGGCCCAGCCTGGCCGCTGCCGCTCAAGATGCTGATGACGGTGGTGCTGATCGCCCCGCTTGGCTTTCTGATGGGTATCCCGTTCCCGACGGGGCTTGCTTCCCTTGAGAACTGGGAGAAGTCCGCCGTGCGCTGGGGCTGGTCGATGAACGCGGCCTCGAGCGTGCTTGGCTCGGCGCTCGCCATCTTCCTTGCCATCTACCTCGGCCTCTACCAGACGCTCGTCATCGGTGGGCTGCTGTATCTCGTCGCTGCCTGGATTTACCGCGCCACCGCTGAGCGCGCCACTCATGGCCAGGCAAGCGTTTGATCGCAAGCTCGACGCTATCGCGACGCTCAGCCCGGACGCGCTGATCCGGGCCCTGAGCGACGCAAACAACCTGTACGTCAGCAAAGTCGCAAAGCGCATTCGCGAGCTCGAGCTCACCGGATGCGCCGACTCGCTTGTGGCCGCCTTTGATCGCTTTCTCCTCAATGGCCCCGAGACCGACAGCCAGTGCTGGGCCAAGCTGGAGCTCATCCGCACCATCCATGCCATTGGCCATCGCGACGCGGGCGTATACCTGCGCGCGTTTCATTGCGTGCAGATGGAAAGCGTGTGGGGCGGCAAGGCCGACACCGCCACCGCCATTCGCACCTTTGCCGCCGTGGCGCTGCTTGAGACCAACCTCGCCATCCCGACCATGCTGCGCGAGCTGGCCGGCGGGCTGTTTGACCCCGCGCACCTTGTGCGTATGGAATGCATCACCGCCCTGGCCACGCTCAACCGCTGGGAGGCCGAATTGCTGTTGCGGCAGAAGGTGCTGGCCGGCGATGAGCGGTTTGAAGTGGTGGGCGCGGCGATGTTCGCCCTCGTCGAGCTGAACGAGCCCGGCGCCATCGAACTGGTCACCGCTCAACTCGCCAACCCGCACGCCGACACCGCGCTTGAGGCCTATGCCGCCCTCGCCCAATGCCGCCACGAGCGCGCGTTTGCCGTGATCCGTGACCAGTGGAAACTTCGGCTCGACACCGCCATCCGCCGCACCATCCTCTTTGCGCTTGGCGCCTCACCGCGCGAGGAGGCAACGGAGTTTTTGCTGCGTGCGCTGGAGCAGGAATCTCTCGAGCTTGCCGGCTGTGCGATTGCCGCGCTGGGCAAGAGCCGCTTCAAAAATGAAATTCGCGACCGTGTGGCCAGTCTTGTCGACCAGCGTCACGATCGCGAACTCGCACGTTTGTTCCGCGAAGAATTTGCTTAGGCCATCAGGCCGATGCGTTGCAGTAGCGCATCCTGCACCGGGTCGCGACCCATAAACTCGCGGAAGAGATCTCGCGGCTCTTCGCTGTTGCCTTTGGCGAGGATCTTCGCGCGATACTCTCGGCCAACCGTGGTGTTGAGCACGCCTTCCTGCTTGAAGCGCGAGAACGCATCGGCATCGAGCACCTCGGCCCACTTGTAGCTGTAGTAGCCCGCCGCGTAGCCCACCGGACTTGCGAACAAGTGCGTGAAGCCAAGCACCATGCCGTAGTTGTCCGGCAGCGGGACGGGGGTAAAGCGCTGCAGAATGTCGTTGGTCTGCGAGACGATATCGATCTCGACGCCCGGCTCAAACTCGGTATGCAGGTAGAGGTCCACCGTGGCAAAGCCGAGTTGCCGCATCTGCGCACTCGCCGCGCGGAACGTCCGCGCCCGCCGCATCTTATCGAGTAGCTCCTGCGGGATCTTCTCGCCCGTCTCGTAATGCTCGGCAAAGAAGTCGAGCGACTCGCGCTCCCAGCACCAGTTCTCCATGATCTGGCTCGGCAGCTCAACAAAGTCCCACGCCACATTCGTGCCGCTCAGGCTGCGCACCGGCACCTCGCTCAGGCAATGGTGCAGCAGGTGGCCAAACTCGTGGAAGATCGTCTCCACCTCGCGATGCGTCAACAGCGCGGGCTTGCCCGGCGAGGGCGGCGTCATGTTGCCGCAGATCACGCCGAGGTGTGGCGCAAATCCGCCATCGGGCTGCGGCCCGCCAGTGATCAGGCCCTGCATCCAGGCCCCGCCGCGCTTTGACTCTCGCGGGAACCAGTCGGCAAAAAACGCGCCGATCAATCGGCCGTCCGAATGGATCTCGTAATACTTCACGCTCGGCTCGTACACCTTGGCGTCGGGCACATGGCGCACGTCAATCCCGAGCAACTGCGAGTAGAGCTTGAGCATGCCCTGCTCGACCCGGCCCACCTCAAAGTAAGGCCGCAGTGCCTCTTCGTCAAAGTCGTACAGCGCGATGCGCATTTTCTCGGAGTAGTAGCCGAGGTCCCACGGCTCAAGCTTGCGCCCGGCAAACTTCTCGAGCTCTTCGTGCTCTTCGGCAAACCGTTCGCGCGTGGCCGCCTCAAGCTCATACACAAACTCGCGCGCGATCAACCCGCGCTGCGCCATGCGATCGGCCAGCACGAGATCGGCAAACGTGAAGAAACCCAACTGGTGAGCCTTCTCGCGACGCAACTCCAGGATCTTGCGCATCAGCTCGCGATTGCTATGCTCACCCATCGTGCAGCGCGCGTTGTAGGCCTGCCACAGCTCGCGCCGGATCGAGGCGTCATCCAGATACGTCATCACCGGCAGAAAACTCGGCGCCTGCAGCGTAAAGCGGAAGCCCTTCTTACCCTTGGCCTCGGCGCTCGCTTTGGCAGCATGTTTGGCGTGTTCGGGCAGACCGGCAAGCCGAGCCTCATCCTCGATGATCAGCTCGTAGGCGTTGGTGGCATCGAGCACGTTCTGCGAGAACTTCGTGCACAACTGCTGCAGCTCGACGTCGATCTCCAGCAGCCGCTTCTTGGCCTCGGGCGCGAGCTCGGCGCCATGGCGCTCGAAGAATTCCATCTGCTTGCGCGCCGCCCGCTTGTAAATCGGCTCAAGTGCACGCACCGGCACCTGTTGCATCGCTGCCCACAGCTTTTCGTTCAGCGGGATAGAGGCGTAGAACGCGCTCACCTCGGGCTCAATCACCTGGATCGCCTCACGTAGCGCGGGCGAGTTGGCCACGCTCTCCAGATGCCGCACGACGGCCATCGCGTTCTCAAGATTGGTCGTCGAATCCTCAAGCAGCGCAAACGTGTTCTCATACGTGCGCTCGCCTTCTACGGGGGCGGTGATCTGGTCGATATTCTTTTGCGATTCAGCAATCAGTTCGCGGACCGCGGGCACGATGTGCTCGGGCCGGATCTCGTCAAAGGGAATCTCAAACGGCACGCGCAACAGCGGGTTCATACCTTCTTCACCTGTTCTTTGATCTTCTCTACGGCAATTTCGCAAAAAGTTTTAGGGACATCGTAGTGCGTCACCAGCCGCACCAGCCGCGGCCCAAAGGCGATCATTCGCACGCCTTCGGCCTCGAGCCTTGCCGTCAGCTCGCCAGCGCTCAGGCCCGTGCCCGCCACGTCAAAAATCACAATGTTCGTCGCCACTGTGGCAGGGTCGATCGTGATGCCCGGCAGGCGTGACAGCTCTTCGGCCATCCAGCGCGCGTTCGCATGATCTTCGCCCAACCGCGCCGGCATTTGCTCAAGCGCAATCAGCCCCGCCGCCGCGAGAATGCCCGCCTGGCGCATACCGCCGCCGAGGCGCTTGCGATAGAGCCGCCCCTTGTCGATCAGCTTTCTGGGGCCCGCCAGCATGCTGCCCACCGGCGCGCCCAGCGCCTTTGACAGGCAGAACATCACGGTGTCGACCTTGCTGACGATGCGCTTCATCTCCACACCGCTGGCCGCCGCGGCGTTAAACACGCGCGCCCCGTCCATGTGCACCGGCAGCCCCGCGGCATGCGCGCGATCACAGATGTCATCAATCTGCGCCACCGGGTACACCGTGCCACCGCCAAAGTTGTGTGTGTTCTCGATCTCGATCAGCCCCGTGGGCGCGGCATGCGGACCCACGTTGCGGATCTCGGGCGCAATCGCGTCCCAGGTCAACAATCCATTCGCTGTCGGAATCGCGCGCGCCACACACCCGGCAAACCACGCCATCATCGACAGCTCGTAGTTGAGGATGTGCGAGCGCGAGTCGCAGATGATTTCTTCGCCGTGTTCGGTGTGCAGTTTGAGCGCGATCGTGTTGCCCATCACACCGGTCGGCACAAACAGCGCCGCTTCTTTGCCCGCGATTTCGGCCGCGCGTTCCTCCAGCCGGTTTACTGTTGGGTCTTCCTGATAAACGTCATCTCCCACCTCGGCGCTGGCCATCGCCGCGCGCATCTCGGGGGTGGGTTTGGTTACGGTATCGCTCCGCAGATCAATGATCATTTCTTTCTTCAGTATCGCCCCCAAGAAACTCCTGAAACACCTCATTGCTGAGCAATACCCCGCGCCCCGTCAGCCGCACTTTTGGCCCCACCCACTCGAGCAATCCATCCCCCACCAGCCGGTCCACCAGCTCGCGATAGCGCTCCTCGGGCGCGACGCCCTCGCTCAGCCGCAGCCCCACCCAGTAACGCTCCTGCGCGACATCGGCCGGCTCACGATCCGAGGTCGTATATTCGCCCACCACGTCGGTATTCTGCCAACGCCACTGGCCGTCAAACGAATGCGCATCAGCGCCAAAGCCGTAGTAAGGCTCAAGCTTCCAGTACTTCAGGTTGTGCAAGCTCTCCCAGCCCGGCCGGGCGAAATTCGAGATCTCGTAGCGCTCTACACCCACGGCCGCCAGCCGCTCCACGGCCCGTTCGTACATCCACGCCTGCGTCTCTTCACTCGGGATCGTCGGCGCCCCGTAGCGCTGGCCGTTCAGCAGCACCTCGGCGCCCAGCCGGCTATCCTCATCCACCTCGAGGATGTAAACGCTTACATGCGGTGCCCCGAGCGCAATCACGCCCTCAAGGCTCGTCTCCCAGCTCTCGCGCGTCTGCCCGGCAAGGCCGGCGATGAGGTCGAGGTTGATCGACTCGATGCCCGCCTCGCGCAGCATTGCGACATCTTGCGCAACAATTGCCGCCGTGTGCTTGCGCCCTGTCTTGCGGATCTCGCCTTCCACCATGCTTTGCACGCCGAGGCTCACGCGGTTAATGCCCAGTTCGCGCCATCGCGCCACCCGTTCGGGAGTCAACGTGCCCGGGGCGGCCTCCATTGTGGCCTCGCGCCACGGTTTACCGGGGATGGCGGTCAGAACTTCCTCGAGCTCATTTAGATCCCAAAGGCTCGGCGTACCGCCACCGAGGTACAAAGTTTCCGGTGTAAACATCCACTGCGTACCGCGGATCTCGGCCAGCAGGCGTTGTTGGTATACGGGTTCCATCGCCTTCGGGAATACGCCCGAGGCAAAGTTGCAATAGCTACACTTTTGCGCGCAGAAGGGGTACGAGATGTATACCCCGGCCATTAGAGCTTTACGGGTTCCCCAATCCGCTGCTCGAGCAGGTCGGCCATCAATTCCTTGAGCGTCTGGCCGGTGCTTTCGAGCACAAAGGCGCCACGGGCGTCGTTCCAGTCGAGCTTGTAGCTCTTGACCCGCGCGCTTACCCACACCTGGTAGACCGGTGCATTGGGGCTCACTACATACTTTTCGCGCGGCTCTTCGAACTCGACCGTCAGCGCCCCTGCCTGAAAGTCGGGGTCGAACTCGAATTCGTCCGCCGCCACCAGCAACGCCTTGTTCAGTTCGGCCAGTGCCGCATCGCTACGCAATTGAAACTCAGAATCAGTCACTCTGAAAACCCTGTTCTGAAACTACCAAACTTTCCGTGACTTTCGCTCCCCTTCCTGCATCTGCTAAGGTACGTTTGTGTCCCGACAGGGTGCGTGTGAATGACAGGTGTCTGTATCCGCCAGAATGAGCTTCCAGGGTCTTCCCGGTTGTTCGTGGATTTTCTCTACGACTTCGACCGCGTCAAGGCCTTCTATGCGCACGACCCGTCGCATCCCGACAGCCTCACCCGCGCCGCTGCTCAAATTGATTACCCGGCCGAGCGTCGCGCGCGCGTTGTCGATGCCCTCCGCGCCATCAATCCCGATCAGCCCGAACTCGATCGCCTTGCCCAGCCGAACACTGTAGCGGTACTCACCGGCCAGCAGGTAGGGTTGTACGGCGGGCCGGCCTATACCCTGTACAAAGCTCTCAGCGCGATCAGCCTTGCCCGCCAGCTCACTGCCGCGGGCCAGCCGGCGGTCGCCATCTTCTGGCTTGCCACCGAGGACCACGACGTCGAAGAGATCCGGTTTGCCGATTTCTGGGATGGCCGTATCACGGCCGACGCCGCCTCGGATGGTCGTCCCGCCGGGCTGCATGCCCTTGCCGGATTGCCGGATGATCTGCCGCTCGCCCCGGAAGTCGCCGCCATCGCCCGGCGCCACTATCAGAACGGTCGCACGTTTGGCGAATCATTTCTCGGCCTCATTCGCGAGCTGCTCGCCCCTCTCGGCCTGATCTTTGCCGACCCGCTCGACGCGAATCTCCGCGCCGTCGGGTCCGAATTCCTGAGCAATGCCGCCATGGCCGCTCCGGCCCTCGGCGATGCCATCGTCGCGCGCAATCGCGAACTCCTCGCCGCCGGCTATCACCCGCAGGTGCACTTTGAGGCCAACGAAACCTCGCTGTTCTTCCTGCTCAAGGACGGCAAGCGCCAGCAGCTCAAGTTCAACGCGAAAACCTACGACCCCGCCGCCATGGCCGCGCATGGCGCCAACCTCTCCCCCAACGCGCTGCTGCGCCCGGTGTGGCAGGATTGGCTCTTCCCCACGGCCGCGTTGGTGGGCGGGCCGGGCGAACTGGCCTATTTTGCCCAGTCTGAAGTGCTCTATCGCGCGCTGCTCGGCCGCATGCCGGTGGTGTTGCCGCGAGCGTTCTTCACCATCCTCGATGAAAAATCGGCCAAGACGATCGAGCGCTACCGCGTGCGCCTCGCCGACATGCTGCACGATGAGGCCCACGTCGCCACCACGCTTGCCAAACGCCTCGTACCACCCGACATCACTGAGGCGCTCCAGCAGGCCCAGCGCACCGTGGAATCCACGATGAACGCCCTCGGCTCCCGCATCGAATCCTTCGACCCCACGCTCACCGCCGCCCTCGAGAATTCACAGCGCAAGATCCGCTACCAGTTCCAGAAGAACCACACCAAGATCGTCAGCGAGATGCTGCGCAAGAACGAACAGGCGCAGCGCCAGGCGGCTCACATTTCCCACCGCCTCGCCCCGCACGGCCACCTGCAGGAGCGGCATTATTCGCTGCTCGCCATGCTCAGTGATTACGGCCTCGACTTCATCCCCACCATCCTTGAGAACATCCACCACGGCTGCCACGATCACCATGTGCTTCTGTTAGGCTAAAGGCCTAATTCCGTGGCACTGCGCAAGAATCTCCTCAAGGCCGCCCTCAAGGCTGGCCAACCCCAATACGGCTGTGGCTTTGGTCAATTGCGATCGCAAGAGGTGCTCAAGCTCCTCGCGGCCGCCGGTTTTCATTGGGCTTTCATCGACTGCGAGCATGGCGGCTTCGATCTCGAAACCGTGCAGGACCTCTGCCGCATCGCCCCTTACGTCAACTTCACGCCGCTCGTCCGCGTCGTGGATTTGCAGTATGGGCTGGTGGCGCGCGCGCTCGATGTCGGCGCGCCGGGGGTGATCTTTCCGCGAGTGGAATCTCCGGAATTGCTGCGCGAGGCCATCAGCTGGACGCGCTTTCCACCCGCCGGCATTCGCGGCTACGGGCTTACGCCGGTCAACTACGATTACGCCGCCGTCACCATCCCCCAGGCCATCGAACACTACAACGAGGAAACCCTCGTCGTGCTGCAGATCGAGACCGAAACCGCGCTCAATCGCGTCGATGAATTGCTCGATGTCCCCGGGGTCGACATCGTCATGATCGGGCCGGCCGATCTGAGCGTTTCTCTCGGTGTGCCTGGTGAGTTCACGCACCCCAAGTTCGTCGCCGCCTACGAGACGATCCGCGATGCCTGCCTCAAGCGTGGCATCATCCCTGGCACGCACAATCGCTCGCTCGAGCTGATGCAGATGTGGAAGCAGAAGGGCTTTCTCTTCCTCGGCTGCGCCAACGAGACGGCCATGCTCTTTGAGCGCGCCTCGGCCATCATCAAGGGCATCTCCGCCACCTAGCGCTTACTTGCGCTGGTAGATCGTCTGATAGCCGCTGCCCGATGCCGCGCCCAGGCCAGCCCCGGCGCCGATCGCAATGGCGTACCAACCGGCGTCGTCCACGCCGCCAAACTTGCCGCCTTCGTTCTCAAAGCGCTTGCCGCCGGTCTGCGTAATGACGATCGCCGCCGCCACGCCAATGCCAGCGCCAATCGCCGTGCGCGTCAGCCGGCTCAGGCCCGCCTTGCGATACACACGCACCACTTTGTCTTTCTGGATCGCATTGCCATCCACCACGATCGCCTTGTCGTCGGCGCTTGTGAAGGCGCCTTCGACGCGCTTCATATCCGCCGTCACCACGCCCACCTTGTCGCCAGCGCGCAAGGCCGTCGTCGCGTTCCAGTCGCCGCGCTCAGCGGCCAGCATTGTCCCAGCCAACAACAGGGTCGCCAGTAAAGTTCTCATACCTATCACGCGCTTTCTGCCCTCAGGACGGCTCAACCTGGCGCATTTCCTTGCGGTAGGCCAGCTTCAGCATCAGCGGCGCGATCATCGTCGTCGCCACTGACATAAACACCACCACGGCATACACATTCTTCGGGATCACCCCGATACTCAGCCCGATCTGCGCCACCACCATGCCCACCTCACCGCGCGGCACCATGCCCACGCCCACCTTCAGCGCATCGCCCAGCCCCAGCCGCGCCGCCCCCAGCCCGCACCCGATCAGCTTCGACGCCACCGCCGCCAGCAGGATCACGCCACAGATCAGCATCGTCGACTGATCGGCAAACACGCTCAGATCCATCTGCATGCCGATGCCAACCAGAAAGAACGGCACCAGCAGCTCGGTTACGCCCTCCACTTCGTGCTTCGTCTCATCGCTCACGCTCGAGGCCAGCGCCATGCCGGCCAGAAACGCGCCAATGATCGCGGCCACGCCGGCCTGGCTGGCCAGAATCGACAGCAACAGCAGCAGTAGAATTGACAGAATAAACTGGCTCTTGGCCGTCTTCGTCGCGCTATCCACCCGCGGCACAATCTTCTCGAAGGCTCGCGTGCCATATTGCGCCACAATCACGGTAAATCCCGTCGCCAGCACCGCCGTCGTGCCCAGCTCCAGATAGTTCACCGAGCCCTTGGCGAGGCTCGACACCACGGCCAGCACGATCAGCCCCAGCACGTCGTCGATGATCGCCGCCGCCAGGATCAGCTTGCTCGCCCGATGGTTCAACAACCCCATATCCGCCAGCACTTTAGCGGTAATCCCGACGCTAGTCGCCACCATGGCCGCCCCGACGAAGGCCGCCTCCAGTTGTGGATGCCCCATCGCCAGCATGATCTGCCGGCCCAGAATGAACGGCACAATCACGCCGCTTACCGCAATCAACAGCGCATCCCACCCCACGCGCATCAGCTTGAAATCCTTGAGCTCGAGCCCTACCTGAAACAGCAGGAACAACACTCCCAACTCACTGAAAACACTCAGAAATTCATTCGGCTTCACCCACCCCAGCACACTCGGGCCGATCAGCACCCCGGCGATCAACTCTCCCGCCACTGCCGGCTGGCCTACCGCCTCGGCCAATTCCGCCATCAGCTTTGCCGCCCCGAACACCAGCAACATCGCGAGCAAAAGCCCGACCGTCTCTGAATTTGCACTGAGCAGCAAGAATGCCATCTGTAACCAACCTAACGGAATCTATCAAAGTGGTGCCAGTCTTAAATGTAGAAAACGTAATCAAGCATTATCAGGCGCAGGGCCAACAGGTTACCGCGCTCGATGGTGTTTCGATTACGCTCGCCCCCGGTGAGTTTGTCGCCCTCGTCGGCCGCAGTGGTTGCGGCAAGTCCACGTTGCTCAACCTCGCCGGAGCCATGGACTTTCCCACCTCCGGCATCGTCACGATCGACGGGGAAGACACCTCTCGGCTCAACGACGCCCAGCTCACCGCTCTGCGCCGCAACAAGGTCGGCTTCATCTTTCAGAACTTCCAGTTGCTGCCCACGCTTTCGGTGGCCGAGAATATCGAGCTACCCCTTTTGCTCGCTGGCCGCGCCGATGCCCGTCCCCGCGCGCTCGAGGCGCTTGAGTGGGTAGAGCTCGCCGGCTACGGCCCGCGCATGCCCCACCAGCTTTCCGGTGGCCAGATGCAGCGCGTCGCCATTGCCCGCGCCCTCGTGCACCAGCCTCGCCTGCTGCTTGCTGACGAACCCATCGGCAACCTCGACACCACCACGGGCAATCTCATTCTCGACCTGCTGCGCCGCGTCACCCGCGAGCGCAACACGGCCATCCTTATGGCCACCCACTCGCCCGATTCCACTCGCGTCACCGATCGCGTCATTGCCATGCAAGACGGCCGTATCCAATGATCCAGCTCTTCGCCCGCCTCATCCTGCGGCCGTTGTGGGCGGATCGCGGCCGCACGCTCACCACGGTCCTCTCGATCGCATTGGGCGTTGCCGTCATCTTCGCCATGGATCTCGCTGGCGAGGCGGCCGCCGGCAGCTTCAAGAGCTCGATGGAAACCGTCTCCGGCCAGGACGACATCGAGATCCTCACCACCGGTGGCCTGCCCGCCGATCTGCTCGGCCGCCTCACACAGTTGCCTTACCCGCTGACGTTCTCGCCCCGCATTGAGGACTACGCGATCGTCAACAACAAGCGCACGATCCCGCTGATCGGCGTCGATGTCTTTGCCAATGCCCTCGAGCTCGCCGCGCAGAATCAGTCGGGCCCCACCCCCACGACACAAGAACGCGGCATCTTCACCACCGCCACCCTCGGCAACAAGGGCGACACGCTTTCGCTGCAGATCAACGATCAACCGCTCAACTACAAAATCATCGGCACCATCGACTCGCGGCAAGTCTCTGGCGACCTCATCCTCATGGATCTCGAAGACGCCGAAGCTGTCACCAATCGCAATGGCCGCCTCGATCGCATCCTCGTCACGCTGCCCGCCGCCGAAAAGGCGAATGTCGACGAATGGGTCAAACGCCTCGAGCCCCATCTGCCCACCGGCGCCACCGTGCGCCCCATCGGTGCCCGCAAAGAAGAGAACCGCAAGATGCTCGCCGCCTTCCGCTGGAATCTCCGCGTGCTCTCTTACATCGCCTTGCTGGTCGGCGCGTTCCTCATCTACAACACGATCAGCGTCTCGGTGGTGCGCCGTCGCGCCGAGATCGGTATCGTACGCGCCATTGGCGGCTCGCGCGCTCTGCTGACGCTCGCCTTCCTGTGCGAGGCGCTCTTCATCGGCCTCACCGGAGGCCTGCTTGGGCTCGCGCTCGGCCGTGTGCTCGCCGAAGGCGCCGTCGAGCTCGTTGGCCTTACGGTGCGCGCGCTTTACGTCTCATCAACCGCCGCGCCAGTGGTCTTCGACCCCGCCGCGGCGCTGCTCAGCCTTGGGTCTGGCTTGCTCGTCAGTTTTCTCGCCGCTCTTGCTCCTTCGCTTGAGGCCGGTCAGATCCCACCCACTGAGGCCATGGCTCGTGGCCGCATCGATACGCAGTTGCAGCAGGCCTCTCCGCGCAATCTGCTCTACGCCGCCGGCGCCATGGCCGCAGCCTGGGCCTTGTGTCAGTTGCCACCCATCGCCGGCAAGCCCTTCGGCGGCTATCTCGCCACGCTGGCGCTCGTCGCCGCCGCATCGTTATCGGCCCCCAGCCTGATCCAGTTTGGCGCTCGTCGCCTTGCCGGGCTGGGCGGCATCCAGTCGCTGCTCGCCGGTCGCAGTCTGGCTGGCGCGCTGCGCCGCTCGAGCGTTCTCGTCGCCGCTCTGGCCACCGCCATCGCCATGATGACCAGCGTCGGCATCATGGTCGGCAGCTTTCGCGAAACGATGATCACCTGGATCGATCGCCAGATCCGCGCCGATTTCTACCTCCGTCCCGCTGGCGAAGCCGCCATGGATCGCCACCCCACCATCGCCGAAGAAGTCGCCCGCCGCATCGAGGCCATCCCCGGTGTGCTCGCCGTCGATCGCTTCCGCGCCTGGTCGATCCGCTATAACGGCCTGCCTGTCACGCTCGCTGCTGGCGATGTCCGCGCCCAGATGCGCTACGGCCGCACATCGCTCAAGGCCGGCGACCAGCAGGACGCCATCCGCGGCATGCTCGCAGGTGAGGCCGTGATCGTCAGCGAGCCGTTCTCCGAGAAACACCGCGTCCGCGTGGGCGATCGCCTCTCGATTCCGCTTGGCAGCGCCAGGCCCTCCTTCCGCATTGCCGGCATCTTCCTCGATTACTCGAGCGAGAACGGCTACATCATCCTCGATCAATCCGTCATGCGGCGCTACCTGCCCGCTGAGGAGCCTTCAAACCTCGCCGTCTATGCCGCGCCCGATGCCGATCGCTCCCGCCTGCGCAACGCCATCGAGCAGGCCTACGCCCCCCGCCGCATTGCATTGTTCGAGAACAGCTCGCTGCGCCGCGAAGCCATCCGCATCTTCGATCAGACTTTCGCCGTCACCTACGCCCTCGAGGCCGTAGCGATCTTCGTCGCTGTCATGGGCGTCGCCGGCGCCATGCTCGCGCTCATTATCGACCGCCGTCGCGAGATCGGCCTGCTGCGCTTTCTCGGCGCCGCCTCGGGCCAGTTGCGCTCGCTCATCCTGTTTGAGGCCGCCTGGATCGGCCTGTTCTCCCAAATCCTCGGCGTCACCTCGGGCACACTGCTCAGCCTCGTGCTCATCTTCGTGATCAACAAGCAGAGCTTCGGCTGGACAATCGAGTTCCACCTGCCCGTGCTCGCCATGCTCTCGGCCCTCGGCTTTGTCTTCATCGCCACCGTCATCGCGGGCCTCTACCCGGCCCGCATCGCCACCCGTCTCAATCCCATCGAGGTAATGCACGAAGAATGACCCGCCGTGACTTTCTCGCCGCCGCAACTTTCATCAAGGCCCTGCCCGGCTATCGCTACGAGTTTCCGCGCGATCACTTCTCCCACGCCGATTTCCAAACCGAGTGGTGGTACTACACCGGCAATCTCGCCACCGCCGCTGGCCGCCCCTTCGGCTATGAGCTGACGTTCTTCCGCGCCGCCCTCGCCCCCAACGTTGCGGGCAAATCGATCTGGACCACACGCGACGCCTATATGGCCCACCTTGCCCTCACCGACATCGAGGGCAAACGCTTTCTCCATACCGAGCGTCTCAATCGTCCCGGGCCCGGCCTCGCCGGTGTTGATGCCGCCACGGGTCGCATCTGGAATGGCAACTGGTCCTGCCACCTCACCCCCACGAGCCACCACCTCGTCGCCACCTGCGAAGACTTCTCCTTCGACTTCACGCTCACCCCCGCCAAACCCCACGTCGTCCACGGCCTCAAGGGCGTCAGCCAGAAGGGCCCGCTTGCCGGCCAGGCCAGCCACTACATCTCATTCCCCCGCCTCAACACCCAGGGCAAGCTCACCCTCGGCGGAGCCACCCACCAGCTCACCGGCACTACCTGGATGGACCACGAATATTTCTCAAGCGAGCTCGACCCCAACCTCGCCGGCTGGGACTGGTTTTCCATCCAGCTCGACAACCAAACCGAGTTAATGTTGTACCGCCTGCGCCAGAAAGATGGCCAATCGAGCCCCTTCTCCGCTGGCACTTTCATCCGCCCGGATGGCTCATCCGAGCATCTTGCCAACACCGATTTCTCCCTCACGCCCCAGCGGAAGTGGAAAAACTATCCGGTCGAATGGCATCTCAAAATCCCCAAATTCGCCATCGAACTCAACGCCACCCCGACCCTCGACGCCCAGGAACTTTTGAGCAAAAGCAAACTCACCCCCAGCTACTGGGAGGGTGCCATGCGCTTTGCCGGCACCCATCGCGGTGTGGGTTATCTCGAAATGACCGGCTACGACGACAAAGTGCGTTTCGGCACTAAATAAGTCCTCGTTTCAACACATTCCCGACCAAAGCAAGAACCACTAAAGCAACCGTCCCTTGCAAATCAGGATTGCAAAATAAATGATTCGTCACATAACCCAAATGGGTGATACAGGGATAAATCTTTCATGCCACACTGAAAAATCTGTGGTCTACGATGCCCACCCCCGAGCGTCAAATGGCTTTATTGAAGCCTTCGTTATTGCAGTTGGCGCATATTGCCCTAAGCACGACCGAATCACCGGAGCATTGGCAGAATTACCTCGCTGCTTTATCGCAGGAATTTGAAGCTGACTTCTCCTTTCTCGCCGTGGTTAGCCAGAACCGCGTCCTGTCCCACAAATCGTATTACTTTGGTCTTACAAGAGACGCCTTTCTTGCCTGGCAGCATCATTGGTTCTCTCTCCAGCCGCAGCTTCCCCACGATCTTCCTGCTACGCTCTCGATCGCGCGTGACTCCGAACACTGGCACGTTCACGCGCACCAGTTCCGCTTCAGCTCGGATCTGATCGTCATTCAGGCCGCATTCCGCAAATCATTCGCTGGCCCATTTCACATCGATCGCACCGAGGGATGGTCATCCCTCGCCCCCTTTGTCCGTTCGGCGCTGCATGCCGGTCTTGAGCTGGATCGCTATCGTCGCGAGCACGAGACTTTACTCGCGCAGTTCGGAAATCTTGGCATTGGCGTCATCGAGCTCAGCACTCGCGGCCGTATCCTTGACACCAATGCTACAGCTCGCGGCATACTCTCCCGCCGCGAGGACATCACCAGCCACTCCGGCCAGCTTGCCTTCCTCAAGGAAGCGGCGGACGTCGAATTCCGCGCCGCCCTCGAAGTGGTTTCTCACCTTGGCGAATCCCGCCGCCTGCTGCTGCCCCATGACGCCCGCTATTCAGCAAGCCCCATGCTTGTCCTGCTGACAGCGGGCAGCGCCACCAGCGTCCTCGTTTATCTGATCGAATCCACGTTCATCCCCACCGCCGACGCCGCCATCCTCGAAAAGCTCTTCACCTGGACGCCCGCCGAGGCCAAGATCGCCGCCATGCTCGCCACCGGCATGGCGCTTGAGGATGTCTGCGCCCAGATCGGCATCACGGTGCAGACCGCGCGCACCCATCTCAAGCACCTCTTTGCCAAGACCGGCTTTTCGCGCCAGGGGCAGCTGATCGCCTTCATCAACCGCACGATCCTCCGCCTGCCCGGCCGCTAGCCCTGGGCCGCCTGCATGGAGCGACGCCCGCTCCGCGGCACCACGGCGGTCACCGTCGTGCCCTTGCCCGTGGCGCTTTCAATCATGAAATCGCCGTTCAGCGCTCTGATGCGCTCCTGCATGCCAACCAGCCCAAAGTTGTCCTCGCGCCCGCTCGTCTCGACGGCAAATCCTCGTCCGTCGTCCTTCACCACCAGTCGAATGGCCTCTGCGTCCTCGCTCAACTCAATTGCGATTTGCGCCGGATGGGCATGCCGAAAGGCGTTGCTCATCGCTTCCTGGGCCACGCGATAAAGGGTTGTCGCCACTTCCGGACGTAGGCCTCCCAGCTCTGCCGTGCATTGCACCACCACATTCACACCCCGGGGATAACCGTGCCTTTCGCCATACGCCTTCATCGCGGCCGCGAGATGTCCACCCATTACCTGGGTCATCCGCAGATCAAGCACCACGCCTCTGGTATCCCGTTGCGCCCGTTCGATAATGTCGATTGCGGTAGCCACCGCCTCCTTGGCCCCTTGTGGCAGTTGTCCTCTTACCAGCTCCAGTTGCACCGTAGCGCCCAGCAACTCGGGCAACACGGTATCGTGCAGCTCGCGCGCGATGCGGATGCGTTCCTCGTGCCGCTCATGCAGCATGGCATCAATCCGCCCTTGCAGCTGTTTCAACCTCCAGCAATACGCCCATACGAGCAGCGCACCCAGCAGCGCGGCGCCGCCCAACCGGAACCATAGCGTCTGCCAGTAGTGCGGCTCCTGGACAATCGTCAGTGCTTCACTTGCCCGACGCCAGTTGCCACCTTCGGTCTCCGCTTCCACCTCAAACCGGTATTCTCCCGGCGGCAACACGTTGTAGATCGCCACGCGGCGGCTGCCGGCGTGGATCCAGTCACGGTCAAATCCGCTCATGCGATAGCGAAAGCGCGTTGCCTCGCCCTGCACCAGATTCGCGGCGTCGATTGCCAGTTCGAGCTGCTGCGTACCCGCCGCAACACGTACGACGGCGCCCTGCAGCCGGGAGCCATCCGCCACCACATCGCGCACGATCGGCGCCACCGACCCCCACGGCCGCAACAGCTTTGTCGGATCCACCATCGCGAATCCCTTTCCGGTGGCAAACCAGATTCGCCCCTCACGATCCATGGCCGCCGGAGGACTTTCCCCGCCCACACACTCTCCCGATCTCATGCCATCCTGTTCGCCAAATCGCATCGCCACCACGCGTTGGCGCTTGCCCATGGCCACTTCCTCAAGCTCGCGTCGCGCAATCCGCCATACTCCCTTGCCAGCAAGCCACAGATGGCCACGCTCATCATCCACCACCTGATACACGAACCCCCGTGGCACCCCATGCTTGCTCTCGAACCGAAACCAGCGCTGTCCGTCAAATCGCGCCAGTCCATACCCACCGCTCCACACCACGCCACTCGCATCCTCGCTCAAACCAAACACCGAGTTCGCGCCGAGGCCATCCTCTTTGCGGAACAGCTTCCATTGGTTGTCTTTCATGCGGCAAAGCCCGGTGTTTTGCAGCGATATCCAGAGAGCTCCATCGCGTCCGCGCATCAGGTTACCCACCGGCACACGAGCGGCGCATTCCCCCTCGCCCATCAGTCGCGCCTTTTCGCCATCCCAATGCACCAGACCGGCATCCGTCCCCACCCACGCCTGCCCGGCGGCGCCGGCAACCACGTCATGAATCATCACCCCATCGAGCAACGCCCCATATCCGCCCCTTGCCACTCCACGCTCGAGCCGGCGCAATCCTCTTGGTGTCCCCACCCAAAGCCCGCCTGTCTCATCTTCGTCAACCGCCGTCACCTCGCCCTCAGGCAGCCCCTCCCTCGCGCCAAACCGCCGCACGACGCCGCCTCGCTGGTGGTACAGCCCCTCTTCACTCCCAAGCCACACCCCGCCATCACGCGCCCGCCTGACCACCAGACCCATCCGCTCGCTCATCCCCTCCGCCGCGCCGTAGCTGATGAAGCTCCCGCGCCGCAAACGGTGCAACCCTCGCGCCATGGATCCAAACCAGATGCTGCCCGCCTGATCTGCGAGCAATCCCCAACTGGCGCGCGACAGGGTGGCATCCGGCCATTCGAGGCTCTCGAGCTTCTCGCCGCGCAGGCGGCTCAACCCTTGCATGTGTGCTACCCACAGGTGATCCTCACGATCCACCAGCAGGTTGTAGACCTTGACGCCGCCCAGTCGTTCATCGCGCACAAAACGATTGGCCTCGACACGCCCGATCCCCTGATTGGTGGCCACCCACCAACGGCCCTGCCGGTCAACCGCCACATCTGACACCTGTTGCGAAGGCATTCCACTTACAACCTCCGCACGGCCGTCCTGCCATCGCACCAACCCCGCATCAAGCGTACAGAGCCATGGCGCCGCCCCGTCCGGCACAATGCGCCGGATCTGTTCCCCGGGCAATCCATTCGCCTTGTTCCACCGCTTTGCAGCGCCGCCCCCCAGCCGCACCAGCCCCTTCGTGTCGCCCACCCAGATCATTCCGTCGCTTCCCCGGGCCAGCGACAGGATCGATGCCTGTTCGAGACCGGATCCCGTAGCCCCCTCCACCAGGCGTCCCGCCCGCAGTCGGAATAATCCCCCCCGGGTGCCCACCCACAACGAATCTCCGTCCACCAGTAGCGCCGATACGCTATTGGTTCCCGCTCGCCCTTCGGCGCCCAGGTCCACCACCACAAACGAATCCCCATTGAATCGGAACAACCCGTCCTGCGTCCCAACATACAGGTAGCCGTCGCCCGCTTGCGCCATCGTTCGCACGCTTGCCTCGGTCAATCCCCTTGTTCCATTCCACTCCTCGTGCACCATCTGCGATAGCGGCAGCGTCGGCTCCAAACCAGACAAGCCTCCGGCCACCAGTAACAAAACTGTAACTTTCGTCATCCTCTTTCCCGCACTTACTCCCAATAGATCCGAAAGAGATTAACACATCTTCTTCGTCTCTGGAATTGCAAAAGCTTGCCAAAAAAAGACGCGCCAGCGGCACTACGTGGTGCCCATGGCGCGCTCAAGTCCGGGGGTCGGATGAATTGAGGGAAACTAGCTGTGCTTGCCGGGATCAATACCGGGCAGCACATCAGTAAACAACAACTGGATCAGTTGCGATCCCGCCGGGGTCGACCAGTCTTGTGCCAGTTCGGCGATCATCGTGTTCGTCGCTGTCAGCACAACACCAGCCTTCTCCATGCGGCGGCGGCTCATGTCTTCAGAGAGTTCAAACGGTGAGCCAGAGGCATCCATCACCGCCTGTACGCGAAAACCTTCTTCAACCGCGCTAATGCTGGGATACACCAGACAAACATCGGTGGTTACTCCAGCCATGATCAGATTCTTGCGGCCCGTGGCAACGGCGGCATTCCGGAAGTTCGCGTCGCTCCAGGCGTTTACGATGCCGGCGCGCTTGATTCGCGCCTCAAACGCCTCCGGCAGAATCTGTGCCAGCTCCGGCATCAGCGGCCCTTGCAGCCGTTCTTCCTGGCTCGATGTCAGCACTACCGGCATGTTGAGGATTCGTGCCGCCTTGGCCAGGGCCAGGGTCACTTTCTTGACGTGGTCCACAGGGATGTTCTTGATCAGCTGCATCGTGCCGACCTGGTGATCAATCAGCAGCAGGGCGCTATCTTCTGGACGAAATGGTTGCTGTTGTGAGCTCATATGCTGCTATCTTGCCTGTCTGCCTCAAAAACCTCTGTCAGATTCCTGAATCCCCTGTTCACTTCTTGCGCTCCTCTTTGCCTGATTCAAGCTGCGTCCACTTTCGCCGATTCGTCATCTTAAGCACTTGGAGGCAAAAACCGGTTGCCGACTTCAATCACCACTGCCATTGACCCCGTTTCAGGCGCCTCGCGACCACTCTCAGCCGCCGCCACGCCCGTGTTGTCTCACACCGGCTCCAACATCCTTCTCGAGCACGTTCAGCTTCCGCCTGGCGAGGTTCCGCCGTCCCGCATGTTGCATCACACGCTCGGGGTCAATCTCGGCCCCACCCGCTCGGTGCATTACTCCGTGGAGGGTCGCTGGTCGAAGGTTGATATCCCACCTGGTGCCGCCAGCTTCTTCCCGGCCGGCGCGCTGGTTTCGGCCCGCTGGCTTGAGCCCTCCGAAGTGGCCATGATTTCTTTCGACCCGCGATGGCTCACTTCCACCCTCGGCCTGTCTCGAGACCCCTTGGCCGATCGCGAGTCTTTGGTGATTGCCGATACCCAGGTGGAGTTGCTCACCAATCGCGTCCTGCAGGAGGTCATCACCGATCAACCCGGTCGCGACATCGCCCTGCCTGCTCTTGGCAGCCTGCTCGCCGTGCAATTGATCCGCTATTTTGGATCTACTCCGCCTGCTCCGGGTCGAGAACACCTCACTCCTCGCCAGATCCGCGTGGTTACCGATCTCATCCGCGCCAGCTACAACACGCCCCACACGGTTGAGTCCCTGGCCGCCGCCGTACAACTCAGCCCTTTTCATTTCGCGCGCGCCTTCCGCAACACGATCGGGTTGACTCCCGCCGAATTCGTACGGCGCGAGCGAATTGCTCGCGCCGCGGAACTACTGCAGCAAACCAACCTTCCCGTTCAGGAGATTGCCCAGCGCACCGGCTTTGCCTCCCACGCGCATTTCACGCAGGTGTTTCGCAAGTCGATGGGCGCCTCACCCGCCGATTTCCGTAGCGCGCGGCGCCTCAAGGGTTCCGCCTGACGTGTTGCTCTGCTCGAGAAACTGCGTCAGCACCTGCCTTGCGCTGGTCCATCGCATCGGATACCGGTCGTTGTCCACGCTGGCAAACTTTGCGATGCCCGCATACATGTTGTGCATGTATTGCATCCCCTGCCAGGCCGGATAGATCTCATCACTGGTTGGCGTCAGCGCACGGGTCAGCCCGATCATGGCGCGCAGCATTCCGGGCCCACCGGGCCGAAACACCTTGTGCCGCCGTCCCGTAATCTCCGTCATCATGCGCGCCATATCATTGGCGCTCATCTGATCACCAGCAATCCGGAGATACCGCGGCGTGTTGTCATCAATCGCCGCCTGCGCCGTAAAGGCCGCCGTATCCGCAATCGTGGTCCAGTCCATCTTCTGATCCGGGTCGCCCCAGCACAGGATGCGGTCCCAGCGAAATAGAATGAACGGCGCCATCCCCGTCAGCATGTCCGTAAAGGCTCCGTTCAGAATTGAAGTCGCCTTGATCGGGCTGTTCTCGAGGTGCTTGCGAAACTCATTTCGCAGATTCAGATTGCGGTTCCATCCCTCCGGAATACGCGTGAAATCAATCGCAAAGTCAGACGGGATAAAGCGCGGCACCCTCGCGCGCAGCGCCCCATCCAGCACCCGCGTCTGCATCTCCACAATCACGGGTCGCAATCCCGCCAGCGCCGACACCACAACATCAGCGCCTTCGCTCGCCTTGCCCAGTTCCACTACGCTGCCAAAATCCACTCGCTTGAGCTCCACCCCGAGCGACTCCAGCCGCTCGGCCTTGGCTCCCGTCAGTTCCTTCCGCACCAGGGCGCGCACTCGCGCGCCCCGCTTCGTCAGCTCTCCAGCGATTCTGCCGCCCAGATCGCCCGTCGCACCTGCAAGCACTACAGTTGGATGGTTCATGGTGGTTCTCCCCTAGCGAATCGCCTTGCGAATCTTCTCCACCGTCGCATCCGACGGGTTGCCGCTGATTCGCTCCACAACCTTGCCCTGCGCATTCACCACCACCAGGTAGCCCACCTTGTCGCTGGCCACTTCGAGGCGCGTGCGCCACAGCGCTTCATCCTTGTACAGCAGCACTACCTGCCCGCGATACCGGTCGCCGCTGTCCTTACGAATGCTGCTTTCCGTCAATCCACGAAACAGCCGCGGCACTCCTTCGAGCACCGGAATCTGATACACCGGCACATCGCTTCCCAGCTTGTCGGCCCAGGCGCGGATCACGCCGCCAGCCTCCCGCGAGAATCCAAACGCCAGCACTCCGGCTCGCCCACCCAACAGTTGCGGCAGTTCAATCTGTTTGTTGTCCAGTGTTTTGCCCTGTACGGTCGGTATGGCGTCGCCGGGCTGCAACGAGGCAGCGGCCATCACCCCAATCGTCAGGACGGGAGCAATCCAATGAATCAAGTGTTTCATCACTCCAATGGATGACCCTTCGAGAACTGCTGATTGTCGCGCCCTTGCTCCACTATCGCAACCTTGCGACAACTTGCTCTTGACACTGTAACTAACCGTATATACACTCTATACACAGATGGTCGATTCCACCGAACTCTTTCTTTCCCCCAGCGACAGCACCCCCATGTACGCCCAGATCATCGACCAGATCACCGCCAAGGTGCTTGCGGGCGACTGGGCGCCCGGCCAACCCATCCCCTCCATCCGCCAGCTCGCCGCCAGCAGCAAAGTCAGCGTCATCACCGTCAAGCGCGCTTATCTCGAGCTCGAGCACGCGGGCGTCATCGTCACTCGCCCGGGCAAGGGTTCCTTTGTCGCCGACTCGCTCGACATTCCGCTGCAGCTCGCCCGTCAGGATTTCAACGCCGCGCTCCACACCATGCTCGATGCCGCCGCTCGGCTCAAGCTCGATCCCCCGGCCATCCTTGGCGAAGTCGAACGCGAGCTTGTCGCCCGCGAACAACTCGGCCTCCTCCCCACCATCGAGAGCAAGCGCTAATGTCCCACGCCATCCACCTCGCCGGCGTCACCAAGTCCTACCAGGGCTTCACGCTCGCCGATATCAATCTCACTCTGCCCACCGGCCACGTCATGGGCCTTGTCGGCGTCAACGGCGCTGGCAAATCCACCATCTTCCGCATCCTCATGGGCTTCATCGAGCCTGACCAGGGCACCGCCCATGTCTGCGGCTACTCCATGCCCCAGGGCCAGGTCGCCGCCCGCCGCGAGATTGGCTACGCCTCCGAGGACATGCGCCTCTATCGCAAGCAAACTCTCCGCTGGCACATGGATCTCATCCGCTCCGCTTACCCGCAGTGGGACGAACCCTACGCCCAACGCCTGCTCAAGCGCTTTGATCTCCGCGCCGACCAGCCCACCGGCGGCTTCTCCCACGGCCAGCGCGTCAAGGCTCTGCTCCTGCTCAGCCTCTCGCGCCACCCGCGTCTGCTGCTGCTCGACGAGCCCACCACCGGCCTCGACCCCATCGCGCGCAACGAAGTCCTCACCGCCATCGCCGAAGTGCTCACCGACGACCAGCGCAGCGTGCTGTTCTCCTCTCACAACACGCGCGACGTTGAGCTACTGGCCGATTCCATCGCCTTTCTCCACCGCGGGCGCCTCGTCGCCGCTGGCGATAAGGAGGTCTTCCTCGACAGTTGGCGGCGCATCCTCTGCCATGGTGATTGGCGCGATGAGTTCGCCACGCTGTCCGACACTGTTTCGGTCCGCCGCAATGGTTCCCTCGTCGAGCTCAAGGTGCGCCACTTCCACCCCAGCCTGCCCGTGCAACTGCAAGAGCTCGGCCTCACCATCAACACCATCGACCGCATGGACCTCGAAGACATCTTCGTCTCCTCCATCGCCACCGGAGATCCCGCATGATCCGCACCCTCGTCCTCAAAGACTGGCAAATCTACCAGAAACAACTCGCCGGCTATCTCGCCGGTATGCTGCTCGCCTTGAGCCTGATCGGCACCGGCAAGCCCTGGTCATTC